>NZ_JBHFJH010000030.1:0-317495 GCF_057334655.1 Paenibacillus sp. AGC31
ACAAAAAAGAGACGTTTCGGAAGCCGTGCTCCATTCGGATCAAGGCTTCCAATACACGTCTCAGGCGTACAACACACGATTAGAAGCATTCGGCGTGAAGGGCAGCCACTCTCGCAAAGCAACCTGCCTGGATAACGCATGCATCGAATCCTTCTTTTCGCATCTCAAGACAGAGAAGCTGTACCTTAACCAGTGTAATTCAGAAGCAGAGATTCGACAAGCCGTGGAAGATTATATGTACCATTACAACTACCGACGTTTTCAAGCCAAACTCAAACAGCGCGCACCGATTGAATATCGATGCGCACTGGCAGCATAGCTTTTTTCCATCTGTCTACTTGACAGGGGTAAGACCAATTCACTGGTTTTTTACTGCTTTCAATTGTTCATTTTTAAAAGAATACGCGCGTTATTCATCCCATACATGACTATCTCGGCAAATTGTAGGTAATCAGATTGTTATATTTATCCGCATGTTTCTGTTCGTCCAGGATGATTCCCCACACCGTATCCTTATAAATGCCATAAGGGAGACCAAACCATATTTTTCTATACTTTTCCACGGCGGCCAATTCACCATGAAACGCCTTTTGCAGTCCGGCAAGATAAGAGGTGACCGTCTCAACCGGCTCACTGCTTATGCCCGTAATCTCCTGACCTGTCAGATCCTTGTACATTTGGCGGAACATTTGATTATGTCCTCGTTCATCATTGCGGATGCTCGTGATGATGGCAGCCTGATTGGCATCGGGTGACAACTGAATCAGTGAATCATAGAACACCTCATCGTTTCGTTCTCCTTGCACAGCTGTTTTGATTAATTCAAGTGCTTCGGCTGATGATGTTGCCCATACCGGAGTAAAAGTGTACCTGTAACCATAAGGATATGCCACATACATTACGAATCCCTCCAAGACGAATATGAGTTAAGATATGCACGTATGCCCATCAGCGTTAACCCATATCATCTGTCCTGCCTTATTAGGGGAAAGCTTCAGTAAAACTTCACTTGGTATACCTCAATATTTTACTGTAACCATAAGCAAGAACAAATGGCAGGAGGTATGACAAAAAGGTCCAAAGGATGTTCCATCCATTAAAATAAATGACATGCCCCATCATTTTGGCAACCCATTCGATTAATGTCAGCGACAATGATGCAACAAGAATCGCCAACCATGGCTTGGCACCTTTGACGATAATGGCATACATCATCAAGCAGCCGGCAATCGGATAGATTCCAAGATCCATTGGGAGAGCAGCCAAGGATTGATTATGAGTATTCGGAAGAATATTCCAGAAGTAATTAAACCCGATATTGTTGATGGATGCTGATACAGCCACACCAAGTGGATAATATAGAATAAGGATTGTAAAGTTCCGACGCAGAATCCATACACCCAATATAATGGGAATGACCATACCGAGCAGAATGTTTCCTAACATGCTTTTCTCCTCCAAAGCTTGTTACTTCTATAGCTCACAATAAGCTGCATCACTCCGTTGTTTTCTCCTCCAGAAGACGATTGACCTTATCTGTGAGTGCATCCAATTTTTTGTCATAATGCTTGTACGTATAGAACCCAATGACTGCTTTGACTGCAAAAAAGAGCACCGCAGCAATGACAATGAGAATATAGTTGTGGGCAATCTGCCTTAACCAATCGTTAACTGCATTTATCGGATTTCTCTCCCTTCAATGCAAGTGGTTTTGTATAAGGTAACCAACTCCATGGGATATAATGCATATTAGCAAATTCCGAACAGGCGTACGCCATACTCGAAGTGAATGGACAAGTTTCGGTCATGAAAATATGAAAAAAATCCCTTCTCTTCGGATGAAAGAAGAGAAGGGATGATCCTAAACTATTGAATTATTGGTGCTTGCTGAGAATATCAAATATGATCTTGGCATTATCTGTGTTGTCGATCAAACCGGCGAAGCGATGACTTGCCGGACCGTAGGCATAGACCGGAACATCTTCACCTGTATGTCCACCTGTTGTCCAGCCCGTAAATGAACGGTTATCAATAATCGCTTCAATGGCATTATCAATCTTTGTTACATCCGCACTTTTGGCCGCTTCTTTCACCCATTGAATCTCTTCCGGTTTCAACTCCAGTTTGAGATAACTTTTCAGTGTTTCTTCAACCGAAGCACCTTTTGCAATTTGTGCTGCCATGAAGTCAGGTGTGCGCAGTGCAGCTTTGATTGGATCTACGAAGAAGTTGTATTCTCCGTCTTTTCCAAGCGTAAGCCCGCCCGTGGAGTGGTCGGCAGTAGCTACGACAAGTGTTTCACCGTCTTTTTTGGCAAAATCAATAGCTGCCTGAAATGCTGCTGCGAAATCATCCATTTCACTCATAGCACCAACGATATCATTATCATGTCCTGCCCAGTCGATCTGGCTGCCTTCGACCATTAGAAAGAATCCTTTGTCATTCGAACTGAGACGATCAATCGCTGTATTGGTCATCTCAGCCAATGATGGAGTTGCAGCAGTACGATCAATCAACTTGTCCAGACCTCCGTCCGCAAACAGTCCAAGAACTTGTTGATTCTTATCAGCAAGGAGAGAGGAACGATCCGTCACATAGCTGAAACCGGCCTTCTGGAACTCCTTCGTCAGGTCACGACCCTCGCGTACAAAATTGGATTTCCCTCCACCAAGAAGTACATCCACCTTATGCTTGCCATTAATCAACTCATCATAATAATCGTCCGCAATTGCATCCATATTTTTTCGACTGATATCATGGGCACCAAATGCAGCTGGTGTGGCATGAGTGATCTCCGATGTAGCCACGAGTCCGGTGGCTTTGCCGTTTTCTTTGGCCTGCTCAAGTACGGTTTTGACTTCCTTCTGCTCAGGGTCAACCGCAATGGCCGCATTGTATGTTTTCACACCCGCCGACATAGCCGTTGCTGCGGAAGCGGAATCCGTCACATTTTGTTTATCATCATCCGGATAGGTCATTTGTGCCCCAACAAGATAAGGGTCAAATACGGTTTTGTCCATGCCCTTCGTTGAAGGATCATCTTTCATATAACGGTAGGCGGAAGTATAAGAGGTCCCCATGCCATCCCCAATGAGGAAGATGATGTTCTTGATTTGTTTTTTCTCCACACTTACAGCTTGAACCGCACTTGCTTGTCCTGCAGACAAGAGAGTAGAAGCCGATACAGCCAGAGTCAGCGCTACCGCTGGTAATACTCTTTTGGATAATTTCACAATGATTCCTCCTCGTAATATCTCAACAACAAAAATGAATGCATGAGTCTATATTCATTTGTTCATCATTAAGAAGATTAGCATTTATTTGTAAATGAAAACCAAGAATTTTGTATACCTGAGGTAAAATAAAGGCGATATTTTAATATTCTTTGCATGAGGAGTAAGCCAAACATCCCAATCAAAGTAAAATGATCCCGGCGAAAGATTCACATGATCTGTGCCATACCAAATCACAAAAATATACTCATTCCGCTGGTTTTGAAGTATGATACAACATATGTAGAACGCTTTCATTTTTATATTTACTGTTAGTATAAAATCAATTTCACTTTCAGGAGGCTCTTTACCATTGACCAAAACAACTCCAACTTATGATGGGTATCTCTTTGTACATTTTATTGGCGAACAACCAGACGGAGAGCAGGTTTATTTCTCCTATAGCGAGGATGGTCTTCACTGGAAGGATCTTAATGGCGGATCTCCTGTGCTGTTTTCCGACCTTGGAGAAAAGGGGGTACGGGACCCGTTTCTGGTTCGTTCAGTCAAGGAAAATAAATTTTATCTGATTGCTACGGATCTCCGCATCGCAAGCGGCAAAGGGTGGACTCATGCCGTTAATGCCGGGAGTCGTGACGTAATCATATGGGAATCCAGCAATCTCGTGAACTGGTCATCCCCATGGAACGTTACACTAGGTGTTGAGGGCGCTGGATGTGTCTGGGCACCGGAAGCTGTGTATGATGAAATGGCAGATGAGTTTCTTGTATTCTGGGCTTCTGCGACGCAGGAACCTCAGGAGCAAGAACAAAAACAAAAAATATACAGCGCTCGCACAAAAGACTTTCGTACGTTCTCCGCATCGGAAAAATACATTGAGCGGGATAATCATATTATTGATACAACGATTCTTCCAGCGGATGGCTCTTATTATCGATACTCCAAGGATGAAACAACCAAAAACATACGGGTAGAAAAAGGAGACTCTCTCGACAAAGGGGCGTTTGTTACACTTCAAGCTCCGGTACTGGAGGCTGTGGCAGGTGTGGAGGGACCTCAAATCTTTAAATTCAATGACCGGGAGGAATGGTGCCTGATTGTTGATCGATTTGCTGAAGGAAAGGGTTATCTTCCTCTGCTGACTACAGATCTAAGAAGTGGAGAATTCCGAATCGTCCCTGATGGTGAATTCGATATGGGAACGACTCAAAAGCGGCATGGAAGTGTCCTGCCAATCACAGCTGAGGAGTGCAGCCGGCTTCTCGCGGCTTTCGGGGATGGTCATCAAGTGCTCCCCGGACAATATGCCGATCCTGATATCGCACAGTTTGGGGATCGTTACTATATGTATCCCACAACAGATGGCTTCGAGGGGTGGTCGGGGACAAAGTTCAAAGTGTTTTCTTCTTCAGACCTGAAGCATTGGCAAGATGAAGGTGTTATCCTTGATCTGGGAACAGAGGATGTAGCTTGGGCAACCGGTAATGCCTGGGCACCGGCAATTGCCAGCCGAAACGGAAAGTTCTATTTTTATTTCTGTGGCAAAATGCTGAACGGCGAGAGTGCCATTGGCGTTGCTGTAGCAGATACACCGATTGGTCCATTCCTGGCCGAGTCACAGCCTTTAATCACAATGGAGCAGTTGAAACGTCTGGGCATCACCATGGGTCAGGCCATTGATCCCTCCATCTATGTCGAAGAGGATGGAAGAACGTATCTGCTATTTGGCAATGGACATGCTGCCATTGTGGAGCTTGGTGAAGACATGATAAGTGTCGTAGAGGACACAATGAGCAATCTGGCGGGCTTGCATGATTTTCGTGAGGCTGTAGCCGTGTTGAAGCAGGGTGGACTTTACCACTTTACGTGGTCCTGTGATGACACAGGCAGTGAAGACTATCATGTTAATTACGGTACGGCAGAGCAGCTATATGGTCCAATTACCTATCGATACCCAATCCTGAGCAAAAATGTGGAGAAGGGCATGCTGGGCACAGGTCATCACTGTATATTTAATGATTCTGAAACCGGTCAATACCAGATTGCCTATCACCGTTTTGTAACACCACTGTCCAGATTCTCCTCTGGAAAGGGGTATCACCGCGAAATATGTATGGACCCGCTTCTTTTTGGTAAGGACGGACTGATTCAGCCTGTTATACTCTAATATAAGACGTTCAGTTAAATCACTATTTTATGAAGATCTGATACAACATGATTGCCTGTCAGGTATCGCTTTTAGCGGTTTTGGCAGGCATTTTTATCATCCACCTGAATCAAATCAAAGCCGTAGGGTTGAGCGGGTATGAACTTATTGAACGCATTCACTCGAGAATACATTTGACATGAGAATCAATAAATCGTATTATTACGATATAACGATTTAGGAGGAATACCTTTTGAACACTCCCGCTTTTGACAGTAATAACATTAAACAGTTCGATGAACCTGCTAATCTGCTGAAAGCTTTATCTCACCCCATTCGTTTATGCATTGTGCGGGGACTGATGATGAAAAAAAAATGTAATGTTTCTTATATGCAGGAATGTCTGGATCTTCCCCAATCAACAGTCTCACAACACCTCCAGAAGCTTCGTAGTGCAGGTATTGTTGCTACGGAGCGGAATGGACTTGAAGTGAACTATGTGCTTGCCGATCAACGGGTTGAACAGATTATTAAAACTTTATTTGAAAAGGATGATTGTGAATCATGAGCAAAAAAGTACTTATTGTTGGCGGTGTAGCTGGAGGTGCTTCTGCAGCTGCACGTCTTCGCCGTCTGGATGAACATGCCGAGATTATTATCTTTGAGAAGGGACCCTATATCTCATTTGCCAATTGTGGCTTACCTTATTATATAGGTGGCACAATCGATGATCGAGAGCGTCTGCTGGTGCAGACGCCAAAAGGGATGGCAGATCGCTTTTGTATCGATGTGCGTACAAGAAGTGAGGTCGTAGCTATTGATTCGCAGCAGCGAGTGGTTAAGATACAATCCCAGGAGCGCGGTGCATATGAAGAAAGCTATGACGAGTTGATATTGTCACCAGGTGCAAAACCGATGATTCCCGATCTGCCGGGTAAGGACAATCCACTAATCTATACCGTACGAAGTATTCCTGATATTGATCGGATCAAAGAACAGGTAAGTTCTTCTAACAACCAGTCTTCGATCGTCATAGGTGGTGGATTTATAGGCGTAGAAATGGCTGAGAATTTAAAGGAAGCTGGTCTGGATGTAACGCTTATTGAGGGGAACGCACAAGTACTCACACCATATGATCCCGAGTTAGCAGCCGCATTGGCACAGGAAATGGAGAATCATGGTGTAAACCTGCTGTTTTCCAAGCGTGTTCAGGGATTCCATTCCCTAGAGCAGGGCATAGGGGTTGAACTTGCGGATGGTCACACGCTGACTGCTGACATGGTTATTCTTGCGATAGGCGTAACACCAGACACCTATTTTTTGAAAGATAGCGGCGTTTCGCTGGGTGCACGTGGACATATTATCGTAAATGAAGCCTTGGAAAGTAGTGTGCCACATATCTATGCTGTTGGGGATGCGATCGAAGTAACGGAAACCATTCATGGTACGAAGGCAACGATACCACTTGCCGGACCTGCCAACAAACAAGGTCGTATTGTTGCCGACCGTATCGCAGGGCTTCAATCTACCTACAAAGGAACACAAGGTACGTCCATTATCAAAGTATTTGGAATGACCGCAGCTACGACAGGCAGTAATGAAAAAACACTACAGCGTCTCGGCGTGGACTATCAAACCGTTATCGTACACCCTGCTTCTCATGCATCGTATTATCCGGGTTCAAGTGCGATTACTCTTAAACTGCTGTTTACTCCGGAAGGCAAAATTTTAGGCGCACAAGCAGTCGGTTATGATGGAGTGGATAAACGAATTGATGACATTGCTGTAGCCATTCATTTTGGAGGACATGTCCGGGATTTGACAGAGCTTGAACTGAGTTACGCGCCACCTTATTCTTCTGCCAAAGATCCCGTGAATATGGCTGGATATGCAGCAGAGAATATGATCACCGGACGTGTTCAGACGTTCACCTATAATCAACTGGCTGATCGTCAGCCGGGGCAGTCGATACTTCTGGATGTTCGCAGTGAAATCGAGCATCAAAATGGTCATATTCCAGATTCACTCTCTATTCCAGTTGATGAGCTTCGTCAACGTTTAGATGAATTAGACCCTTCCAAAGAAATCTGGCTATACTGTCAAGTCGGCTTACGTGGTTATACAGCTTCGCAAATTTTGCATCAGCATGGTTTTAGCGTAAAAAACCTGAGTGGTGGTTATAAAACATACCGACAAGCCCAATTTAAGCCTGCTCCATTTACTGCTACAACACAAGAGCAGCATGATCCTGTGATAGACGCGAACGAAAAGGAGTCTATTCCCACTGACTCAGTACAGCCGCAACGTATTGATCATGAGTTGAACGTATGCGGATTAAGTTGTCCTGGTCCCCTGATTCAGGTTAAGCAGAAAATGGATCAACTCTCAAACGGAGAAACCCTTCGTGTGAAAGCTTCCGATCCAGGCTTTTATGAAGATGTCAAAGCCTGGGCCACGATGTCGGGTTCCACAATCTTGCAGTTGGAAAGACTGAAAGGCGGTACGATTGAGTCTGTCATTGCTAAAAATACAGCACAACCCGTATCCGAATCCCCCATCAGTGATCCAGCCAGCACGATGGTTGTGTTCAGTGGCGATCTGGATAAAGCGATCGCTTCACTCATTATTGCAAATGGGGCCGCAGCCAGTGGACGGAAAGTAACCCTATTTTTCACGTTTTGGGGATTGAGCATTATTCGCAAGCAGCAGCCGCAGAAGTTATCCAAAACAATGATCGGCCGTATGTTTGATATGATGTTACCTCGTGGGAGCCAGAAGCTTGGCATGTCCAAAATGAATATGCTCGGAGCAGGCCCGAAGATGATCCGTGGTTTGATGAAAAAACATCATGTGCCTTCATTGGAAGAATTGATTGAGAGCGCAATTGCACAAGGAGTAGAGATCGTTGCCTGCCAAATGTCCATGGATTTAATGGGAATTCAGCGTGAAGAATTAATAGACCAAGTTAAAATTGGTGGTGTCGGTTACTATCTTGGACAAGCATCACAAGCCAATCATAATCTGTTTATTTAAAAAATATTCACAAACTCCAAAAATCGTTGATTCGAATTCGAACCAACGACTTTTGGAGTTAATCATCAAGTAAACATTGACTTCATTTTTTTGATATTATAATATAAGCATACACTTATATGTAGTTGAAGGAGGAAGTGCTATGGATTCTATGCAAGAGGTAGCGGATAAGCTTAAATTGCTGGGTGATAAAACACGCCTTACGATCCTTACACTCCTCAAAGAACGTGAATGGTGCGTGTGTGAATTTGTAGAGATTTTAGACATGTCACAACCTGGAATTAGTCAACATTTGCGCAAGCTGAAGGATCAAGGCTTGGTTAAAGAAAATAAACGTGGTCAGTGGGTATACTACTCTTTAAATGTAGAGAATACACCATATATTACATCTGTCCTGGATTTGATGCCGGATACAGCAACTATTCTTAAATCGTTAAATAAAGAAAACTTTACTTCAGAGTGTAATTAATTTTTGATCATTATATAAGTATATCATTATATACAAATATAAATAAAGCTGAACTGAAAGGGGGTGTATGGTTTTGTTTTCTACGCTGTTAGCCTGCATCATCTTTTTGATTACACTTGTACTCGTTATTTGGCAGCCTAAAAACCTGTCCATTGGTTGGTCTGCTTGCGGAGGAGCAATCCTTGCTTTACTTGTGGGTGTGGTCAATTTGGAAGATGTATGGGATGTGACACAAATCGTATGGAATGCCACGCTTGCTTTTGTCGCAATCATTCTGATCTCATTAATTCTGGATCGTATTGGCTTTTTTGAATGGGCTGCCTTACATATGGCCAAAGCCGCTCATGGCAATGGTGTACGAATGTTTGTTTACGTCTCCATCCTGGGAGCGGTGGTTTCTGCTTTCTTTGCCAACGATGGAGGCGCACTGATTCTGACACCGATTGTTCTAGCCATGGTACGTGCACTGAATTTCGATGAGAAAAAAGTATTCCCATTTATTATCGCCAGCGGATTTATTGCGGATACAACTTCCTTGCCGCTGGTTGTAAGTAACCTGGTCAACATTGTGTCTGCCGATTTCTTTGGTATTACGTTTATGGAGTACGCAGGAAGGATGATTGTTCCAAATCTGTTCTCGCTGGCGGCGAGTATCGGTGTACTGTATCTCTTTTTCCGCAAGAGTATTCCCAAACGTTTTGATGCCAGTGAATTGAAGCCTCCGTTATCTGCCATTAAGGATATGAAAATGTTCCGGTTGTCGTGGGTGGTGTTAGGGGCTCTGGTTATTGGATACTTTACCAGTGAATTTATCGGCATTCCCGTATCTTTTGTGGCAGGTATTGTCGCGATATTCTTCCTGATCATGGCTTCCCGCAGTTCAGCTGTACCAACTACATTGGTTGTCAAAGAAGCGCCGTGGGCCATCGTATTTTTCTCCATCGGCATGTATGTCGTGGTTTATGGTCTACGTAACGTGGGTTTAACGGATCTTCTAGCCGTGGTCATTCAGGTTGTGGCGGATCAGGGATTGTTTGCTGCAACGATGGGTATGGGCTTTATTGCGGCAATCATTTCATCCCTGATGAATAATATGCCTACCGTGTTGATTGATGCGCTTGCCATTGATGCAACAACGGCTACAGGAACGGTTCGGGAGGCACTCATTTACGCCAATATTATTGGATCAGACCTGGGTCCCAAGATTACCCCGATTGGTTCACTTGCGACCCTGCTTTGGCTTCATGTGCTGAGCACCAAAGGTGTCAAAATCTCATGGGGCACTTACTTCAAGACAGGTATCTTAATCACCATTCCGACTCTGCTTATTACGCTAGTGGGTCTGTATCTGTGGTTAAGCATTCTATAAAAGCAATCTATAAAAGCAATCTATAATTCAAACAACGAGGAGACGATGGACATGAGTAAAAAAACACTGTACTTCCTGTGCACAGGCAACTCTTGCCGGAGCCAAATGGCCGAAGGCTGGGCCAAGAAATATCTAAGTGAGGACTGGAACATCTATAGTGCAGGAATCGAGGCACACGGTCTGAATCCAAAAGCAGTGGAAGCCATGAAAGAAGTTGATCTGGATATTGCTACTCAAACTTCCGATATCATTGATTCAGAGTTGTTGAACAATGCTGATTTCGTAGTCACGTTGTGTGGGGATGCCGCAGATAAATGTCCAATGACGCCTCCACATGTGAAACGGGAACACTGGGGATTTGATGATCCTGCCAAAGCGCAAGGGTCTGATGAAGAGAAGTGGGCCGTATTCCAAAGGGTTCGTGACCAGATCGGGGAGCGTATTAAAACATTTGCTGAAACCGGAAAATAATACAAACCTGCCTGAGCAGGATAATTGAATGCGTACCGAGAGAATGCCACAATCAGTGGCATTTTTTTGTTCAAAAAAAATGAACGTTTCATTCAGAAACGGTTTTTGACTTGCCCATAACAGCAACATAGAGTGATGACAAGGACGGTGGTTAATTTTATATAAAAATGAGAAGCATATACACCCTTGACTTTCCCCTGTACGGGAAACTATATACTCGCATTATGTTAATAGATTGGAGATGATATGTTGTTCAAAATCAGTGCGTTTTCCAGACTAAGCAGGGTCTCATTAAAAACACTGCGTTATTATGACCAGATTGGCATACTTAAGCCGAGAAAGGTAGATCACGATACGGGTTACCGTTACTATTCCGCAGATCAGCTCCTCGAGCTCAACCGAATCTTCATTTATAAAGAATTGGGGTTCACATTGCCACAAATCACACAGCTGTTACAGGAACATATTACATTGGACAATATTCAAGGCATGTTTAAGCTAAAAAGAAGCGAAATTCAGCAAATTATCGATACGGAACAAGCCAAACTCGTCCGAATTGAGGAACGCATGCAGCTTCTAGAGGAAGAGGGGCACATTGAAACCGGGCAAGAAATTCGAATTAAAGAGGAAGGTGCTCGGCAGTTTCTTTTTCAGACAGGGTGCGGGAGGGAAGAGGAGATCTCGAGTTTATTTCATCAGTTTGATCAGTCATTAACAAAAGAAATGCGCCAACTGATTGACGGACCTCAGGTTGTTTTGTGGAAAGAAATCGCAGGACAAGAGGAAGAATTCGAGTTTGAAATAGGTTACTTCTTAAGCTGTGATCTGCGATCACCTCTCGCCCCATTTCAACTGCGGACTCTTCCTGCCGAGCCCATGATGGCCACCATAGCTTATCGTTCCAATGCCGCCTTTGCCTGTAAAGCCTGTGTTCATCTAGCTACATGGATTGAGAATAATAACTATCAGATCAAGGAGAACGGAGCTGGTAGGGAATTATATTTACCCTTATCTCAAGAACAAGATGTACAGTTTATAGAAATACAAATTCCAATACTAAATAGATAACTAGAGAAGACGGAGTGGATTAAAGTGAAAAATAAATGGATTATATATATCTTGGCATTGGCTGTTTTTCTGATCGGAACCCTTGAATACATTATTACAGGAGTCATTGAAATGATCGCCTCAGACTTGAGTGTATCTACTTCCGAAGTGGGTTTACTGGTGACTGTATTCGCTCTGGCAGCGGCCATTATTGCTCCGATTCTCATTGCAATTACAATAAATATGGATCGCAAGAAGTTACTGTTGTCCACCCTCAGTGTGTTTATTGCCAGTAACGGACTTATGTTTGTTGACCTTTCTTACGAAACTTTACTATGGGTGCGAATTATTCAAGGGGCTAGCGGAGGAGTGGCTACCGTAGTAGCGATGGCCGTATCGACACGACTGGTTGAAAAGGAAAAAAGGGGCAATGCCATCGGCATCATTCTGATGGGGCTCAGCAGTTCGCTAGTGCTCGGTGTCCCATTGGGCACATTTTTTAGTGAAATGTTTGGATGGAGAGTTCTATTTGTAATCATTGGATTGTTAAGTGTTCTTCCATTACTTATTATCTACAAAAAGGTTCCGGCAATCAAAGAGGAAGAAAAGATCACCCTCAGTATGCAGGTCTCCATTTTAAAAAATCCACTCATTCTGACTGCCTTGCTTATTACATTATTGTATATCGGAGGCTATTCAACACTGTTCACGTATATTACGCCTTTCTTGCAAGCTACATCCACTCTTACCATGACCGAGATAAGCGGTGTTCTGTTTCTCGCGGGAATTTGCAGCTTTGTCGGATCAAAAGTGGGCGGACAATTGGCAGATGCAAAGGGATCAAAGTTTACAATTTGTCTAGGCCTTCTGTTACAAGGCGTAACTCTTCTTTTGTTTGCTCTAGCTGGAGTTAATCTTATCATGTTAATCTTGGTTTTAATGATTTTTATGTTAGCAACGTGGAGCATATCTCCGGCCCAGCAACTATATCTGGTTACACTGGCACCTCGTAATCCTGACATCGCCCTAAGCGTAAATACATCATTTATCCAATTTGGTTTTGCACTGGGATCTGGATTAGGTGGGTTTGTGATCAGTCGTTCATCTGTCATGTATTTGAATTGGTTGGGGTTTGGAGCTGTAAGCGTAGCTTTATTTCTTGTCCTAATTCTATTCAAAAGGATGAGAAGTAGGACTGAAAACTCTATGGTTACTGGTGAATAGGTAGGTGGACTGGTTAAGTTACACAGGAGATCTATCTGGCGTTATAGTCCTAATTAGAAAGAGGGAATGTACAAGTCGTACATTCCTTGAAAAATCCTGCCAGATCAGGATGGTTTAACGCATAAACATGATATTGTGCTGCATCCTCGGAGCTGATCCATGGGATCGGTTTATCCGCTGGCACTGGGTAGAAAAGCATCCCATTATGGATGAGACCCGGAATCAAGAAGTTCTCCATATAGATTTACAAGACTGGGGTCTACAGCATATGTAAGCACCTTAAACACGTGGGCAAACAACAATTAAAGCCGCGAAGCACCGCAAAAAACCGGCATGCGCGTAGGCGAGATCAGGATGAAAACACATCTATCCCGACCGACCGTATCCCATCATCTGAAAATATTAAAAGAATCGCAAATTGCGCAAGTCATTTTGCGCTGGCATCTGCAATGCGGAATTATGGTCATTCCCAAATCAACGAACCCTCAACGGATTAAAGAGAATATCGAAATATTCGACTTTGAACTGAATGAGGAGGACATGGACCATATACGGCGGTTGGACACAGGTAAGAGATATTCCATAAGCCCGAATGGCTACATGATCAACCCAATTTATATAAATTTGATGAAACTGTTTATTCGCTGATAATCCTGTTAAAATAAAGGGCCATCCCGATCAACCTAAAGACAATAACAATAGTTTTCCAATCTTCAATAAAACTTTCAGCTGCGCCCAGCAGATAATGATTGAAATGACCATAACGATTACAAAGAACAGAAAAACAATAATTTTCATTATGATCAAACGTTTTCCGTCCGGATGTTTGGAAGTTCTGCTGGAAGAGTTATCTTTAGACTTAATCATAGCTCGTATACCGACTATGCAGGCAGTAGCCAGCATTATAAAAAGCATTAAAGTTGCCATTCGTTCAGCAGTGAAAGCGATGAGATTTGATCTTCCCGGACCAGAACCCGTGCGCAAAAACCAATGGCAGAAGGCAACAACAGAAAGAGATGACAGGAACAAGATAAATATAATCTTCCACATCCAGTCGAACAGCTTGAAGAAAGGACCGGGTGGATTGATTTTCTGTTCCCGGCGAACCCGACGCTCGGCGTTTCTTCGATCGATTAGTGCTCGTTTGGATTTCATGGATGTTTAACCTCCTGCAGTTTCACTGTTCTTCCTCGTAACATTAAGAATATCACAGTACTGACAATCAAGTCCCATGTTGATTTGAAACCTTTTAGTTAAAAACTGCGTTTAAAAGCTAGAAGGCAATGAACTTGAATTCAGAAAGGATGTAAGAAAAAAAATGAATAGAAACAAGAAGAGAAATAAGTTAATTGTAAGTGCTATTATGACAGCATTACTGGCATCGCCCCTGGCACACTTCATGGCCGAAGGCCAACCGGTAGCCGCTGCAGCTTCCGTTTCCAAATATAAAGTTACCGTACAACCGTTCAGCATTGAAGGAAAGAAATCAAGCATTGGTACAATTAATAAAAACGGATCGACCTATATAGCTCTTAGGAACCTAAATACAGCCCTGGGTTTAACCACCAATTTCAATCAGACTAATCAACTTGTTGAAGTGTCGGGAAATGGACGATCGCTTCAAATTAATCTCTCTAACAATACTATTCATTTGAACGGACAACCGGTCTTTGGACCTCAAGTCATTCTCCAGGACAATACAACTTATTTGCCACTTCGCTTCCTATTGGAGCGGATGGGCTATGTAATTTCATATCAGAATAGTACTAAGCAGGTCGGTATTCAATCGATTAAGGAAAACGACTTGCAGGTTCAAGCGGAAGAGATCGGTGCCGACGGAGATGGCAAATCATTGCTCGTCTACTATCCGGTAATTAAGGGCTATGCAAGAGAGAAAGTACAGGATAAGATCAACGCCTTTTTGAAGCAGGAGACCGACAAGCACATTGCAGCGGGATCGAAGGAAATGGATACAGTCGTAAAAGCGAATAATCAATTACTAATCAAAAATCCAAAGGCTGAAATTCGGCAACCGAGCCTCGATGGCAGATTTACAGTTATGTATAACGAGAATGGAAAATTGAGCCTATATGTGGATTATGATCTTTATATGGGGGGAGCGCACGGAATGACGACGAGGGTTCCTTACACGTTCGATCTCGTAACAGGTGATCTGATTTCGTTGAAGGAAGCAGCAGGTAACGCCGATTATGTCTCTATCATTAACAGCCAAATCACAGATCACATCAATCATCGCGGATTGGAGTTGTCCACTCCATTTAAGACGATCGAAGCTGATCGAGATTATTACCTGAGCCATGATGGTATCGTTATCTATTTCACAGAATATGAATATACTTCCTACGCTGAAGGAATGCCAGAGTTTATTATTCCTTATTCCGAGTTCAAATGACGGAAACTGTGGCTTCAAACTCTAAAGTCTATCGGAGCATGATGACAAGTCGTGAGTGACAGTGAGACGATAAGGGGGAAAGCGAAATGAATACGATCAAGCGCATGATGGACCATCTGTACTGGGCAGACGAACGTATTTTAGACGCGCTCAAGGAGTCCAAGACAGAGAACAAGGAGCTTCTGAAGCTGGTTCGACATGTCGCGGTTGCGGAACGAGTCTGGCTGTCCCGATTGCAAGGCAAGGGTAGCGCGCAATATTCATTGTGGGAAGAAACAGAAGACTTGACGGCGATCCGGGAGATGTTCGAAGAAAACATCGAGCAATATCGCGTCTATATGGACGGGCTCGAGGAATTCAAATTGGATGAGATCATTGATTATGCAAACCAGAGCGGGGTTCCGTTCCGAACTTCCATCCGGGACATTCTCTCGCAAGTCATCTTACATGGGCAGTATCACCGGGGACAGATTAACCGGGCACTTCGAACCGAATCGGCGGAGCCTGTCCAAGTTGATTACATCACCTTCGCACGACTCTAAAGGGCGAGGAAAATCATCAACATTGCTATGCCAAGTAATAACATAATAGTCGCAGAAATAGCCGCCAACCTGGCGGCTATTTTGTTTCGAAATTCAAAAATCTTTTACAACTACGTCGCCGCGGTAAATCTTGACGGTAATATGCTAGACGCCATGGACCAGCCCAACATTATTACCTTTTATAGAAAGAAAAGCTCAGCGGTATGAACCATCAGGACGATCGGCTGCCGTAGTCTGCTGGGAATGGCTGCGAAATTCACTTGGCGCGATGCCTGTCCACCGCTTGAACTGGCGGCTGAAATGCGCATTGGTCTTATACCCAAGCATCATCGCAATATGGTCTATGTTCAGGTCGGTTTGTTTTAAAAGCCGTTGCGCTTCGTTCAGAAGGGTTTCGGATAGAAACTTGCGTGGAGCGATGCCATATACCTGCCGAAAAATACGATTAACCTGTGACGGGCTAATGCTCAGCGATTTGGCAATGTCCTGAATCCAGGTTCGCTCACTCTCCTGAATTTCCCCGTGAAGATGGATATATCTTACCGAATCCTCAATGTGCTCGGCAATCTGATGGGCAATGGTTTCTTTTCTCGACAACGTAACGGAAGCTTGCTGAGATAACTGGCCGACCAGGGAACCAAGCAGTTCAAACACGGCGGCATGTACCTTCATTTGTTTGGAGGAAGATAACGAGTTAGACAGATGCTCTGTAGCCAGACCATACAAGGTAGACAGGGAAGAGGAGAGCCCCAGAGCCAAATTCGAATTTGCCGGATAATAGATGTCTTTGCAACGGTTAAGTTCTCTGCAAAAGGATGTATCGTGTATGCTGAAATGCACGGAAAAATAAGTAAACCCCTCCGGTCCGGCTCCGGTGCAAGAGTGAGTCATACCCGGCCGGATGAACAGAAGGTCGCCAACCGACTGACGATAAGACTGCCCGTTGACCACCATGTTCATCTGCCCGTCCATCATCCAGTGCACTTCATACATTGAATGTTCATGGGACGGATAAGTCCAGCTGGAATCTACTTTTCTTGCATGCAGCCCCAATAATTGAAAAGACATGCGAACATCGGGCAGACGCCCTAAATACACAGCATCCGAAAGCTTGGTCACAGCAAACCAACCCCCTTGTACGATTCTATATTCCAACATCCTGTCATCGGAGTGTCCTCGTAAATTATTTTCAGTTCAACGGATATAACCTCATCTTAACAGAAAAAAAATGCGTGAAAAGGGTAAATCGTCGGAGTGATTAGAACATCGTCATGAACCATAGCCGGTGCTATGGTAGTATTATCAACCCGATGGGGAAAAATGGAGGCAAGCTTGAATGAGAATTATTCGATTTCTGGACGGACAACAGAAGTGGCTGGCAGCCGTTACGGATGATGAACAAGCGTATCGTTTGCCACAAGCAGATTTTATGACTTTGATCCATCAAGCAAGAAAGCAGGGGATTTCTCCAGTTCAACTTGTTGAAAGCGCTTTTAAACCGTCAAACAAGTTAACTGACGATTGGACTTCCCTGCATCTAATCACTCCATTGGAAGCTCCGGAAGTATGGGCGGCGGGTGTAACTTATCAACGCAGCCGCGAAGCGCGAAATTATGAAGCAACCGAAGGCAAGCTGGATGCAAAAACCTTTTACGATAAAGTTTATGATGCCGAAAGACCGGAGATCTTTTTTAAATCTACAGCAGCCCGCACCGTCGGGCCCAATGAGGCTGTCACACTTCGCAGCGATTCCAATTGGCAGATCCCGGAGCCTGAGCTGGGGTTGGTGCTTGCCGCAGATGGCAGCATTGTGGGATACATCGTTGGCAATGACATGAGCTGCCGCGATATTGAAGGGGAAAACCCGCTGTATCTGCCGCAAGCAAAAATGTGGCGCAATTCCTGCTCGATAGGTCCATCCATTCGTCTGGCGGAAACGGTGCAGAATCCGTATGCGTTCAGCATCGTCTGCGAAATATATCGCGAAGGTGAAATAGTTGTCAAAAGCGAGGCAAGCACAAGTGAGTTAAACCGAAAACTCGATGAACTGGTCTCCTTTCTGGCCAGAGATAACGATTTGTTTGACGGTACGGTGTTATTGACAGGCACAAGCATCGTGCCACCCAATGATTTTACACTTGCACCCGGGGACCGCATTGAAATATCCATTAGCGATATCGGGACACTTATTAATCCAGTCATTTCAAACTAATGTACAAGGAGGATGAATGCGATGACCACATTTCAGGTAGAGCAGACATACAGCAATTACATTAACGGAGAATGGGTGAAGGCGACATCCGGTGAAACCGAACCGAGCATCAACCCGGCGAATCGGAAGGAGGTAGTTGGCTACGTACCCACCTCAGGCGTAGAGGATCTGAACCGGGCTGTTGCAGCCGCGAAGGAAGCAGCAAAAGATTGGCGGAGGTTATCGGGCGCGGAACGCGGAAACTATCTATTTCAGGCAGCCAATGTGCTGGAACGCCGGGCCGATGAAGTTGCAGAGGCGATGACCAGGGAAATGGGCAAAACACTCCCCGAAGCCAAAGGAGAGACACTGCGCGGTGTCGCGATCTTAAGGTATTACGCTGGAGAAGGCATGCGAAAAACCGGTGATGTCATTCCATCAACGGACAGCGAAGCGCTGATGTTTACGACCCGCGTACCCCTTGGCGTTGTAGGGGTTATTGCTCCTTGGAATTTCCCGGTTGCCATTCCGATTTGGAAAACGGCTCCGGCCTTAATTTACGGCAATACGGTTGTGTTGAAGCCTGCTCAGGAAACTGCGGTCACTGCAGCTAAATTAATGGAGTGTTTTGAAGAGGCGGGCATTCCGGCAGGTGTTCTTAATCTGGTATGTGGCAGAGGCTCAGTGATCGGATCTGCACTTGCTGAGCATCCGGATGTGGGCGGAATAACGTTCACAGGTTCCAATGAAGTGGGCAAACGGGTCGGCGGCGCAGCACTGGCACGTGGAGCCAAGTATCAACTTGAAATGGGTGGGAAAAACCCGATTATTATCGCGGCTGACGCTGACCTGGATTTGGCTGTGGAAGCCACAATCAGCGGAGGGTTGAAATCGACCGGACAAAAATGTACGGCCACCAGCAAGGTCATTATTGAACGAAAAGTATACGATGCCTTCAAAGAAAAGCTGCTCTCGCAAATCCAGGAAATTCGACTGGGTGACGGCATGTCTTCTGGAAGCTGGATGGGTCCATGTGCAAGCGAAGGACAGCTCAATACCGTGCTGAGTTACATTCAAAAAGGCCAGGATGAAGGTGCTGTTCTGCTCGCTGGCGGAAAAAGAGGGGACGGTCCGGGACTGGAAGAGGGATTCTATGTGCAGCCTACCGTATTTGAAGGGGTCGAATCCCATATGTCCATCGCCCGGGAAGAAATCTTTGGCCCGGTTCTGGCCTTGATTGCGGTAGATTCCCTGGAGGAAGCGATCGAAGCGGCTAATGATAGCGATTATGGCTTGAGTGCTTCCATCTATACACAGAACGTCGGAGCCATGTTGTCTTTCATCCGGGACATGGATGCAGGACTCGTCAGAATTAATGCAGAAACGGCTGGCGTAGAGCTGCAGGCTCCGTTTGGCGGAATGAAGATGTCAAGTTCACACTCCAGAGAACAGGGACAAGCGGCTATCGAGTTTTTCACGGCCATCAAAACGGTCTTTGTGAAGTCATAAACTGTGGGAGGCTATCATGTACGAACAGATTACGTCGATTATGGGAGAGACCGCTTCCAACTGCTTCGATATCATAGCACATGCTCCTGGGGCTGCCGGACGTCTGCCTTTAACGGATGATTTGCTGCGGAATGCTCCAAGCGGCGACTTGTTTGGCATGTCCCAGAATGTTGGAATGGGTTGGAAGCCCGGGGAATTGAACGGAAAACAATTTCTGATCTTGAGTACACAAGGTGGCATACGCAATGAAGACGGCAGCCCGGCAGCACTCGGTTACCATACCGGCCACTGGGAGGTCGGCCTGCTGATGAAGGCTGCCGCAGAAGAACTGTCAAGCCGGGGAGGAATCCCGTTTGCCGGATATGTCAGCGATCCGTGTGACGGCAGATCACAGGGGACGACCGGCATGTTTGACTCGCTTCCGTACCGGAACGATGCCGCTATGGTATTTCGCAGACTGATTCGCTCGCTGCCAACTCGTAAAGGCGTGCTTGGTGTCGCCACTTGTGACAAAGGTCTTCCAGCGATGATGCTCGCACTTGCTGGAATGCCTCAATTGCCTGGTGTAATCGTTCCCGGTGGCGTCACACTTCCGCCTACCGATGGAGAGGACGCCGGTAAAATTCAGACCATCGGTGCACGGTACGTCAACGGGGAAATTTCTCTGGAAATGGCGTCCGATTTAGGATGTCGAGCTTGTGCTACACCGGGAGGAGGCTGTCAGTTTCTAGGTACCGCGGCTACGGCCCAGGTTGTAGCAGAGGCACTGGGTATGACAGTGCCTCATGCCGCGCTTGCGCCTTCCGGGCAGCCCATCTGGTTTGAAATGGCGCGCCAATCGTCACGTGCACTCATCCATATGGAGTCACAGGGGATGAGGATGGCAGACATTGTCACCGATGCATCCATTCGCAATGCGATGACCGTTCATGCCGCGTTTGGCGGATCGACCAATCTGCTTCTTCACATACCGGCGATTGCCCATGCCGCCGGTTTAACCGTACCCACGGTACACGACTGGATACAGGTCAACAAAAATGTTCCAAGGCTGGTTAGCGCCCTACCAAACGGACCGATCTTTTATCCGACCATACGTGTCTTTCAGGCCGGAGGTGTACCGGAGGTCATGCTACACCTCAGACAGCTTGGTCTGTTGGATGAGTCTGTACCAACGGTTACAGGTACTTCATTGGGTCAGGTACTGGACTGGTGGGAATCGTCGGAACGCCGTCATCTCATGCGGACGCAGTTAAAAGAGCAGGACGGTATCGATCCGGACAGTGTCATCATGAGTGTAGAACACGCTCAGCGGCTTGGAATCTCATCGACCGTAACATTTCCAACCGGGAATATCGCTCCAGAAGGTTCTGTCATCAAATCCACCTCTATTGATCCTGCTGTGCTGGATGAGCATGGCGTATACCGTCATCGTGGCAGAGCAAAGGTGTTTACCACTGAACGTGAGGCGATCCATGCGATTAAGACCGGAGGTATTCTGGCTGGCGACGTTGTTGTGCTTCTCGGGCGAGGTCCATCGGGAACTGGAATGGAGGAGACGTACCAGCTTACATCTGCGCTTAAACATTTGCCTTTTGGCAAATACGTGTCACTGATTACGGATGCCCGGTTCTCCGGTGTTTCCACCGGAGCGTGTATTGGTCATGTTGGCCCCGAAGCGCTGGCAGGCGGACCGATTGGCAAGCTGCGGAACGGAGACCTGATTGACATCACGGTTGATCGTAACACGCTGGAGGGCAGCGTTAACTTTGTCGGAGAAGGCGATCTGGAGTTTTCACCGGAAGAAGGCGCTCTCATCCTGGCACAAAGGCCCTTTCATCCAGATATGAGGCCTGATGAAGCTTTGCCGGATGATACAAAGCTCTGGGCTGCATTGCAATCGGTCAGCGGTGGGACTTGGAGAGGGAATATATATGATGTCGAGCGGATCGTAACCGCCCTGGAAGCCGGCAAAAAAGCGCTGGGCTGGTACTGATATCCACCTTTTGTGTATCTGTTGTTGTACAGATCATTACTTTCATACCGGAGGTTTCTTCCATGAATAAGATCAAGAAAATGATCACCAATCCCATCCTTCCCGGTTTCCATCCCGATCCGTCCATCTGCCGAGCAGCGGAGGATTATTATATCGCCACTTCCACCTTTGAATGGTTCCCTGGTGTACGGATTCACCATTCCCGGGATCTGGTTCATTGGCGGCCCATCGCTTCTCCGCTGACTCGTGTAACGCAGTTGAACATGGAGGGCAACATTAATTCCGGAGGCGTATGGGCACCCTGTCTTAGTTACAACAACGGTGTGTTTTACCTGATATACACCGATGTCAAAAGCCGGGTAGGCGCTTTTAAAGATACCCACAATTACCTTGTGACAGCAACGGATATCGAGGGCCCTTGGTCCGATCCGGTGTATCTGAACAGCAGTGGTTTTGATCCTTCCCTGTTTCATGATGAAGATGGACGCACATGGCTGGTCAATATGATATGGGATCACCGTAAGGGCAAAAACCGGTTTGCAGGCATCGTTCTTCAGGAATATTCCGTCCAGGAACATAAGCTGATTGGACCGGCCATGAACATATTTAAGGGAACAGAATTAGGCCTGACCGAAGCACCCCACCTGTATAAACACAACGACTATTATTATCTCATTACGGCTGAAGGTGGAACCGGTTATGAGCATGCGGTTACCTCAGCACGTTCCCGTACGTTACAAGGTCCTTATGAGGTCGATCCTGCCAATCCGATCCTCACTTCATACGGCAGACCGGATTTAGCACTGCAAAAGGCAGGCCACGGTAGTCTAGTCGAAACGCATACCGGCGAATGGTACATGGCTCATCTGGTCGGACGACCCGTTCATCACAAATATTGCATTCTTGGACGTGAGACCGCACTTCAGCCGTGTACGTGGAGTGAGGACGGCTGGCTGAGACTTGCGAGCGGTGACCGATATCCGGAGGTTCAGGTGTCTGCACCGAAGATCCCGTCACATCCATTTGAACCGATTACTGAAATGGATCACTTTGATCAATTTGAGCTTCGGCAGGATTGGAATACACTTCGCATTCCACCCGATTCGACTTGGCTCAGCTTGACGGAACGCCCTGGTTACTTGCGCTTGCACGGCATGGAGTCGATGAGTTCAACGCACAGGCAAAGCATGATCGCACGGAGACTTCAGGCCTTGGAGTGTGAAGCCGAGACATGTCTGGAATTTGCGTCGGACCATCCCCAGCAAATGGCCGGATTGATTTTGTACTACGATACCCAGGACTATCTCTACTTACGTGTAACTTATCATGAAGAGAGAGGGCTCTGCCTGGGGATTATTCAGTCCAAATACGGGGTATACGACGAACTGCTTGAGGATATTCCGCTAGAGTCGGTGAGCACGCTCCGTTTAAAGACTGTGGTAGATCAAGATCACGCCCGCTTTTATTATGCGTTAAATAGTGATTCATCCTGGAATACAGCAGGCGGGTGGATTGATATCACACATCTGTCCGATGAATCTCCGGAGTATATCCGGTTTACGGGAACCTATATCGGTCTTTGTGTGCAGGATCTTGGCGGAACCCGAAAACATGCCGATTTTGATTACTTTATGTATAAAGAAACAAAGCATGCAGTTGGTATATTGGAAAACATGTGACGGTCTTTTTGGAAGGAGCAGGGGACAATCCAAAGAGGACCAAATCACATATTTATCCATGTGAAATTAAAAATCATCAGCGGATTTTAATTTTATAAAGGCACATCTTCCATAAATCAGTTGATATGGTTGGGACAATGATGGAAATAGAGGCCCGTCGGATTTAACCGCGCGAGATTTAACTCCGAACTTTTGAACCCAAAATGATAAAAAGTCCTTACGTTCACTTGAAACGTTAAGGACTTTTTATCGTTTGGCAATAGAAAAATCTCAGCCTATTTTTTCAATACTCACAACCGTTCTAATGGGTGGCGAGGGTTCTAGTTGGTCAAAGCCAGTAGTAATTCTTACTCTTTGCCCTACCTCAATTGTTTCATATGTTTCTCTATTGACCGAATAATACGAACCTTCCTGGTCTTGTGCTAGTTTTATAAAATCCTCAAGATTTCCATTCTCCAGATCTTCCTTACTTATATTTTGTAGTACAAGAAATTTATACTTGTCATTTTCATCTGTTTTAAATACTACAGTGCCCTCGAAAACTGGATAATTCTCTTTCTCATCCTTGTTAGAACAGCCCGCAAGTATAGTCATACTAATGAAGATAAACAATATTATTTTTTTCATAATAACCTCCTTGATTTGAAATAAAGTTTTCCCCTTGCTTTTAAGTATACCCTACATAAAAAAAGCAAATTATTACTAAAAGGTAATTCATACGAGAAAAGTATGAAACATCGCTTGAGGATTCCTTTAAATAATAAGTTCCTAGAGTCGAAAAAACAAAAAAAGAGGTCACGACGATGGATAGCCTAAAATGGATTCAAAGCTGGTATTATGAAAATTGTGACGGCGATTGGGAGCATTCATACGGTGTGCGAATTGATACGGTGGATAATCCTGGTTGGTCTGTCGAAATCGATTTGTCGGATACATATTTAGAAGATGTGCCATTTGATTCGATTGAAGAAGAGAGAAATGAACAAGATTGGTTCTACTGTATCGTGAGAGATGGAGTGTTTCACAGTGCAGGGGGAGCAAAAAATTTAGAAGAGATGCTTAATTGCTTCAAAAATTGGGCTTCGAATTTGGATAGAAATTAATGATGAACTGACTGAGGATGAGGCCTTGATTGGCTAAATGCCTTTTAGTTTTTTTATTTATAAACCATGGAGAGGATCAGATGATGTATCTAAAAGAATTCAATTTAGATTTACCGTATATTGTAGATGATGAAAATATTGAATCTATAATGAAAGAGCAAAATTGCGATCGCAACGAAGCTACAAAATTAGATTATGCGTTGAATTGGAAATGGAAAAGACGCTCTTTTAGCTTGGAAACTCGCTGTATTACAGCGATGTATGAACGTCTGTTGGGGAAATACAAAACGAAAGATTGTTGGAAAGTCCTAATAGAATGTGTAGAAAACATTACGGATGAACGGA
Organism: Paenibacillus sp. AGC31; assembly: GCF_057334655.1. Taxonomy (NCBI): domain Bacteria; kingdom Bacillati; phylum Bacillota; class Bacilli; order Caryophanales; family Paenibacillaceae; genus Paenibacillus; species Paenibacillus sp. AGC31. The sequence goes on from NZ_JBHFJH010000030.1 coordinate 24,768, forward strand.
TTGTTAACGATTCTGGTGTGTGTTCGGTACCGATCCAATTTAGTTTGAATGATTTTAGTGCAAAAAATGAACTGGAGAAAAAAAAGACTACGCTTCGACTGCTAATGGAAGGCATAGAGAAACTTGCTCTACGTAATAATTGGGAGATTGATCCATTTAGGGAGATAGCTTTGCAAATCGAGGAGTTAGATTATGTAAATGAATGGACTTGGAAAAAGGATGTGAAGAGCCCTAATAAAAAGTACAATGCTAGAGTCATATGTCATCATAATGTAGATAGCATGGATATATTCCTATCTATTTTACAACGTGATGGTACGGAAGTACTTGTAGAGAAGGTCATATCAGAACAACCAGATGAATTTGCCTATGCTGAACATCTAGGTGAACTTACATGGGTATCTGATTTTGAAGTTGCTTTAATTAATAAAACAGGTACTGAAAGGCACTCTGTAACCCTGAAATATTAATTATTTGGCCGCTAAAAAACATTGTCCAGCTGGTGTCATGGTAACTTTTATTATTAGGCATGCTTTTATCTTGAGGTTGGATTCCTCTCGTATAAATGACATGCCCGTTTTTATTTATGCTGTAAATTCCTTGTGATTTTGCGTCCTGTTGGTGTCTGGGCGAGGCCGCCGGCTGCTGTTTCGCGAAGAGATTCAGACATGGCTGATCCAACCTCCATCATGACCTGCACTACCTCATCCGAAGGGATGACGGCTGCATACGGTTATCCCTTATGAGTGCTTAGGTGGGTTGTGGAGGTATGACCCTGCGATCGAAGCGTTAATGGTCAAGGCAAGAGTATCCATGACCTTTGTGGATTTTACAGAGGATTATTGGCAGAAGTCTGGGGAGATCGGAATCGTTCCTTCAACCTCCATCGTGGTGGGACTGCTGGAATTTGCGGAGTGGACGGGATACCAGGAAGCGGACAAGGCGCTTGCATACCAGAAGACAAGAAGAGAACAGGGGACGATCCGATATACGGATATCGGTGTTAACTGGTTGTTTATCCGGCAAACGGCTGAGGATTTGAATGCGTTTATGGCAGAAGTATTCACTTCGGCCTGCCAAAGGGCAGACCGGTGGGATAGAAGAAACACTGATGACGTATATGGCGTGTGGAGGTTATGCGGTCCAAGCTGCGGCAGCACTTCATATTCATATCAATACTTTGTATCAGCGTATTCATAAAATCGAAGAGATTCTGGGCATGTCCCTGAGTGATCAGGAGCATCTGCTCCACCGCAACAGGCCTGTTATCTCAAGCAGACATCTCGTTCATCGTGATGTTCAAATCAACTTACTCGAAATCACGCCTCAAACCTGTCACCCACATAATGAAAAGAGTGAATATGCGTTTTGGTGAGTTCAATCACGTTTTTGATAAATGCCTCGCGTGATTCATGATATCCGCTTAATATCCAATTGTTCAACAGTCCAAAAAAACCGTAGGCGGTATAGTACTTGAAATAATCCATGTTCACTGGGGAGTTGTTGATCGTCTCAAAGACAAATTGCTCCTGATAGATTTTGAGTATGGTTTGTGGAAAGCCTGTATGTAGACCGGGTAACGTATCATCGTATTGAATCAGTTCGAAGAAGTCACGGTGCTCGTAGATATAATCCACGATTTGAAAAGATTCGGCATCCAGCTTGTTGGTTGAGACCTTTTGACCGTGCCAATAGGGTTTGCCTACTGCGCCCCTCAATCCTTCGAGTGTCATAGTCAACAACTCTTCGGCGAGAATATATTTATCCTGGTAGTGTAAATAAAACGTGCTGCGATTATAACCCGCCTGATCAACGATGTCTTTGACAGAAACACCATGGAATCCTTTTTTCTTAATGAGCTGAATCAGAGCAGCTTTTAGGTGCTCCTTGGTTCGATTACGATGTTGAGATGTCACAGTAAGTTCATTATTCATTCAAAAAAACTCCTATAAATATAGACATAGTTTTATAAAGTGTCTACGAGGTAGACACTTGGTCACATCTTAATGATTGGATTGTTACAATTTTAAGCATAGAATTAGTTTTGTAAACATCATATAGCACTATTTATATAGGCGCTATTCAAAATATTATACTGGGGGATTTATTCATGGGCAAACTTCAAGATAAAGTTGCAGTCATCACAGGAGGAGCATCCGGAATTGGTGCAGCGACAGCTCGCTTATTCGTTTCCGAAGGAGCTAAAGTGGTCTTGGTGGATCTAAATGAAGAAAAAGGCAAGGCGTTTGAGCAGGAACTGAAAGCGCTTAAAGCAGAGGCTCTCTTTATTAAAGCAAACATAACAAGTGAAGAAGAGGTTTCTGAGATTTTCAAACAAACCGTAGAAACATTTGGTCAAGTGGATATCGTATTCAACAATGCGGGAATCGGGCGTGTTCATCCGACGCATGAGCTTGATTATGCCGAATGGCGCAATACAGTCAATGTTGATCTGGACGGCGTATTCTTGGTTGCACGTGAATCGATCCGCGAAATGCTCAAAATTGGTGGAGGTACAATCGTCAACACGGCGTCCATGTACGGATGGGTTGGTTCACCAGGTTCAGCTGCCTACAATGCAGCTAAAGGCGGCGTTGTAAACCTGACTCGTTCGCTCGCGCTGGAGTATGCTGAGCAGAATATTCGGGTGAACTCCCTTTGCCCTGGCTTCATCGATACACCGATTATCCCGGAAGAGAGCAAACAAGCACTTTCTGCGGCAACACCAATGAAACGTCTGGGTCAAGCAGAAGAGATGGCGAAAGCCGTTCTGTTCCTAGCTAGTGACGATTCTTCATATATGACAGGAAATAGCCTGATCATAGATGGAGGATACACCGCTCAATAAGTGCAGCAATTATCGAAGCACACAATGAACATAGTTCCATTAAAAGTCGCTATTTCAGCGGCTTTTTTTATTGTATTGGTATAAGAGCTGTTCCCAAGCCAAGGACAACTGGCAAACAGCGAGTTTAGCTACTCATAATAGATGGCCTCATAAGGAAACTCTAACTTATTCAAGCGATATTCTTTGGGCGACATGGACATATATTGACGGAAGACTTTGCCGAAATAGCTGGGACTCTCAAACCCGCATTGTTGACCAATTTGAGAAATCGGAAGTTCCGTTGTGCGGAGTAGTCGGATTGCAACCTCAATGCGTCTGTCTTTAAGATAGGCTAGCGGTGATGTTTTCTCGGATTTCTGAAACAATCTGCACAAGTAGTGTTTATTGATATCGCAATGGCTGGCTAGAAGATCCAACGTTAATGGAGATGCATAATTCTCTCGGATGAACTTTTTGCATTTCTCAATCGTTGTTATGGATAGGGCACCGATATCCTTCTCCGCATCCCGACTCGTCTGTACCAGGATAAGCAACCACCGATAGACTTGCATGGACAAGCGATACTTGTCCGTAACTTTCTCTTGATGAATCAAATGGATAATTTGCCATAACTCTTGAATCAAGGGAGAGTCCGCGTTTCGTCGAATGACATGTCCCTCATTATCATGCATCATATCCCAGATTCGGTTAGCTTCATCCCCACGAATGTTGATCCATATAAATTCCCATGGTTCGTTGTTCTCTTGTTTATAGTAATAGCAATGTTCTCCTGCAATTTTGACAAGTAGGGCATGTCCCTTCGGTAAAGGGAGCGTTTGATTGTCAATATCCAGATAACCCTGGCCATTAAGCGTGTATTGAAAAACGACGTGCCCCGGGTCCGGTCTACCATCACTTGGACAACGATATTCCTCGCTAGAAACGATCTGCCATCCAATAGAGTCCAGTGTCATGATTGATGTATCGTCATTACGAAAAGCATAAGAAACCGTATGAACCATCGTTTCATCTCCTTCCTAAAAAAGTCAATTATCTTATATAATACGTCACATTTTTTAGATTGTCTGTCTTTTTTTAGACCTGTAAGATAAATGTAAGCGGTAACATATAAAGGAGGTGGCTATAAATTGCGTTCAAATGACAACAATCTGGGCAGGGTCGAACTGATGATTCTAAAAATGAATTTTTAGATAAGGGGGAGTTAATCGAATGATCCGAAGAACTGTTTCCATCCAGAAATCGATGTTTGTCTCTTTTTTAGCACTCCTTATGGTTATTTCACTGGCTGTTCCTCCGGCGCCGATACGTGCAGAGTCATCAAGCAGCCTGCCGGGTCGCCAAGGAGAGTATCTTAACCGGGGGTTGGTTGCGGTTCTTGTAGACAACGGCGTTTTTATAAGCTGGAGGTATTTAAACAACGATCCAGATGATATCGCTTTCAATATATATAAAAATGGAACCAAAGTGAACACATCACCCATAAGCGATGTGACAAACTACGTGGACACCACTGGTTTCGACAGCTCGCAATATCAGATCTCCACCGTTATTGCAGGCAAAGAGCAAATGCAACCAGAGGTTGTATCGGTCTGGCATAACGATTATCTGCCTATTCCGCTCGATAAACCGGCCGATGGTCGGACTAAGGATGGCGGAACGTACTCCTATTATGCAGGAGATGCTTCCGTAGCTGACTTGGACGGGGATGGCGAGTATGAAATTGTCTTCCTGTGGAGTCCAAGCAATTCCAAGGACAATTCGCAGGCCGGTTATACGGGGAATGTCTATATTGATGCCATCAAGCTGGATGGCACAAAGCTATGGAGGATTGACCTGGGAGTCAACATCCGCGCCGGAGCGCATTATACGCAGTTAATGGTGTATGACCTCGATGGCAATGGAAAGGCTGAGGTTGTTGTCAAGACGGCGGACGGCACAAAGGACGGCCAAGGCACGGTCATTGGTGACGGCACGAAGGATTATCGCAACGACGGCGGATACATACTTTCAGGTCCAGAATATCTCACGCTGTTTAACGGTGAGACTGGCGCGGCTCTATCCACCGTGAATTATGATCCGCCAAGAGGCAACGTCAGTGATTGGGGTGACGGCTATGGCAACCGTGTAGACCGTTTCCTTGGCGGCATCGCTTATCTGGACGGTACGAAGCCAAGTGTCGTGATGAGCCGGGGTTATTATACCCGCACAGTGCTTGTTGCTTATGATTATGTTGGCGGGGAACTCGTCAAGCGCTGGACGTTCGACACGAATGAAGCAGGATCACAATATCAATCACAGGGCAACCACAATCTAAGTGTGCTGGATGTTGACAAGGACGGCAAGGACGAAATTATGTTTGGCGCCTTGGCCATTGACGATGACGGCAGCTTGATGTACAGCACCGGACTCGGGCACGGTGACGCCATGCACGCCGGCCAGCTCGATCCGAACCGGGAGGGCTATCAGGTCGTAAGTGTGCACGAGCATTCCGATGCGGCATACGGGCTGGAGATGCGCGATGCGGCAACAGGTGAAATCCTCTGGGGTGAGAAAACAGGTTTTGACACCGGCCGCGGGATGTCGGCGGACATTGATCCGAACTATCCGGGTTACGAATCATGGGCCACGACCGTTACCAATGGGCAAAGTGTACCTGTAACCAATACCTATTCAGCAGCCGGAGAGGCTATCTACACTGTGGACGAAGGGCCCAAAACCGCCAATTTCGCCATCTGGTGGGATGGAGATCTTCAGCGGGAGCTGTTGGACCATGAGTGGGATAATAGCACAGCCAAAGGAATTCCGCTCATCTACAAGTGGGATTACCAAAACAAAAAGCTGAATGAAATCTTCCGGGCAACCGGTACATTAACGAACAACCATACCAAAGGCAATCCGGCACTCCAGGCGGACATTCTGGGCGACTGGCGTGAGGAGCTTCTGCTGCGGAGCGAAGATAGTTCGGAGTATCGTCTCTACACAACGACCATTCCTTCAGACTACCGCATCCCTACGCTGATGCAGGACCCTGTGTATCGACTTGGCGTAGCCTGGCAAAATGTATCCTACAACCAGCCGCCTCATACCGGCTTTTATCTTGGAGCGGAAGCTACAGCATTCCCTAAAGCCGATCTGGCGCTGACTCGCGAAGCTGAAATGCTGGAGCCGGTCTACCGCTTTAATTTCGGTACAGAGACTGCGTCGGGAAGTACAAACATACAGGATACGCTCTACACACAAGATCCGGGATACGGCTTCAAGGATACAAGTGGTGTTACGGTAGGGGCAAACCAGGTTTCGGTCGCGGCAGGCACGACATTTGCCGTTGATCTGCCCAATGCGAACTATAAGGTGACGCTGCGATTGGGCAATGATGCAAATGACTCGAACGTTGGAGTCAAATCTGAATTCGTTCAGAAGCTCGCCGTAACCAATGTGACAGCAGGAGCACCGCTGGAGTATTCCTATGATGTTGCATTAGTGGATGGACAGCTCGATCTTCTCTTCACAGGGACAGCCATAGACATTCAAGATGTCATCATCGAGAAGTATCCAGAGAAAGCGGCTGGTGCGGCAACAACGATCTATATGGCTGGTGATTCAACCATGCAATCGTACAGTGAAGCGCAGGCTCCTCAAGAAGGATGGGGCCAGCAGTTCGGACGTTATTTCTCCAATGGGGCAGTCGTCGTGAACGATGCGATCGGCGGTCGAAGCAGCAAATCGTTTATGGTAGATGGTCGTCTGGATACCATCCTGCAGCGAATTAAGCCGGGAGACTTCTTCTTCATTTCCTTTGGTCATAACGACGCGAGTGCAGGAATACCGGACCGGTATGCATCCCCTGAGGATTATAAGATCTACTTAGCTCGTTATGTAAACGGTGCCAAACAGCGCGGCGCTACACCGGTATTGCTCACTCCGGTTGGACGCAGAGATTTCAACACGGTGACTCAAGAATTCAACGTCAGCTTCCCGGCATACGTTCAGGCTGCCAAAGAAGTGGCGGAGGAGCAGGACGTGCCGCTGATTGATCTCAGCAAGTTGAGTATTGCGTACTACGACAAAATTGGTAATACAGCTACGGAGAAAGTGTTCCTCTATGCTAATCCGGGTGAATATCCGAAATACCCGAATGGGATCAACGATAATACGCATTTCAGCAGCTATGGTGCACAGAAAATTGCCGGACTCGTTGCTGGTGCGGTCAAAGACATGGAGCTGAACATTTCGCCGCTGGTCATCGACCCGGATATTTCCGAACCCGAGCCAGAGCCGGAAATCCAACTATATGAGGAGGATTTTGAAGGCGACGCTGCCGGTTACCAGTATGCGATGGTCAATGCCACGGGTATTGGAGGAACCATGACGGGGACCGTTGTTGAACAGTCCGGAAATAAGGTCCTGTCCGTCGCGGGGTCAGGTTCAGGCAATCGGGCCAAAGTATTCCGTCTGTTTGATGCCGTAAACGGCGATCAGGTGAACGTGAACTTTGACTGGCAATCCGGTAATGTGAGTGCCTATCCATCAGAAGGTCATCTCACGATTCAGGATTCTAACGAAAATGCCCTGTTCACGCTGTATACCAAAACCGGAAGCACCAAAATTCATTATTTTGTCGGTGCATATAATCCGGACTATGGCACAGGGGATACAGCCATACCAGAAGGGGGAACGGCTACAGATATTACCAAGAACCAGTGGGTCAATGTGGATGCAACCGTTAATTTTGCCGAGAAAACACTGGATCTGACATTAACGAATCTGGCCGATCCGACAGTTACACAAACGATTGCTGATATCTCGCTGAGTTCCAGCGCATATGCGGACAACGTCAGATCCATGCGATTCCTGGGAACGAGAAAAGGTGGTGGAGGCACGTTGAACTGGACTACCCAGATCGACAACGTGCGAATTGAAGGCACTCAGCTCACTTCGGAGGGCGGCGATCAGACAGCCTTAATCGCCCTGTACGATGAGATCAAAGCACTGAATCTGTCGGATTATACAGATGCATCGAAGGCCGTAGTGAATCGGGCTTTGGCAGCTGCGGAAGCTATATTCAATACGGAAGCCACGCAGGCTCAAGTTGACCATGCGTTTAACATGTTAACTGTTGCGAAGGAGTCATTAACAAGTGAACCGAGCGAAGAGATAAGCGATTACAAATTTGACTTTGGTTCTGGCAGCGCAGCCGATGGATACATCAAGGTAGGTGCGAAAAGAGCTTACATTGAAGGCAACGGGTACGGTTTTGCCGATACAGCGCTGACCAAAGATGAGAACCGGGAAACCGGAGACTCTCTCAAAGAGGATTTCACACGAGTAAACGGTACCTCTTTCCTGGTGGAAATGGAGCCGGCGAATTACCGGGTAACAATGACCATCGGGGATGCAGGGGAATTGACCAGCGCAAATGTCGTTGCAGAGCAGATGACAAAGCTGCCGCTTACAAGCATTGCCAAGGGCGAATTCAAAGAAATCACGTATGACATTGCCCTGATCGATGGGGTCTTTAACTTCAACTTCACCGGAAATGCACCAAAGATCAATGCGTTGAAGCTGGAGCGTCTGCCAGATCACAGTGCAAGCGATAAACCTGTTATTTATTTGGCCAGCGATTCCACTGTAGCCAATTACGCGGAAAACTATCGTCCGCAAGCGGGCTGGGGAGAAACGTTGGGTGGATATTTTGATCCGAATGAAGTCAGTATTGATAACCGGGCAGTTGGAGGTTTGAGCAGCAAAACCTTCCTTGTCGGTGGATATCTCAACGATATTTTACTCGACATTCAAGAAGGCGATTATCTGTTCATGCAGTGGTCTCATAATGATTCCACGCCGTCCCGTCCAGAGCGTTATCTTACACCAGAGCAGTTTAAGGTATATCTGAAAGAATACATTAACGGTGCTCTGCAGAGAGGGGCGATTCCAGTTCTGGTCACGCCAGTGAACCGCCGTGACTTTACCGGAGAAGTGCTGAACAAAAGCTTCCCGGAATACGTACAGGCGATGAAAGAAACGGCGCAGGAAACGGAGACGCTCATCATTGATCTGAACCAAGCCAGTTGGGAGCATTTCCAGGAGCTTGGCACAGAAGGAACCAAATCGATATTCATGTGGGTAGGCTCAACCGAGGACAATACACATTTGCAAATGAACGGTGCAATCAAGGTATCTGAACTCGTGGCACGCCTTGTGAAGGAATTGAATATTCCGCTATCAGATTTGGTTACGTTGGAAGGGGAAACTCCGGAGCAGGAAGCGCCGCATACTACGGCAACTGTGGAAGGAGAATTGCAGAACGGCTGGTATACTTCTCCGGCACAAGTAACCTTTACAGCAAGCGATGAAGATTCCGAAATCGAAGGGACCTATTATCAAATCAATGGTGGTGAAACGGTGAGTGGCACACAGTTGACCCTAACTGAAGAAGGTACACATACCATCACCTACTGGAGTGTCGATGTTGACGGTAACAAAGAGAGTGAACAGTCTTTGTCCATATCCATTGATCTCGTACCTCCAACCATTGAAATTCATGGTCAAACCGAGTACACCATTGATCAGCATGTGGAAATTGGATATACAGCTTCCGATTCGGTATCCGGTGTGGAAGCACCGGAGGGTGTGCTTCTCGACACTTATGCGTATACATTGGAACCCGGTCTGAACCAGGTTACGGCAACGGTCTCCGATTTGGCTGGCTGGGAACAGACGGTAGAATATCGTTTTGGCGTTATTGCTACATTCGACAGCCTGATTAATCTGACCAACGCCTTTGCTGATGAATCGATCGATCCTAGTGCTGGTGTTCTAGCTAATCAACTCACAAACACGTTACAGCAGGCCAAACAGGCAGCAAACGATCATGAAGGAGCAAAAGCGCGTCAATTGCTTGCATCCTACGGTAATGACGTTCAAGCAGCTAGAGGCACCGTATTTACGGATGAGCAGGCAAGTGTTCTGATTAAGTGGGAGGAATGGCTCCATCAGACAACGCCACTTGCAAACGGTGCCCCTGGCACTCCGGTGTTATCTGATAATAATGGTTACGATACGGGGCTCAAAGACGGAGACTATACAATCACGATGAATCTGTGGTGGGGGAATAACGGCAATCAGTTCAAGCTGTATGAGAATGGTGAATTGATTAAGGATATTTCTCTGGTCGATCAATCCCCATCCGCCCAGTCTGTTCAAGTGGATATTACTGGACAGAAAAATGGCACCTATATCTATACTGGAGAATTGATCAATGCACTGGGTTCAACCATGAGTGTTCCACTGACAGTCATCGTCACAGATGCTTCCCCAGGGCAAGCGGTTCTGTCGAATGACAACTGGGACGGTGATGGCAACTATAATGTCACCATGAATCTGTGGTGGGGAATAAACGCAACCGAATATGAACTTCACGAAAATGGTGTATTGATCGACACACAATCGCTTCAATCCAATACGCCTAGTGCACAGTCTGCAGTTACCGCAATCTCTGGAAGGGCACCTGGAATCTACGAGTATGAAGCGGTACTTCGCAATCCCTCAGGGGAAACCAGATCACACAAATTAAATGTAACGGTACGTGAGTAGACTGAGATGTTTGAGTATTCCATTAACAAGAAGTGATTACAACTGAATTAAGATCCGCATATAAAAAGTGCTATTCCTCATCATCTTGAGGAGTAGCACTTTTTATATGCGCTCCGTATGAAAGCGTTTGACTTATTTGAATATCAATCTATAATGATGAAAGGAAATTGGACTTGGACAGGATACAGACAGCGTGTCCGCTTGAATGTATATTCAGAGCAAGCTTCCATACATAGGAAGCTTGCTGTTTTATTTTCAGAAGGAGAATAGGTCCCCATGACACTTAAAAAAAGAATATTTTTACTGTTCTTTCTCAGTGCGTTTATCCCCTTTATCAGTATATTTGCGATTTCTTATTATACGATCGACTCCATTTTCGCAAATAAGATCGATGATGGCATCCGTAGCAATTTACAGCAGGTGACATCCTCATTGGAGAACTCCATCACCAATCTGAATCACGTTACGCAGCAATTATCTTACAGGGGTACTTTAGGCAAAAGAATGGATGAATTCTTGAATCCGTCCTCCGATATCTTCGAACTGATTGAAGCTAGGGACGAATTAAAGAACGAGTTAAGTGTTGTCACCTTCACCAATCCTAATATCGGATTGACCCTGTATTACTTTCAAAAAGAAGGTACTACGCAGTTCGGCAACTTTCCAATCAAGGATCGTTTCTCTCCTGAGTCTCTGCCTGTGCTCTTCCAAACCTATGGCATTAAGTACTATGGCCCCCATACGAGTATGAACCGATTCGATGATCAACTCGTTCTGTCTGCTATGCGAAAAGTACAACTATCCGAGAGGAACGACGTGTTCATTTACGTAGAATCAGGCTTTCGCCTCACACAGGATATCTTGGGCTACAATCAATACAACGGCGCATTATCTCATCTCATCCTGGATGGTGAAGGCAACATTGTGTACAGCGAAATACCGGAAGCCATGAAGGTAGGGGAGAATTTCACCAGCTTAACGGCAGAACCTGCCAAGGACGGAATATCCCGCGGGTATCACTGGTTCAAGGAGGATTCCTCACAGAAATGGAGTGTCGTATCGGTCATTTCACAGTCTCAATATCAACAGGAGAAAAACCAGTGGTTGCTTCAAATTTTGCTGGTCGCTTTATTTTTCCTCGGCTTTACCGTGTTTCTTGCTTGGCTCCTGTGGAAGATGGTCTACAAACCTCTCGGTCTGTTCCATTCGGAGATCAATGGAATGTCCAAGAATCCACAAACAAAAGGGAGCCGAGCTCGCACTCAGATTCCCGAATTTGATTTTCTGTTGGGTGAATTTTCGAATATGCAGCATCAGATTGGTGACCTCTTCAAGGAAGTTCAGCAGAAAGAGAAGATACGTGCAGACCTGGAAGTGGAAAAACTGCTTTATCAGATTAATCCGCACTTTCTGATGAATACGCTGGATACGGTGCACTGGCTGGCGGTCATGAACGGACAAGGGGAGATCGACAAGCTGGTGCAGTCATTGAACAAGCTGCTCTATTACAATCTAGGCAAATTAGGGCAAGTATCCACCATGGAAGAGGAGATCGATGCGTTAAGACAGTATCTGATTTTGCAGCAAATTCGCTATGACTTTGAATTTGACGTCCGTATTACTGCAGATGAAAAAGTGCTTCAGATTCCTGTGCCCCGCTTTATTCTGCAACCGCTGGTTGAAAATTCGTTATATCATGGATTGAGTGACGAAGGTTTTATTCAGATTGAAGTGACATGCACTTCAACGTTGAACATTATGATACAAGATAATGGCGCAGGTATGACGGAGGAAACCATTCATAATCTGCTGAACAATCGTGAAGCTGAACAACAAAAAGTAGGGATGGGCATCGGACTCAATTACGTTCACCGCATGTTGAAAGCACAGTACGGGGACCAAGCGCAACTGGTGATTGAGAGTGAATTGGGAACAGGGACAAACATATTGCTCGTATTGCCTATTAAAGGAGAAGATATCTCGCATGATTAAGGTATTGATTGTAGATGATGATAAGTTGGTACGCAAAGGCATTAGCTCTGCGATGCCATGGAACGAGTTCAACATGGAGGTTGTAGGAGAGGCCAGTAACGGGGCGAAAGCACTGGATTTCCTAAAAACCCAACCGGTCGATCTGATGCTAACGGATCTTGCGATGCCCGTCATGTCAGGGATCGAATTGATGCGAGCTGCGAGGCAGCTCTATCCAGAACTTCATATCGTTGTGTTAACACTACATCAGGATTTCGATTATATCCAGGAAGCACTAAGACTCGGAGCCATCGATTATATAGCCAAAGTCCAGCTGGAGAAAGAGCAATTCGAACATGTTCTGCAACGGATACATTCCCGAATTAGCGGGTTGACAAACACGACAAGAAAGATGCCTTCGCAGGATGAAATCAATGTCCATTATCGAAATGTGTATGCACTTGTTTCACAGGATCGTAAATCAGAGCATAAGTGGCCAATAGAGTTAACTGCGCATGAAGATCTGATAAGGTGGGAGGTTGAGCGTAATAGCTACATGTGGGCTACACCCCCGTCCCTAGAAGATCAACTATTTCATCAATTGAAGGAAGGCCTGCAACAAGTTCCCCATAGTACGTTGTTGGTTTTGTCTGATGTACAAGAGCGAACATGGTCGCAAATCAAAAACTGGATTAGGAATTATACAGAGACGACTTTATTCTATGCGTACAACCCCAATAACCAAGTCATTGCCGTTTCGATGAATGAGGAAGACACAGGTTCAAAAGAACCGCAGGATGAGGACCTTGATCGGATTAAGCAAAGTTGGTTCCAGACACCATGGACCCACCATGAAAGTTACTACAATCAACTCATTGACCAGTTTATATCCTTACGATTACATAAAGGTCAGTTGATGGGATTGCTGTACTCGATCGTGATGGAATGGAACCACCTATTTGCCCAAACTACGCTTGGAAGAATCTCGATGATCCATTCTTTCGAGTCATGGTACGAGGTTGAAGAATGGATCAAACAGACTGCTGCAAGCATTCGAAAGGCTGATGAACAGACTTCATATTCACAGGAAATCATCGATGCAGTGAAAAAAGCAGTGATGATCGTGCAGCATGATTTGGAGCAGGCCTATACAGCTTCAGGTCTCTCCCAACAACTCAACATCAGCCGAAGTTATTTCAGTCAATGTTTCAAAGATCTAATGGGGAAAACCTTTAATGAGTACTCCCGCTTCATCCGGGTAGAGAAATCCAAAGAGTATTTACTCAATACAAACAATACGATTTTTTGGATTGCGGAGCGAGTGGGTTATACGGATGAAAAATATTTCAGCCGGATTTTCCGTGAACTGACAGGTCTTCTGCCAAGCGAATATCGGCAGCTAGGTAGAGGAAATAAATAGCCGACAGTCTTCTGTTTTAGGAGCTGCCGGCTTTTGTTTTTGATCGAAAAGAGGGGTAGATAGACAAATGTTGGTCAGTAGGTAGGGTAAATGATCACAAGTTAACCACACTTCATAATACGGACTGAAAACTGTAGCCATTTCTCTATCCAAACGGACGTGTTATCCCTATCTCGATTAGCCTCCACTTCATTTTATAATGAAAGCGCAAACAAATATATTGAACATCAGAATAAAGGGGAATCGAACTAGATGAGAACAAAATGGTCTATGAAAAGCAACCGGTTGACGAAGCGTCTCGCTGTGCTGTCCATGTCTGCCTTGATGGTTGCAGCCCTAGCGGCATGTGGAGACTCTTCCAATCCTCCTACTGCAGAGGAAGCAGGCAAATATGAGGTAACGCCGGGAGATCCGTTCAGTGCCTATAAAGACGAAATCACAGTAACCATGGGACGAGTAACCACAGCCAACCCAAAACTGCCGGCTGGAGATACCTATGAGAATAATGCGTATACCCGGCTGGTCAAAGACACGTTTAACGCCAAGATTACTGATCAATTTGAAGCCAATGGCGAAGATTATAGCCGTCAAGTTTCACTTGCCATCGCATCCGGGGAATTGCCTGACATGATGCGCGTTGATTCCAAAGATGAACTGAAAGAACTGGTGGATAACGATCTGATTGAGGATCTGACAGCCATTTATGATCAATATGCAACGGATAACATCAAGCAGATGTACGATTCCTATGATGGACGTGCATTAGAAAATGCAACGATTGATGGACGTTTGATGGGACTTCCGGCGACTTCCCTGGATTCCGCACCAACGATGGTTTGGGTCCGTCAAGATTGGCTGGATCTGCTGGGGATTCAACTTGATGCAGATGGAGACGGCGCCATTTCGCTGAATGAGGTGGAGCAAACAGCACTGGAATTCCTGAAAAGAGATCCTGGCCAATCCGGTAACCCGGTAGGTATTCCATTTGTGAACACGATGAATACAACAGATTATAATGGCTCTGCTTATACGATGCTGGGTGTGGCCTCAACCGAGGGAGCCTTCCCGCAATATTGGATGAATGGTGAAGACGGCAAAATCGTGTATGGTTCCACAACAGAAGAAACGAAGAAAATGCTGGGTACCATGGCGGATTGGTTCAAGAATGGTATTATCGACCCGCAATTCGGAACCCGCACGTTTGATGATATTACCGCACTTTACGCCAATGGCCAAAGCGGTATTGCCTTTGGACCGTGGCATATCCCTGACTGGGGACTGATCAGTGCAAAACAGATGGATAAAAATGCGAAATTCTCGGCTTATACGCTGGAAGATGCAGACGGCAAGGTCAACGTGGCGCATGCCAATCCATCCAATCAGTTTATCGTGGTGAGAAAGGGTTATGAACACCCTGAACTGGCCGTTAAGATTGTAAACCTGTTCTACGATAAACTGGCCAATGATAAAGATGCCGCAACAACCATGCCGGAAGCTGCCAAATATCAGGAGACCGGGGTAGACGGATCTACGAGACCTTTTAATATCGAAGTCAACTCGGCTACATCGCTGCTGGATGATTACTCTGATGTTGTTCGAGGAATCAAAGGAGAGATTTCCCTGGATGAGGTTCGCACTACCGAATCGAAGAACAATATCGGAAGCATCAAAACCTATTTGAGCGACATGGATACGGATGATGTGACTGCTTGGTCAAAATATCATTCGCGGATCAACGGAGTGGGACTAATCGACAAACTGACACAAGAAAACAAATTTGTATGGATGACACCTGCTTTCTCTGGCACTACACCAAGCATGAAACAGACGTGGGCCAATCTGACGAAGTTGGAACAGGAATCGTTTATCAAAATCATAACGGGTTCAGAACCGCTCGATTACTTCGATACATTCGTGAGCAACTGGAAAAAACAGGGTGGTGATCAAGTCATTCAGGAAATTGAAGACGAGATCGCATCGAAACAATAATATCCATGAACAGTGGAAGGGCTGCGATACGCAGCCTTTCTTCAACGAAAGGGGTTCATCCATGAAACAGGGGAATTTGAAAGCGCGAGGGCGGCTCGGCCCAGGTGCCATGTACCATATGATGATGATTCCGGGCATTTTGTTTTTGCTTGTATTCAGCTATGTTCCAATGGTCGGTATCATTACAGCGTTTCAGGACTATATACCGGCCAAGGGCATGTTCGGCTCTGAATTTGTAGGCTTGAAGCATTTTATGTATATGTTCAAGCTGCCGGATATCGCGCAGGTCGTCAGCAATACGTTGGTGATTGCGATTGGCAAGATTCTGCTTGGAACGATGATGGCCATCATTTTTTCCGTTTTATTAAATGAAATTCGTATCAAATACGTTAAAAAATCCGTGCAGACGATTGTTTATCTGCCACACTTTCTATCCTGGGTTGTACTGGCATCCGTTGTTGTCAACATGTTCAGTCTGGATGGCATTGTGAATCAAATGTTGGCGTTTTTTGGCCTCGAAAATATTAATTTCCTTGGCAGCAACACCTGGTTCCAGCCACTGATTATCGGTACAGACGTATGGAAAGAGTTTGGTTACAGTTCCATCGTTTATCTGGCTGCGATCACATCGATTGATCCCGGTCTGTATGAAGCGGCAGGAATGGATGGAGCCAGTTGGTGGAGAAAAGTGTGGCATATTACATTGCCAGGCATGCTACCTATTATTCTGCTCATGGGCGTAATGAGTCTGACCAACATTTTGAGCGCCGGTTTCGACCAAGTCTATAATCTGTATAACCCGGTTGTCTACGAGTCAGGCGACATTCTGGATACCTATGTTTATCGGATCGGTCTCGTTGGACGACAGTATAGCTTCGGTACAGCTGTTGGTTTGTTCAAGTCCGTAATCGGCATTGTGTTGCTCTTGTCTGCCAACCAGTTGGCCAAAAAATATACGGATCGAAAAATATTCTAAGGAGGCCAAACCTGTGTCCTATTCTTCAAACTTCAAAGATCGAATTGGCCGGTTTGTCATCTATGCCATCGTCATCATGCTGGCATTGGTCTGCCTTCTTCCGTTATGGAATATCGTCGCCATTTCATTCAGCAGCAGCGAGGCGGTATCCGCGAATGCTGTAGGTCTCGTTCCGGTCAATTTTACAACAGCGGCTTATACCAAAATTATTGATGATGCACAGTTCTGGCGTTCCTTTGGCATATCTGTTCTGCGTGTCGCGCTCACCCTTGTGCTTAACATGATTTTGATTATTTTGATGGCTTATCCGTTATCCAAATCGAAGAGGGATTTCAAAGGCAGAAACATTTATATGAATATCATGATTTTTGCCATGTTGTTCAGCGGAGGCATGATTCCGAGTTACCTGTTGATCAAAAACCTGGACATGCTGAATACGATATGGGCACTGGTTCTGCCAGGCGCTGTCCCCATATTCAGTGTCATCCTTGTGATGAATTTCTTCTCTGCTGTACCTAGAGCGCTTGAAGAAGCAGCATTCATCGATGGAGCAAATCCCATTCAGGTCTTGTTCAAAGTGTATGTGCCTGTGTCCATTCCTGCGCTGGCGACAGTCGCCTTGTTCAGTATCGTGGGTACATGGAATGACTTCTTCAGTGGTTTGATCTATATGACCAAAGTCAGCAATTACCCGCTAATGACCTATATTCAGTCCCTTAATGTGAATATTGCCGATTTGCTTCAAGCCGGCACGAATTCCAGCGAACTCAGCAACCTGACTGAAATTTCGAACAAAAACCTGAACGCAGCCAAAATCGTAGTTGCTGTTATCCCGCTATTACTGATTTATCCCTTGCTGCAAAAATACTTTGTGACTGGCATTGTTGTAGGATCGGTCAAAGAATAACATTAGAAAGGTTGAATGGAACATGGAAAATAAAAAATGGTGGAAAGAAACTGTGGTATATCAAATATATCCACGCAGCTTTCAAGATCGAAACGGTGATGGAATCGGAGACTTGGAGGGCATTGTGTCCCGATTGGATTATTTGCAGCAACTCGGCATTGGTGCGATCTGGTTATCACCTGTCTGCAAGTCCCCTCAAGATGATTACGGATATGATATTTCAGATTATCAGGACATCGATCCGATGTTTGGGTCTTTGGAAGATATGGAAACGTTAATTCTTGAAGCCAAGAAACGTGACATTCGGATCATTATGGACTTGGTGTTGAACCATACCTCGGATGAACACCCCTGGTTCCAAGAAGCCAAAAAAAGGTAAAGACAATCCGTACCATGACTACTACGTCTGGAGAGATGGCGTGGAAGGAACACCTCCGAACGACTTGGGGTCCACCTTCGGTGGTTCAGCCTGGGAATGGGTGCCTGAGATCGGGCAATATTATTTGCATCTATTTTCCGTAAAACAGCCCGATCTCAACTGGGAAAACCCCAAAGTCCGGCAGGAAATATACAACATGATCAATTGGTGGATCGAAAAGGGTGTGGGTGGTTTTCGACTTGATGTGATCGACTTAATCGGTAAAGAACCGGATTTGAAGATTACGGGAAACGGACCTAATCTGCATAAATACATCAGGGAACTGAGCAAGGAGACGTTTCAAAAAGCAGAAGACCTGCTTACGGTTGGAGAAACATGGGGCGCCACTCCGGAAATCGCCAAACTGTACAGCAATCCAGACGGCAGTGAGTTTTCAATGGTCTTTCAATTTGAACACATCAGTTTGGATGAACAAGATGGCAAAGGAAAGTGGGATCTTAAACCTTTGGATGTGATGGCATTAAAAAAAGTGCTGTCCAAGTGGCAAACGGAGCTTAAGGGTGATGCCTGGAACAGTCTATTCTGGAACAACCACGATTTGCCACGTATCGTGTCACGTTGGGGAAATGATGGAGAATTCAGAGTTGAATCGGCTAAAATGTTGGCGACCCTTCTTCATGGCATGCAAGGTACGCCTTACATATATCAAGGTGAAGAGCTGGGGATGACGAATGTTCAATATTCGATCGAGGATTATCGGGATATTGAATTGCTCAATTTTTATAAGGAAAGAATGGGGAAAGGTTATCCTGAACAAAGCGTGATGGAGTCGATCTACGCCAAGGGACGTGATAATGCACGCACACCTATGCAATGGGATACTTCCGATAACGCTGGTTTTACACGAGGGGAACCTTGGATTAAGGTAAATCCAAATTATACGTATATCCATGCAGAGGAAAGTTTGAATGACCCTGAATCCATATTCCATTATTACCGGAAGTTAATTCAATTACGAAAAGATCATGAAGTCATCGTATATGGTGATTATAAGCTGATCTTTCCAGAGAACCCAGACGTGTTTGCATACACCCGTACGCTGAATGGTACTACAATTCTTGTGTTATGCAATTTCAAAGGATATACGACTGAACTCCCGCTTCAGGAGCAATTGACAGGGTCCCATCAGCTTTTGATAGCTAACTATACAGGTGAACTCTCGGAGAGTGAATTACGTCCATATGAAGCAAGAATGTACGTTATTCATAATTAAAGCATAATACGTTATATGATGTTCAGTTCTCAAGAAAGAAGGATTGTATTCAATGAAAAGAGTATGGTGGAAAGAGGCAGTAGCTTATCAAATCTATCCGAGAAGTTTTATGGATTCCAACGGAGATGGGGTTGGTGACATTAAGGGGATCATCTCAAAACTGGATTATATTCAAGATCTCGGTATTGATCTGATATGGATCTGTCCGATGTATAAGTCACCCAACGACGATAATGGGTATGACATCAGCAATTACTGTTCCATTATGGATGAATTCGGCACGATGGCGGACTTTGATCAATTACTGAATGAAGTGCATCACCGCGGCATGAAACTCATTATGGACTTGGTGATTAATCATACCAGTGACGAACATCCGTGGTTTATTGAATCTAGAGCTTCGCTGGATAACCCCAAACGGGATTGGTACATCTGGAGAGATGGGAAGAACGAAGATGAACCGAACAACTGGGAGAGCATCTTTGGCGGTTCTGCTTGGGAATATGATGAAGTCTCCGGACAGTACTATCTCCATCTGTTCTCCAAAAAACAACCAGACTTGAATTGGGCAAATCAGGAAGTTCGGAAATCCATATATGAAATGATGAATTGGTGGCTGGATAAAGGTATTGATGGTTTCCGTGTGGATGCCATCAGCCATATTCACAAAGAAGAGGGCCTCTTGGACATGCCAATAAGAGAAGGCGTCAAGTACATCTCCTCTTTTGAAAAGCATATGAATGTCAAGGGAATCCAGAGTTATCTGCAAGAAATGAAAGAGAACACATTATCCAGATATGACGTCGTGACTGTTGGGGAAGCAAATGGAGTAAAGGTAGAGGACCAAGAAGATCTGCTGGATTGGATCTGTGAAGTCAGAGGGAAATTTAATATGGTCTTTCAATTCGAACATCTGGACCTTTGGAAAAACAGCACAGACAGGCAACTGGATGTTCCCAAACTGAAAAACGTCTTGACCAAGTGGCAAAAATCACTGGAAGGCGTCGGTTGGAATGCTTTGTTTATTGAAAATCATGATCAACCTCGCAAAGTTTCATCTTGGGGAAATGATAAAGAGTATTGGTATGAAAGTGCCACAGCACTTGGAGCCATGTACTTTTTCATGCAAGGCACCCCATTCATCTACCAGGGGCAAGAGATAGGCATGACAAATGTGTCTTTCCCTTCCATAGAGGACTATAACGATATCGCCGACCAGAATTTATATCAGATCAAACGTGAAGAGGGGATGTCGCATGAGGAGATCATGAACATCATCTGGGCTTCGAGTCGTGATAACTCCAGAACGCCGATGCAATGGTCCTCGGCCAAAGAGGCAGGGTTTACCAGTGGTACGCCATGGCTGAAAGTGAATGACAATTACATCCATATTAACGTAGAGAAACAACTCCAGGAACAACGTTCCATTCTTCAATTTTATAAACTAATGATTCAGCTGCGAAAAGAGCACGATACGTTGACTTATGGTATTTATGAGCTTCATATGCCGGATCATCCGAGTGTATATGCATATACACGTACACTGGCAGACCAACAGGTGCTGGTAGTAATCAATCTTACTGAACACATGGTGGAGCTTGAGGAAGATGAGCTTGGCCTCAACTTCTCAGAGATCTGGCTTACCAACTATGAGAATGGCTTGCTGCCGCTGGTGTTGCGACCGTTTGAAACTATTGTTGGATTAAGCGATAAAGTATAAATCTGATGTTCCTACAGGTATCCAATGAAGCAAACAGAGAATTCACTCTCTAATTTCTGACATCAAGCAAGTGGACCCCTTAGAAAAGGTATTGGAATCAGTGCCGCTTATCCAATGAATTTCTAAGGGGCTTTATTTGTTATGCCTTCAGCCAGCGGAGAGCGTGAAACGAGTGAAGCCAAGTCATTTTTCTTTAAAGGGGATACATTAAGTCAACCTTTAAATTTGAGAGGGTTCTTCCTGCGTATACCGACGAGCATACCTCAGATTGATAATTTGTTAATTATCCTTTATTATGAAAGCGTTATCGTAAATTGAATACTTATTGTTCCATTCGGTCAATTGACCAACATATTAAACCTCGAGGTGAGTAGCATGAAGTACAGAAGATTGGGCAAAACCGAGCTGGATGTATCCGTCGTAGGTGTGGGCACCTGGCAGTTTGGCGGGGACTGGGGTAAAGACTATACTCAGAAGGAAGTCGATGATATTCTTTACCGTGCCAAAGAGCTTGGTATTAATTTGATTGATACAGCGGAATGTTACGGACCTCACCATATGTCGGAAAACTTTATCGGCGATTTTATGTCCCGTGACCGGCGTGAGGATTGGGTGATCGCATCGAAGTTTGGTCATCAATGGCATGATCACTGGACCAATGCCTGGAGTGTGGATCAGATCCGTGTACAACTGGAAGAATCCCTGAAAGCCCTAAGAACAGATTATATCGATTTGTATCAGTTCCATTCCGGATCAGATGAGGCGTTTGATAACGACGAGCTGTGGACCATGCTGGACAAGCAGGTACAGGCCGGTAAAATTCGAAATCTTGGTATCTCCATTGGCAGCAACGATAATCTGCATCAGACGAGCAAGGCTAGTGAGTTAAACGCGAAGGCAATACAGGTCGTATATAACCGTCTGGACCAGAAGCCCGAGGAGAGGGTATTCCCGTCATGTCAGGAGCAGGACCTTGGTGTGCTTGCAAGAGTCCCACTGGCCAGCGGCTATCTGAGCGGTAAGTACAAGCCGGGCGCCGTGTTCAATGACAATGTCAGAAAGGGACGCGAGCGTCAAGAGATCGATGAGAAACTGCAGCTGGTAAGTGAAATCCAGAAGAATGAAGTCCCTGAAGGGGTCGACATGGCCTCGTGGGCCCTTGCCTGGTGTCTGAAGCATCCAGCCGTTAGCTGCGTCATTCCAGGATGCAAAAGTCCGGAGCAGGTTGAAGCGAACGCCCGGGCTGCAGATCTGGAATTATAAGCGAGCTTGATTGGTGTAGCTTGCTGAGGGCAATATAATCGTGGATTAAAGTGAATTAAAAAGGAGAAAGCAGCCGACCAAAGTATAAGGGGTCGGCTGCTTTTTTTGACCTGGATGAATCATAATTAATATTTAAATTGAATCGTCAAACGCTCTAACTTTTGAGACATTTCCTGCAAGGTTGTGGATAAACTCGTGATTTACTCCATGGAAGCCAGTTGTTCTTCTGAAGAAGCAGCTATATTTTGGGAGTTGTCTGCAGCTTGAAGTGCTAGATTGGAGACTTGCTCCTGGCCCGCTGTGATTTCTTGGACGCTTGCCGTGATCTGCTGTGTAACGCTGGCAAGTTCCTCCGTTTGTTGGGCGATAAAGTTGGTAGACTCTACGATTTTGTTAAACTGTTGTTCCGTCTCATTAGCAATCTGTATGCCGGAGTCAACGTCCTGTTTAACTCGATTCAACGTTTTGAGCGATTGTTCGATATCTGTACGCATATCTTGAATCAACGTAGAAATCTGCCCGGATGACTGGTTCGATTGTTCAGCAAGTTTTCTCACTTCAGCAGCTACTACGGAGAAACCGCGTCCTTCTTCGCCTGCACGGGCTGCCTCAATCGAAGCGTTCAAAGCAAGAAGATTCGTCTGCTTCGCAATATCCGTAATTGCAATGAGCATCGTACCGATCTGCTGGCTACGTTCATCTAGCATTCTCATAACTACATCCGTTTCATTAACCGACTTGTTGATCAGATTCATTTGCTTCGCCGTATGCTCTACGGCTGTACCACCTATGTTCGCGAGTTCCATCGCATCAACAGAAGAATCGGCAATGGTTGATGAGCTTTCCGCAATTCGCTGGATCCCGATCGATATTTCCTCGAGTGAGTTGGTTGTCCGTTGAAGCATCATTTGTTGCTCTTGTGCACCGGCTGCAGATTCTTGGATGGAAATGGTGATATTCTCAGTTGCCTGACTGGTGTGCTCCGCACCAAGAGTCAACTCTTTGGAAGATGAGGCTACCTGCTTGGTAGAGAGATCGACTTGACTAATAAGCGTTCTCATGTTTTTAATCATATGATTAAAGTCCTGTGAAAGCTCACCGATCTCATCTTTGGACTTCATCTTAACTTCTTCAACGGTTAGGTCACCGTCCGCAACGGATTTCAATCGCTTAGCGACCATAAGGATCGGCTTCGTTAGGCGTCCTGAGATGATGCTAACGATAATGGAACCAAGAACAACCGCCACAGCCATAATTATAAGAACAAGATACAATACTTGTGTGGCACCACTGTTAAACTCACTTAAGTAGGCACCCGAACCGATGATCCATCCCCAATGCGGGTCCATTTCAACATATGAAACTTTCGTTTCTACCTCACCTGTATCCGGTAGAGCCCACTTGTAGGTGACAAATCCGCCTCCGGCTGTTCCAACATTAACGAGCTCTTTTCCCAAATATACGCCATCTTCTGTAACGACATCTGTCAAATCCTGACCTTCATTTGAAGGATTCATTACGGAATGTGCATCTTTGCCAACAGCCCATGGATATCCTGTTTCCCCTACAGTATATTCACTTTTTACAGGCCGCTTATTATCTGCATTCTTTTCACCGAGCAGTTCTACGCGGAGCTTTTCCTGCGCTTGCTCCAATGTTAAACTTCCATTCTCTACCTGCTCGTTGAGGAGATTAATCATACCAATGACCATTCGGACACTATTTTCAAGTGCGGCCTTGCCGGATTCATTCATTTCATTTTTTGAAACGGTATAAGAACTGAACCCTATTACGATTGTGGGCACGATAAGTATAACCAAGCACAAAGAAACTAACTTAGCCCTTAACGTTCTCATTTTTAGAATGGATCCTATCTTTGTTTTCACTTCAGTTCCCCCTAAGTATGTCAATGTACAGATCTAACTCAGAACCTGATAGTTAAAATTTAAATTAAATCTGTACCTAATATATCGAAAAAAGAGGAGCTAAAATGAAGTCTTTGAGCGATGAAAATCTCTGTAAACGAACTCGACCTTTGTGCTCAACACAGGGCAAATAGAATTTGTAAAACCAATAGTGGCAATTGCATAAAAATGCATTCTTCACCAAGTAGAGAAGGTGAATATGTGTTGTCTGCGATGTTTCATAAAACAAAGGTAAACAAATACTTATTGTTGTATAATGATGGTAAAATATACAGGTGATATGATAGGAGCGAGGGATTTTGCACAGAAAGATTAAGATTAACCTTTTTTACTTAGCTGCTGGGATTTATCTGGGTATCGCCGTTGCAGCATTTGTTCCATGGATTGAGATTGGTTTGAAAATAACGGCATATTCAAGCATCATCGCACTATTAATAACGATCTATGACTCTTCTAAGGTTAGCCTTAGAATAACCTCACAAGAAGGCTATTTGCGTAAGCAAAGAATTCATTATGTATTTATGTTAGCTATGAAAGTGTTAATGATAGTATCACCATTCGTTCTTTTGTTCTGGATCAATTATGAGGATGATGAAGAAGTAATAGCCAAGATAAGTAATTACGTAACCTTTGCTGCAATTGGAATTGTGTTTTTTACAAGAGGCATGGAATTAAAAGGTTTAAGCAGCACTCAAAAATGATTTGAGGCATATTGCATTATTATAGATAGGAAGGGGTGTTACCTTACGGTAATCACTCCTTTTTGTATTGTAGAACAGAATGAAAGATATCTAAAAATGAATTGTAATCTTCATCCTAATGGAGTAATATGCTAATTGTATATATCTCAAAGATATATTTTGAATGGGAGGGCATATGAAAAGAATCAATACCACCCACTTTGCGATTCTCGGCTTGCTTCGTGTGAAGCCCATGAGCGCATATGAGCTTGTTAAGTTTTCGAAGGAGAGCATCGGCCTTTTTTGGAACGAATCGTATGGACATATTCATAAGAGTATCAAACAATTGCAGTTAGAAGGCTCAGTTTCGGTGATAGAAGAAGCGAAGACGGGGAGACGTAAAATTGTCTACGGCATTACAGAGCAAGGATGTGACCAACTTGATTCCTGGCTGGCTCTGCCACCTGAAGAACCCGTAATGAGAAACGAACTGCTGATGAAGCTTTTTGTCTCCGATGAACGTCATATCCCGCAACTCATCACTTTTCTTGAAGAGGAATTAACAGCTAACGAACAGCTCATCACGATGTTGGCAGGAATTAAAGCGAGTGTTCCTAAAGGGAAAAGCAAGCAAGCCCAGCTCTGGTTGTTAACCCTGGACTATGGGGAGAGATATCTTCGGATGACTACGGAATGGTGTCAGCATGCGCTGGAAACCTTAAGTCATCCAAACAAGGGAGAATAAAATGAATAAAAAACGATCCACCCTCATTCCCATCCTATTGATCACGATCGTGGTGGTTGCCTGCGCACCTCTCCTGTTATGGTTTAGAAGTAGTCCGCTTCTCCCATTAAAGGTCTTCGACAGCGATGTATACAACCTGGAGATTAGTTATCAGATTACGGTGTTGTTATTAGCTGTTATTGTGATTGGCATTGTATACGGGTTGGCAGGTAAGGGGGGACTTAGGTATTTAAATCTGAAAAAGCGAGATGGAAAAATTCGGCCCGAACCGTGGATCGGCATTAAGCCGAAAGAAAAAGAGACATGGAAACACTTAGGTCTAAATTTTGCGGTCATCATTACGTTGGTAACATCTGTCGTTATCTACTTCCAAGTGGTGCACGGCGAAAGCGTAAGACTGGAGCTGTATCCCGGTGTTGTCCTCATCCTTGTGTTTGCACTAATGAATGCTTTTTCTGAAGAAATCATCTTTCGGTTTTCATTTGTTGCCGTTGTAGGTAAATATGGTTTGTCTTCGTATGTAGCTCAAGGACTGGCGGCTGCAATCTTTGGCGCCGTTCATTATTTTGGACATCCAGGCGGGATAGCAGGTGTAATTATGGCAGCGTTTATCGGATGGTTTTTAGCCAAATCGATGTTAGAAACGAAAGGATTCTTCTGGGCGCTGACGATTCATTTCTTGCAGGATGTTCTTATTTTTAGTGCCTTATTTATGAAGTAGCTGGGCTTGGGAGCTCATACCAAAAGTTAACCGCCCATTAAAAGGCGGTTAACTTAATCCATTGGCTATTCCTCTATAGGTGTTTCTCATAAATTACCATTGTCATTTTGTCGTTAATAACTTTGGTTACACCCGTCTTTTTATTATGGACCTGATTTACGGACTTCGATCTGAAATTGATCGGAATATGATTTGAGGTCCCCTGCAAGACCAGCGAGTTCCCCGGAGATGTTCGACAGTTCGCTCGCCGACCGTTGCTGTTCCACAGCACTAGCCGTGACTTCTTCGGCCATGGCTGAAGTTTCCTCGGTTGCGGAAGCAATATAACTGAGGTTCTGTTCCAACTCCTGACGAATAGAGTGCATATCCATTGTCCGGCTGTCCAAACTCTGAGCCAACTCATGCACTTCGGTCGATAAGCGGCTAACCTGTCTAAATGCCTGGAGGCAATCAGCGATCTGTTTCTCCTGTTCCTTAACTGCTACCATATTCGCATCAAAATGACTGCCCATCCGATGTATTTCTTGAACAAATGAACCCAGGATCTCATCAATCTCCTGGATCGAACGTTCGGATTGTTGAGCGAGCTGTCCCATTTCACCAGCAACGACTGCAAAGCCTTTACCCGCTTCTCCAGCTCGGGCTGCTTCAATTGAAGCATTCAGGGATAGTATTTGAGTTTGTTTTAAAATGTTGTGAATTTGACCGCTTATAGAGGAAGCGAGTTCGGATTGAGTCGTCAGAGACCTGGAAATATCCTGTTGATGCTCAACACGCTTGGCATTCTCTCGGCCCTTCTCAAGCAGAACCTCATGTTCACGTGTAACTTGTACTTGGACAGAAGATAGCTGCTCTGAAGTATAAGTAAACTGTTTCACATATGAACCTACTTCATCCATTATTTTGCCGAGATTCTCTGAGTGCTGGACGGAGTGTTCTGTCTCTTCAGCCTGTTTCATTGAACCCATGGCAATCTCCTCAATCGCTCTGGAAAGTTCTTCGCTCTGACGCTGGTTCGTCTGAGCGGTTTCCGAAATATCTTTGGATGAATGCTGTAACGTATTTGATCCTTGCTGTATTCCCATCAGAATGTTCGTCAATTGGGCAACCATGATGTTAATCAAATCACTGATGTCACCGAGTTGATCATTGGTCATATGTGTGGATACGACTTTGAGATTCCCATCAGCAACCTGTTCGAGGCTTGACTTAATATCGCGTACTTGTCTGAGAATGCCTCTTACTACGAATAACATCATGACCAAAGAAAGAATCAGTACAACCACAAAAATCGGGATTATGGTCTGATAAGCATTATTCACAGATGTAGCGGAGACTTGATTCACTGCTCCAGCAGAAATATCAACGCCCAGATAGCCAATGACAGTACCTTGCGAATCCTTGATTGGTGTAAAGGAGGACAATAGCTGTCCCCAGGTTGGATCATCTACAATGCCTGTTGTGACAACTTCACCGCGTAATAAGCGTTCCTGAATCTGGGGATTGAATTCCATTGCAGTGCCGTAAGGACTATACTCTGTATCATTCCAATCCGCTCCATCCACGGTGTAGATCCACCCGTCCGAAGTTTTGTTATACATATAAACATACAAGGCTCCCGATTGAAGCCTAACTTTAACGAGTTCGTCCCTAAGACTTTTATATTCCTTGCTCTCCTCTGAAACAGTAGAAGATAATGTCTTAATTAATTCCGATTCCTGACCAAGTTGAGAGGCGGTATTCACAGCCAGCTGCTGATTGTTATGCTGCATGGTCATTAATGATGCATTTTCACTGGAGTCGATAGTGGCCCACATAATTAGACCGCCCATGGCCAGTAGCGGAACCAGAATAATCAAATACAATTTGAACCTTAAATCCATCTTTTTTTTGCGAGTCTGTCTCACGTACGGTTCCCCCTTGGATGTAATAAAGTAAATATGGTTATTCATATAACCCCATACTATTTATCGTAATATTGAAGAGGAAAATGAAGACTAACACTAAACTTGTATATACATATACGCAGGAGAATGTGATCATTTGTGGTACCAGTGCACTCAAACCGAATGTAGAAGTTACTTTGCATCAAGAAACGTTGTCATTAACCAAAAAAGCTCCACCAGCTTTATGCCAGTGGAACCTTAATTTTTCTCTTAGACATTCTGTTAAATATACAAATATACTCATGGATGCTCATTGCAGAAACGGTCGATATAATCAGAACATTCAAGTAGAAGCATTTATTGAGATCGTTAGAAAGCATGCCTACCACTGAAACGTTGGATTGCTTCCTCGGTCACCGGTGTGAAGAGATTAACCAGATTACCGTCAGGATCACGAAACAGCAAAGCACGATTCCCCCAAGGCATTGTGGTAGGTGTCTTTACCCACTCATCGACAAACGGCTTCAAGCGCTCGTATTCCGCATCGACGTCGTGGACATGGAACTCAATAATGACTGTACGATTGTTGGCCGCCACAGCGGAACCAGCACCAAATAGTTGCACCGTCCGGGAGTGGCCGATCGCTAGAGTGCACGACGGCATAACAAGTTCGGCAAAGACAGGTGCAGGGCGTTCTGCTGAGACACCCGTAATTTTCTCATAAAACTCGACAAGACGATCCACATCATCAGTAATGATGCGCACAGAAGCAAAATTCACAAGATATCATCCTTCCTATAATAAGTAATACATTTTGGATCAAAAACACTTCGCATTTACTTCTACTCCTTTACAATTTCTTACTCCAACTATATAAAAACACTACTGACAACGGTATGTCAGTAGTGTTTTATGAAGAAACCACAGAATAAGATTGATCGGATTGAACTAATGAGAAACGATAACGCGGGGTGGGATCTCACAGTTGGTTGCTACTGTAATTTGTATTATTACTTCAATGATATTATCGAGCTTTGAGTTATCTGCTGTATATGTGAATGTATCCTTTGCGCTCATTCTTGCATTTCTGCCAGCCAGTGTGAATATCCCTAGTTCTTTTTTACTCGATGGAGAAAAAAAGTATTGCCGGAATAATCCTTTCTTATGTAGTCACTGCCCTTGCCATTGCAGGGTTAAGAACATTGCTAGACTACTATATGAACATAGAAGAAAATCTCTTTTAGTATACGGAATAGTAGCTGCATTTAGTGTTGTAGTATATACACTCTCATGGATCATATGCACAAGATGGATAAGCCGTAAAGAATTATGACCACTTGGAAAAGAACTGTATTTTTCTTGCGAAATAATCTAAGATTTACTCTTAGGTAGTGATAAAACTTGATGAGTAGGGAGTGGAAAAATATTTTCGTGGAGTCAGAGCAGTCATCGTTCAATGATTCTCGTTATCTAGGAGCTAGAATGAAAAAAATCATTTCTTTCATGGACTGGAGTATATTCTCGCTTCGTTTTTATCATTACTTGTTGCTTGCCATTCTAATTCTAACTGTACCCGGAGACTCGGCTCACGTTCAATTGGAGATCATCTGGCTTTTGGCGGCCTTCCTTGTCCCGATCTTATTTTGGTTTCCACAACTGCGGTTGAACAATCTGTGGTTTTGTATTACCGAGGTCGTTCTTGGCGGCTCATATTATGTGAATATGACTATCCATTCTGAATTCATCTCCTCGCCTGATTACTTGCTTCCCAGCCTAACCATGGGCTACTTATTGACCAGAAAGACATTTTGGATTATCCCTACTGTTTTTTTGATACCATTCGTCTTCCTGTTCAATCAAGGATACACCTTGAACCTGAGCATGAGTATGGGGTTCGACAACTTGTTATTTTGCTTTATTGGTATCTGGGTAAACTTCATAGCTAATGCTTATCGTCAGAAAAATGCCTTGGCGGTTGAAGTTGAACATCAGAACAGGTTGTTGAGCCATTATGCCGCTCAGGTCGAGAAATTAACGTTAATGGAAGAACGAAGTCGTATGTCCAAGGAACTCCATGATACACTTGGGCATTCCTTTATTTCCCTGATCATGAGTCTGGATGCGGCCATTGCTCTATTGGATCATAAGCCTGCTGAGGTGAAAGATAGACTTATTCGCTTGAGAGCGTTAGCCAAGAGGAATCTCGACGAAATGAGAGATGTTGTTCACGAAATGGGAGAAGACGATACTAGCCTCTTTAAGCAGATTAGCGTACTTGCTGATAGCTTTGCCGAGCACACTGGAACGAATGTTACATTGAATCTGCCTATGACAGAACATGCAATGCTTCTTAAAGCGCGACAAGCTATTCTGCGCATGATTCAGGAATCGTTTACGAATGCGCTAAAACACGGAAAAGCGTCTAAGCTGAATTTGGAGCTTTCCTTTGTTGAGGAAGCCTTACATATTGTTATTCGAAATAATGGTAAGCCATTGGACAAATTGGAATACGGCTTTGGCTTGACCACGATGAAGCAACGGATTCAGGAAATTGGAGGTAAGCTTACCCTCTCATCCTCATCTGGAGCCACGTCGTTCACCGAGGTGAGATGCGAAATTCCGTTAAATGGAGTGATGTTACATGCAGAAGATTAGAATATTAATTGTCGACGATCAAGAGCTTATTCTGGAAAGTCTGCATATTGTCCTGTCTCTTGAAGAAGATTTTGAAATTGTCGGATTAGCCAAAAATGGGGAAGAAGCCATTGAAGGCAGTAAACAATTTCAGCCTGATATCGTGCTAATGGATATTAATATGCCCGTCATGGATGGCGTTGCTGCAACGTCAAGAATTAAGCAGCAGCTTCCAGCGATTAAGATCATCATGCTGACCTCATATAAGGAAGTGGATTATGTTTTGACGGCATTAAGTCATGGAGCAGAGGGCTATCTACTCAAAGCGATCCGTCCCAAGGAGCTGGCTGCAGGAATACGTGTGGTTCATACAGGAGGTACATTGATTTCTCAGGAAGTGGCTGCCAAATTGATAAAAAACATCTCCCCGTCTGCTGCTCCAAAGAGCAACGAGTACGGATTGAGCGCACGTGAAATTGAAGTGCTTCACAAGTTGGCATCTGGCTTGCGCAACCAAGATATTGCTGAGGCTTTGTTTCTTAGTGAAGGGACCGTTAAAAACTATATTTCTTCCATCTATTCCAAATTGGATGTGAAAGGAAGGAGGGAGGCAACTCGCAAAGCCAAAGATTCAGGAATGATGGAAGAATAAACAGGTAGAATATTACTGATGTTCATAAAAAATCGGCAACTCATTAGAGTTGTCGATTTTTTATGTCATAGGTCAATTCATGACTAAATCGCACTATGTCTATATGACTTTTAAAGTCTAAATTTATAACAAGCGGAACAATCACTTCGGAAGATTGAAGCGCAGAGAGGGGTAATTCGGATGAAAAAAATGAAAAAAATATTTTTTGGGATCGGTATTGCTGTTTTAATACTTTCAATGGTGGTTCTTTACTTTCCAACATGGACTCCGAAAATAAAAGGGGAAAATAGTATTAGTGTACTGGAACAAGTAGAGATCAATGGAACAGGTCATGAAATCATGATCCGCGGTCAAAATGTAGAGAATCCGGTTATTCTGTATGTACACGGTGGGCCGAGCGCATCTGAAATTCCGCACGCAAAGCAATATCAGGATGTATTGGAATCCAGATTTACCATTGTGAACTATGATCAAAGAGCAAGCGGAAAGTCTTATCATTTTTTTGAGGATTACTCCAATTTATCAACGGACTTGCTGGTTGATGATATACTGACCATCACGGATTATATATCTGAACGGCTTGGCAAGGAAAAGGTGATCCTGATCGGCCATTCCTTCGGTACTTACATTGGTTCTTTGGCTGCCCATAAAGCACCGGAGAAATATGAAGCCTACATCGGAATTGGTCAGGTAGGAGATACCAAGCAGAGTGAGATAGACGGTTGGAATTATGTAATGAAACAAGCTCAGCTTGCAGGTAATGATGATGACGTAGCAAGACTTAATCAGGTTTCTGAAGCTATTAATCAAGGGCAGACATTTACACCGAGAGACATTGTTACACGATACAATGGTGCTGCGAGATTGATGGATAACCCTGATGAAAGTTTCCTTGGAATGGCGTTCAGCAGTGAATACAACATGCTCGATGTCATACGTTATCATAAAGGAATGACTTATTCACAAGGAATTCTAATTGGTGAAGTGATGAGTCGTCCATTGCCTTCCTTAATTAAGAAGCTGGATCTGCCATTTTATTTTGTAATGGGAGATTATGACTTTATGACTTCGTCCCATGCTGCCAAACAGTTTTTTGACGGAATTAAAGCTAACAAGAAAGAATTTATTTCTTATAAAGAATCGGCTCACTACCCACACTATGAAGAAAAGGAAAGATTCTTCAATTGGATGACAGATACGTTCACTCCATAACATTTGTTAGAAATTAAAAAGAGAAGTGTGCGTAAATAAAAAGTAATCCGCTGCTGTTTTCAAATAGAGACTGACATTAGGAATCGTTGCAGAAATGCTGACGATTTTTTTTGTATACATTTACAGAGCGTTATAGAGCTAAAGTCTATAATATTTGATACTTTTTTAAACAAATCTTAAACGCAACGTGGATTGGTTTTAAACTCCAGATGTTAGGCTGATATACATAAAAACAGAGGAGTGTCAGCCTAATGAATCAGTTGGTTAGAAAAGTGTTATTGTCTACAGTGGTGTGCAGTTTCAGTGTGATGTCCATTGGTCCGGTGGCATATATGTCTGGATCAACTTTAGTAGACAAGAAGAATACAATATCTTCAGAATTAATTTGGAAAGAGAGCGTTCGCTCAAATGCAAATACGATTACATCCGTTAACGCAGAAAAAAATGATCAGTACTCTGATTTGATGTTTCTAAAGTCTATTTTAGCGGATAAACGAATCGTTAGCTTGGGAGAAGCATCGCATGGAACATCAGAATACAATTCAATGAAAGTAAGACTCGTAAAATTTTTGCATGAAGAACTAGGATATGATGTCATTGCATTTGAATCCAATCTAGCCGATACTACTGCTGCATATGCTCAAATACATAATACAACGCCAGAGGAATTGATGAAGAGCTCTGTCTATGGCGTGTGGCAGGTTGAAGAGAACTTACCTTTATTTGAATACATTGCACAACAAAGCTACACGGATCATCCTCTTATATTAACTGGATTTGATTCACAAGGCACGTCGGAGTCTTTTATTCAATTCGTTGAGGCGTGGTTTGCTAAGGTCGACAAGAATAAAGCAACAGCATTTGCGCAAACGGAACGCTGGTATTTAAAGCTTAACATGGTTAACAAAGTAGACGATTTTAATATTCAAAAGAAGAAAATAAAAGAAAAATATATTACTCTCCAAAAGTTTGTAAGAGACAACAAAGCTGAATTAAGCAGGAATCAGAAAGAGCAACTCAATCTGATATCTCTGGTAGATCGCGTCTTACAAAATAGGTTAGACATGTTGGATAACTACCATCCTCATATTGTAAATCTGCTAGCAGGAGTAGACCCTGAGAAGCATTTGAAATTGGGAAGTTATGAACGAGATCGCGTGATGGCTGATAATGTAGAATGGCTTGCAGAAACAGTCTATCCTGAGGAGAAAATTATTTTATGGGGACACAATTATCATATACGTAAGAATAATTCCACAATGATCACAGAGCATAACGGATACGATTATGATAATAATCCATATCCAACCATGGGTGAGATGCTTCCATACTCACTCAAGCAAGCTGGTTATGTTATAGGTTTGTATGCATATGAGGGAAGCGCATATAAAAACAATGGAGAGGAAGAGCAAGTCCTGCCTCACAAAAAAGGAAGTCTTGAAGATATTGCAGGAATTGAAATGGGTCCAGCCCGGTTCATCAACATGAAGGACAAGGAGTTAAGTCCAACAACGGAATGGATGTACACACCTCGAATTGCCAAAGCATGGGGAGTTTTAGATGAAAAGATGATACCTCGCGATCAGTATGATGGAATATTACTTATTCATAAAATCCATCCCTCTAATCACTAGGAAAGAGCGTACTCAAATTTCGAAGTGAGGGTAAGGGCTAAAAATCGATTGTACTTGGTGGTAAACAGTGTTACTCTAAAAGTCTGTGTTCGACAATATATTCAATACTAGCCACCAATTTAGTTGTAAAGAAAGGTAACACTATGATAAAAGTTGAAAACTTATCCTTCTCATTTCCACAAAAGGAACTATATAAAAACATTTCATTTACGTTTGAAGAGGCACAACATTGTGCTTTTATCGGAACAAGCGGAAGTGGAAAGAGTACACTGATCGATATCCTGATGGATCCGGAACGATATTTGTTCGAGGGCAGGTTAGAGATAGACCCTGATTGCAGAATCGGGTATGTGAGTCAGTTTTTGCAAGTAGACAAAACAAAAGAAATGACCGTTTTTGAATATATCGCAGAAGAATTCATCAAGATACAAGATGAAATTACAGCGATTTATGCGGAGATGGCCACCACATCGGATATGGATTCCCTGATGGAAAAGCTTCAATTGGCTTTGGATGCCTTCGAAGCGATGGATGGGGACAATTTCGAAAAAAACATCAATAAACAGTTAAACCTTGCCAACCTCATGAAGCTCAAAGATCTTAGTATATCCGCCATAAGTGGCGGGGAATTCAAACTTATTCAAGTGATGAAGGAAATGCTGAATCGTCCAGACTTCATGATTATGGACGAACCCGATGTATTTCTAGACTTTGAAAACCTGAACGCGCTTAAAAAATTGATTAACTCCCACAAGGGAATGCTGCTGGTCGTTACACACAACCGGTATCTGTTGAATCATTGTTTCAACAAAATCATACACCTAGAAAACACAGAGCTCCAGGAGTTTGACGGGCGATATATCGATTATAACTTCTCACTGCTTCAGTCTAAGATCGAACTGCAAGAAATCGCGGTTGCAGAAGCTGAAGAAATTGAGAGATACGATCACATCATCGACAATCTTAGAGAGATCGCCACATATAATTCGGAAGCCTCGAGAGGCAGAGCGTTAAAAGCCAGAGTCAAGTTTCAAGAGAGATTGGAAGCACGTCGAATAAAAGAACCCTTTGTCGATATCAAACAGCCAAATATCCGTTTTGGGATCGATAAGGAAATGGAAGACACCGTTGTAGTTAACGTCAATAACTATAGCGTTTCCTTTGACGAGTTGCTTTTGGAAAATGTGAACTTTGAGATCAAATCGACAGATAAAGTAGCCCTGATCGGTCCTAACGGTACCGGGAAAACGACTTTACTCCGAGAAATCTTTAAAAATAATCAGGATTCCATTGAAATAGATACCGATGTTAAAGTGGCCTATTTATCTCAGGTTCAAGGCGAAATGTTAAAGGATTCGAATACCATCCTAAATGAATTCATAGATTCCGGGTTTCAAACGTATGATGAAATTAGATCGTATCTTCCAAACTATGGCTTTGATGGAGAAATCCTTGATCAAAAGATTGAATCATTGTCTGGCGGTGAAAAAAACATGCTTCAATTGGCTAAAGTTTCTGCCAGTCAAGCCAACGTATTGCTCCTGGATGAACCAACAAGCCATTTGGATATCTATACACAAATCGCATTGGAGAAAGCCATTGAAGACTACAAAGGTGCGATTATCATGATTTCTCATGATTTTTATTCGGTTGTAAATGGTATGGATTATGTTTTAATTATTGAGGACAGAACGATTAGTAAAATGAGTATAGAAGAATTCAGACAGATGATTTATGCGAGTCATTTTGATGAAAACTATCTAGAAAATGAACAAAAGAAAAAGTCTGTTGAAATGAAAATTGAATTGGCTTTAAAAGATACTAATTTTGAACTTGCAAAAAGTTTGGTTGATGAGCTAGAAAAGCTGATTAAGTTGCTTTAGACAAGGTGAATATTCCATAAATCTAAATCCCCCTGTATGTGGATTAATCCGCATACAGGGGGATTT
Source organism: Paenibacillus sp. AGC31 (assembly GCF_057334655.1). NCBI lineage: Bacteria > Bacillati > Bacillota > Bacilli > Caryophanales > Paenibacillaceae > Paenibacillus > Paenibacillus sp. AGC31. The sequence continues at coordinate 61,145 of NZ_JBHFJH010000030.1, forward strand.
ACTTCTAGAAACAGCTAAACGAGCTGATTCGCTGCAGATCAATGCCGGTGTATAGCCAGAAGAAGCCATTCCAGCGGAAGCCAGCCACCGAATTTCTACCGACAAATACCGGGTACATCCAGAAGCCGGGACCACGATCCGGCCAAATATATGTGTAGCGAAACAAACAGCCGGATATGGCTCTTGGATCTACCGCATATAACGAAGCGGGTTGCTGTGGAATGAATGATGGTGGCGGTCCGGTAGGTGCCTGCACGCCTTGTGGTCCGCCGCCTCCACCCCCGGGGAACGATGGCGGACCAGGAAATCCGCCGGGTCCTCCTGGTCCTCCGGGACCCCCAGGTCCGCCAAATCCTCCACCAGGTCCAAAAGGAGGTAAAAATGTCATATCACATCACTCCTGTTCATTAGTCTAATGTATTGTATGTAGGCAGTTGAGCAGGGGAATGGGTGAAAGCCTATAAAAGGCTGCTAATTTGGTCATGGCCTTGTCAGGCGGATATTCAAAATAAAGACAAGCTCAAGCTGCGACCGTTTATCCTTGGCCATGTGGAGTAGTGAGTTTCTTTCATGTTTTGGGAAAATTGGACAAAACTACGGTGAAGCCATAATAGATTTATACGAACTGCAAAAATGCACTGGGAGCAATCCCGGTGCATTCTCCTTTTAAAATGAGCGATAGGCCAAGACCTTTTTTTTCCATTCATTTCGTTAACGAGTGCGAAAGTCCTGTGGTGTGCAACCATAATGCTTTTTGAATATTTTTATAAAATGCGGCGGAGCCAAAAAGCCAAGCGCCTTGCTGACATCTGCAATTTTGAGGTCTGAGTTCAATAACAGGTAAGATGCTCTGTTCATACGTAAGCTGTACAAATAATCACCAATCGTTTCTCCAGTGACCGTTTTGTACACCTTGGACAGGTAAACGGGGTGCAGGCCGATATAATCGGCAATGACCTGAAGGGAGATACCTTCTGCCAAATGCTCCTGAATGTATGTTCTCACTTTAGACGTAATTTGTTCGTGCGCATTCATCAGCTGATTGGAGGCCTGCTTGCGTCGCTGATTAATCATTTTCTCTGCCCAGCTATATATGCGTTGGCCGGATAACTGGCTCTTTTTCCGAAGCAAAAATTCGAACTCCTCCCCAAGCATTTCCTCAACCGTCGTGTCCTGCGATTTTAGTGAAATCGAGAATGTGGAAGACAGGTAGAGTAGTACTGTAAACAATTGATCGTGGGACAGTTCTTTGCCAACTTCGTTCAAGAAAAGAATTCTGGAAATTTTGCTTATGGCCTCATCCCAATTACCTGATTCCAGCAAGTTAGGGAGCAAGGGTGGCTCATACAAATTAATGAGGTTTTGCTGTTCATGGGAATCCGCATCCTTTTTGTCCAGCGTAATAAAATAGCTTTTGTTGCTGCCCACATTCCGATTGATGGCTGACACGGAGGCTAAATATAGATCGGAGAGGTGGTCAGGGAAGAATTGCTCTTTACTCAGACAAATGGAGATGGCTCCCTTTAAAAATTTTTGCACATTGTTTTGCAGTCTGACCGCGTGGGAGTCGACTGAATCGAGTGCATGTAGATCACTGTTTTTGATCAGAAATACCAGATATCCCTGCTCTGTAATGCAATGCCACAGCTTGAACGGATGCTGAAACACTTCTTCGGCTATATTGGTTACAGCATATTCGAGCAAGGATAATGACCGAAGATCATAACCGGAAAATTCTTCCTCCATCCGAATGACCATCATAATAAAGGGGTCAGAGGACGCAAAGGGAATCTCCAGCATGCTGAGACGCCCGGCCAAAATCTGATGGCTCATGGCTTTGTTCTGAAGAAGTTCCTTGAGCAGCTGATTGCGCAACAAGGGCATATTGGCGTGAAGAGCATGCTGAATTTGCTGAAATGAACTGATGCGTTCCCATTCGTGCTCAATATTGGCGATAGCCTTTGTTACAGCTTGGATGAGCTCATCGGTATTTATCGGCTTCAGCAGATAATTAGCAGCCTGATACTGAATTGCTTTTTGGGCATATTCAAACTCATCGTGACCAGACAAAATAATACATCTAATTTTACTGGAGAATCGCCGAATCTCCAAAATAAGCTCCAAACCATCCATCTCGGGCATACGAATATCGGTAATCATGATATCAACAGCGTATTTGGAAGCGATATCGAGAGCCTCCGCAGCCGAGTAAGCTCTATGCACTTCCTGGATGCCATAATCTTCCCAGGGAATTGTCAGCGCGAGACTATCAACAACCGATTTCTCGTCATCCACTATTAATAAACCGTACAAGCTAATTCCCCCTCTATAGACAAGCTGTTACAACACTTATTGTATTGTATGATGGCCGAACTATCATTTCAATGGATGCCGCCTTGGCTCACCTCAAATCTTAAGAAAACGATACAGATGTTCAGAAATACCTATGCGGATTACCGCTGCAAATGGCTTGCGAGGCATGAAAGCTTTCTTTGTATTCAGATTGCGTTATATCACATTAAGAAAGCGCTATTTCATGTCATTCAACGAGACAGTATTATTAAAAAGAGAACTAAAACAATATTATGCGGGACCTTACATAACCGTTTTGCATGTCAAGGATACCTGCCGATAGATGAAGGAGTGTCTGGATGATGAATCGTGATATCAAGCAAATCGTGAAACAGTTAACTTTAAACGAAAAGGCAACACTATGCTCAGGTAGCAGCTTTTGGACAACGCATGCTATAGAACGTTTGGATATTCCATCCATTATGATGACTGATGGTCCTCATGGATTACGCAAGCAAGCAGGTGATGCCGACCATTTGGGACTGAATGGAAGTGTTCCCTCCACTTGTTTTCCATCGGCGGTTGGGTTGGCCAGCTCCTGGAACCGGGATCTCGTTCAACTTGTCGGAGAAACAATTGGTAAAGAGGCGCAAGCGGAGGATGTCGCCATTCTGCTCGGCCCAGGGGCGAACATCAAGCGTTCCCCGTTATGCGGGCGCAACTTCGAATATTTCTCAGAGGACCCTTACCTGACGGGTGAACTGGCAGCATCTCATATTTCAGGTGTGCAAAGCCAGGGTGTGGGAACCTCACTTAAGCATTTTGCAGTGAACAATCAGGAGCATCGCCGAATGACTACCGATGCGGTGGTCGACGAGCGGACGTTAAGAGAAATCTATCTTACCGGGTTTGAGAAGGCGGTCAAGCAAGCGCAGCCATGGACAGTAATGTCTTCTTACAATAGAGTGAATGGAACGTATGCGTCGGAGAATGAATATTTGCTGAATACCATTCTGAAGGAAGAATGGGGACATGAGGGCTTTGTTGTGACAGACTGGTCCGCAGTGAATGAGATCGCAGCCAGCATCGCCGCGGGACTTGGACTGGAAATGCCTTCTTCCAACGGAGAAGGACCACGTAAAATTGTGGAGGCGGTGAATGGCGGCGAGTTATCCGAAGAAAAGCTTGATCAATCCGTGGAGAGGTTGTTAGCTGTTATTTTCAAGACGGCAGAGCATAAACGTCCAGAAGCAACCTTTGATTCTGAGCAGCATCATCAGATTGCCAGAGAGGTAGCAGGAGAAACAATGGTTTTGTTGAAAAACGAGGACGATATTCTTCCGCTGAGCAAGAATAGCCGCATTGCCGTTATCGGAGAGCTAGCTCAGAAGGTCAGATATCAGGGCGGCGGCAGTTCGCATATCCATCCTACTCAACTGGATAACCCTTATGAACAGATAGTTTTACTTGCTGAAGCGGATGCATCGGTGACTTATGCTGAGGGCTACAAGCTTGCTTCAGATGAAAGTGACCCGCTATTGATGGAGGAAGCCGTCGAGGCGGCCAAGGCAGCGGAAGTCGCTGTGCTGTTCATTGGTCTGCCTGACCGCTATGAATCGGAAGGATATGACCGGTCTCACATGGACATCCCCGCTAACCAATCGGCGCTAATCAAAGCCGTTGCCTCAGAGCAGCCTAACCTTGTTGTCGTATTAAGCAATGGATCACCAATTGTGATGCCATGGCTTGATGATGTGAAGGCAGTACTGGAGGCGTATCTGGGCGGTCAGGCAACTGGAGGAGCCATGGCGGATCTGTTGTTCGGAGAAACCAACCCAAGCGGTAAGCTGGCGGAAACGTTCCCGCAATCGGTGCATCATAACCCTTCGGCTCTGTTTTTCCCCGGGGACGGAGATCGTGTGGAATACCGTGAAGGCATATATGTTGGTTATCGTTACTATGATCGTAAGGGTATTGAACCGTTGTTCCCGTTTGGTTACGGATTGAGCTATACACAGTTTGAATATACCGGTCTGAATCTGAACGATACACAGTTCAAGGATACGGATCGGGTTACGGTAACTGTTACGATTCGAAACACAGGCACTCGTTACGGTCAAGAGGTTGTGCAATTGTATGTGCGGGATCAGCAAACCGTAGTAAGTCGTCCGGACAAGGAATTGAAGGGATTTGCCAAAATCGGACTGGAGCCGGACGCTGAGGGCAGCGTTTCCTTCACACTGGATAAACGCAGCTTTGCCTATTATAATGTTGATTTGAAGGACTGGCATGTAGAGAGCGGTTCCTATGATATTTTGATTGGCTCATCCTCTCGTTCCATTCTCCTGCAACAGACGGTCAACGTGGAGTCCACAACAACCGGGCCAGTACCTACCTTTGACCGTAATACAACGCTGGGTGAGCTGCTCGCCAATCCAAAAACGATGGCTGTCATGAGTCAATTACAGGGACTGGTTCCAGAGGGAACGGAAGAGGCACAATCCGATGCGATATCCTCCGAAATGATTCAGGCAACCATGAAATACATGCCGCTTCGTTCGTTGATTCCGTTTACGGGAGGGGCTTTCACGGAGGAAACTCTTTCCCAGTTGCTTGCTGGATTAAATGCGGCTGTTCGTCAGTAAAATCAAACTTCTGCTTCAACTATAAAACGCTCAAAAACGCCTATAAGTCATGACTTATAGGCGTTTTCCATCTAAGGATGTTATAAGATGTATTCAGGATGTACACATCATCGAGAGGGCTGCTCCATCTGATCTCACAGCGGTCCTCATAGCACAGCTATCAGTTATATCTTAAAATCGGAACCGCTATTCAGGACTTGAGATGATCCAAAAATATGTTCTTGAGGATATTAAATTGCTCGGCTTCGTCCACTTTTGTTTGGAAGGCTTCAATGCCATTGAGCATCGCTGTTTTTTTGGAGAAGTTGCCAAAGACATTAATCATCGTGTTAATCGTTTCAACCACATTGGCATCGTTACGAACAGATCCATCCTTTTGACCAAGCTCAGCCAGCTCTGCACAAAGCATAATAATCTGTTGATAGTTAGAATGATACATCTCGATATCCTCCAACGGGGACTTGGACATTGCGACGTAACACTCAAACGCTTCTATTAATTTGGAGCTTTGCTGGCTTTCTACCTGCTGAAAAAAAACTAGCGAGTCGAAAAGGCGGCCAAGCTTGTCGTAGCAGGTGCCTTCACCTCTGATAATATCGGAGAATACCAGAACCTCGGACTGAACAATATCTGATGCTACGGCAACAATAAGCTGCTCTTTCCGCGGAAAGTAGCGGAAGATTGTTGCCACCCCCAGTATTGCCTCGTCCGCAATATCCTGCATGGTCGCTTGCTCGAAGCCTTTATTCAAAAAAGCAATTTTAGCTGCTTCAATTATAGCTGCTCGTCTTCTTGTTTTGAGGTCACTGCGCTCTTGTTGAAGCCTTTGACGGGGTTCTATTGTAAAAACCTCCTTGTTGGAATGAACTCAAACTATGCTATCAAACTAGACTCTTTTCTGTCAACGTAAGGATTCATTCTGCCAATTGGCGAGCGACCAGTTTAATCGGACACGCATGCCTCCAAGGGGACTCTGTTCAAACTGGATACCCGAATGGGTAGCGTCCTGAATGCGCAGACGCTCCGCAATATTCCAGAGTGCACATCCCATCGTGTCCACAGGCGGCTCGGATATTCTGGCCTTAAGTGCATTAATTTCTTCCTCCGTCATGCCTTTCCCGTCGTCGTCAACCACAATACAGAGCCCGTGTTCCGTGCGCTCAACGGTGATATGAATGGAACCGGAATCCCACTTGGCTTCTATGCCATGGATGATGCTGTTTTCCACCAAAGGCTGAATGAGTAGTTTGGGAATCGGGACAGATCTTAGCTCGTCCGGTAGCTCAATCTGATAAGAGAGACGGTCCATGCGTAAGCTCTGTATCTCAAGGTAATTGCGAACGATACCCAACTCTTTTTCCAAACAGGTCATCGGCTCGTCAAGGCGTGTGGTGTACCTGAAATATTCAGCCAAGTTCTGGGTCATGGCAGTAACCGCTTCCTCATTGCCCAATCTTGTCATATTATTAATGAAAAAGAGACAATTATATAAAAAGTGAGGATTAATCTGGGCTTGTAGCTGTTTCAGCACCGCTTCACGAGCTACGATTTTTTCCTTGTATACCTTTTCAATCAAATCCTCAATCTGTCCGGCCATGTCGTTGAATTGACCATATAAGTAATCAAATTCATTACCGCTCTGCCGCTGAATACGATAAGAGAAGTCGCCATGCTTCAAAAGACGAACACCTTTTAACAGAGCAAGTATGGGGATCTGTACCTTGCGGAAAAGAACAACAATAATCGTGACCCCCGCCATAAACAGCATGACACAGGCAGAGTAAAACCAGAATTGGGTCATTCGTATAGGCTGTAACGCTTTATCAAGAGGCATAAAATCAATTAAATACCAACCGAGCTGATGAGAGTACACATAATTGACAATGTACTGGGCTCCGTTAACCGAAACGGTTTCTGTACCGGAGGATGGTTGTAGATGACCGGTTAGCTCCTTCATGATGAGAGGGGTAATGGAATTAGCCTCTTTGCGAGTAATCAATTGCTCGTCCGGTTTATAGAATAACGTCTCATTCTCGCTCTGATGTGAGTTCTCAACTATATCCTCCAGATTGCTGCGCGGGAACTCCAACCGAATAATGATCTGTGGACTGACCTTGTATTTATAATATTTAGCTGTAGCTGCATCATAGTTCCAGCCTGATTTCAGTGAATCTACAGAGGGAGTCTTCATATCTAACTCCGAAGAAATGATCCATTGATTCAACAGAACCGAGTAGACCGATATTTTGTTATTCCATCCCTCGGACAAACTTTGCAAATTGACTCTCACAGCAACATTTTGAATCAACTGTACCTGCTCAAAGGAACTCATCACGTCAATGGATCGCAGCAGTGCAATAGAATTGTCCGTTTCCATGGAGATGGATAACATATTCAGCCGATTTATGCTCTGATCGAGTGAGTTAACGACAAACTGCACTCGATTGAGATTGTTGGTTTCAATATCCTTTTGAACGGTATCCAGACTGGATTGAACCGAGAAGGTATACATGACCAGGACGGCGACAAGCATAATCAGCGTGATGGCCACTATGTTCATAAAGGTCCTGTATTTCTTTTTCAACCCTTAACGCCTCCTGCCAACGATGTAAATTCACCTTATTGTAGGCTGGCATTGGATGAAATACAAGTGATTTGGAATGTAATATAGATGAAGGTTAAGAATGAATTATCTAATGTTGAAAAAGCGTTATTTCGACTGTATAACTGGCACGATATGATGAAGATGAATTAGATGAAGGAGTGCATTTCGCACATGAGTAGCAAAATATACCTGTCTCTTTCTGTTGCTTGTTTGATTCTGTTTACCGCCGCATGCAGTGGTAAAGCACAAGAGCCTATGCCTGTAAAAACAGGTGTGATCGTAACAACAGTCAAAATGAATGATCCAACCACCATCTACAAAAATGGCGAAACTGCTACCGATAATGTACATATCCGTTGGGCCAGAGAAACGCTTGGCGTGGATATTCGGACCCAATGGAGTGCTCCTGTCGATGACTATGATATGAAGCTTCGATTAATGCTCTCTGCTGACAATACGTTACCTGACGTGTTCTCATCCAATGTCATGGACACAGTCAATGGATTTATGATCTCAGGCAAACTGTTGGACGCTGGACAAGCCTTTGATCGATATGCATCATCCACTTGGAAAGCGGCTATGGCTGAAGTGCCAGAAGCATGGAAGCCTTTTGAGATTGACGGGAAACGGATGGCGATTCCGATCATTACGGAGCAAGCCTCGCAGTCCGTACTTTGGATTCGCAAGGATTGGCTAGATTATCTGAACCTGAAGGCACCAAGCAATCTTGACGAACTGGAAAGTGTAATGAAGGCCTTTACCTATGATGATCCAGACGGTGATGGCGTACAGAATACCTACGGTATTGATTTTGCAATCAAGGACCAGTATCTGGCCTCGCCTATCGGAGACATATCCTGGGTATTTGGTGCGTATGGAGCGATTCCAAGTATATGGAGCAAGAATGTACAGGGCAATCTCGTGTACGGAAGTATCCAGCCTCAGATCAAAACCGCACTGGCAAAACTGCAAGACTGGAAGAAAAAAGGATATGTGAGCAATAACATAGCTCTGCAGGACTTCAATCAGGTCAATAAAAATATCTTTGATGGCAAAGTTGGCATGGTAGCTGGTCCACGCTGGTTTGGAGATTATCCGCTGCAACAACTTAATGAAAAGGATCCGAAGGCTGAGTTTGTGCCTTATCCGATTCCTGCAGGAATGGACGGAACCACAGCGAGATTCAAAGGAAACTCTTACAGCGGGGCTTTAATGATCAGCGCAAACATTTCTGAAGAAGCCTTGCAGGCTTTTTTTAAGTATCAGAACTATCTGTATGAGGCTACGGTGACGAATAATCCGTTGTATCTGAGTGCCTATCAGAATGGATATGATTATGTACTGAACCCGGATGGTTCGGTGGATAGTGACAGCCGCGATATTCCCGGGGGGAAAGTGATAACGTTCAAATATACCCTCATGGGACAATATGCGAGTTACCCTTCCCGATTCAGAGCAGCTCTTCTGAAAATGGGCAAGCGAGAAGGGCTCAGCTCTCATGATCGCGCCATTTTGTTCAGTATGGGAATTGACCCTAAGGATGAGAAGCAGTATCCCATTATGAAGGCAAATGTTGTAGAGACCAGGCAGCGGCAGATTGATCGAGTCAATCTGTTTCAGGGGCCCCCGACAAAAACAATGCAAGCTCGAAACACTTATTTGCAAAAAATGGAACTGGACACCTTCAACTCCATTATTTATGGAGAGGAGCCACTCACCATTTTTGATGAGTTCGTGAAAAAATGGATGGATTCAGGCGGAAGAAAAATCACGGAAGAAGTGAATGAATGGTACCAATTGGCGCAGACTCGGCCTTAAAGCAGGATGGTTAAACGTTCCGAAAGGTAATCGACAAGGGGAGGTTTCATCGATGAACATTACTCATATGAAAACAAATCACATCACTAATCCGCTCGGTTTTGCGGTAACCAAGCCAACCTTTTCTTATACCGTTACGGATACGACAGCGACAACGCAGATCGCCGCACAGGTAGAAATTGCACTGGATGAATCTTTTACAGAACTTGTATTTGATAGTGGAATAACAGAGGATATTGATTCGCTCGCGTATTCTCCGGATCTGGAACTGGCTGCACGGACGCGTTACTTCTGGAGAGTTCGATTATGGAATGAGCTTGGGGAAAAGGCGACCAGTGAAACGGCCTGGTTTGAAACGGCTAAGCAGGATGAACCATGGACAGCAAAGTGGATTACACCTGAACTGGAACCGACGATTCATCCAGTCCTCCAGAAAACGTTCGAAGTCAAAGGTCCCATCGCCAAAGCACGGGCGTACATCTGTGGTTTGGGAGTATACGAATTGGAACTAAACGGAGTCAAGGCTGGGGATGAGTACTTGGCCCCTCATTATAATGCCTATCACAAATGGCTTCAGTATCAAACTTACGATATTACCGACCTGCTGCAAGAAGGGTCCAACGCGATAGATGTCCGTTTGGGGAATGGCTGGTATAAGGGACGGTTTGGTTTTGAAGGAGATACCACTGCCAATTTGTATGGTGATCATTTTGCATTGCTGTCCGAGCTGGTGATTACGTATACGGATGGAACAGAAGTTGTTGTCCCTTCAGATCTGTCCTGGCATGCCACCCGCTCGAATGTGGTGGATGGTAACATCTATGACGGAGAAATCTATGATGCCACGCTGGACGTGACTGAGATTTATCCAGTTCGGGAAAGTGAAATGGGGTATGAGCTTTTACAAGCAAGAAAAAGTCTTCCGGTCGTGATCAAGGAAACCTTGAAGCCGATCGAAATTTTGACCACGCCTGCGGGAGAAACGGTCATTGATATGGGCCAGAATATGGTAGGCTGGCTGCAATTCCGTACTACGGCACCAAGCGGAACGGTCATCCATTTGCAATATGGCGAAGTGTTGCAGAAAGGCAATTTCTACCGGGAGAACCTTCGCTCGGCTAAGGCGGAGTACATCTATACAGCAAACGGTGAAGAAGCTATTGTGCGTCCGTATTTCACATTTTACGGTTTCCGATATGTTAAGGTTGAAGGCTGGGCAGGCGAACTGGATCTGAATGACTTCACAGGCTGTGTGGTTTACTCGGATATGGAACGTACCGGGTATTTAGAAACCAGTCATGCTGGCGTGAATCGTTTGTTCGAAAATGCACTCTGGGGGCAAAAGGGAAACTTCCTAGATACCCCTACCGATTGTCCACAGCGCGATGAGCGCATGGGCTGGACAGGGGATGCACAGGTATTCTCCGGTACAGCAAATTACAATATGGATACGTATGCCTTTTTTAACAAGTATGGATATGATCTGTGGATGGAACAAGAGGATCGGAACGGTATGGTTCCGATGGTCATTCCGGTTGGACGTGTGCAGGGCGGAGGGTCCAGCGCCTGGGGAGATGCGGCAACCATTATTCCGTGGAACACGTATCTGCATTCCGGGGACCCATCCATTCTGGAGCAGCAGTTTGACAGCATGAAGACATGGGTAGATTACATCAAGCGTTCGGATGACGAATCCGGTAGTACACGTTTATGGGCGATAGGTTTTCACTTTGGTGACTGGCTTGCGCTAGATGGGGATGATCCGAACTCTCCAATGGGGGGAACAGATAATTACTTTATTGCCTCAGCCTACTATGCCTATTCTTCAGATATCGTAGCCAAGGCTGCCAAAGTACTTGGACATCATGATCTTGCCGCATCCTATGACCAGTTGGCGCAAGAGGTTAGAGCTGCAATTGTGAAGGAATACTTTACTGCGAATGGACGTCTGGCAGTAGATACACAGACCGCATACGCTATAGCGTTGTATATGGATCTCGTTCCTGAGCAACATAAAGCACGGATTGCAGAAGCTATTCGCTTGCGTGTACGCAAGGATCAGAACCACTTGAGAACTGGCTTTGTAGGTACGCCGTATTTGAACCGGGTTCTATCAGCATATGGAAGCAATGATATCGCCTATACGCTTCTGCTCAATGATGATTACCCAAGCTGGCTGTATGCGGTCAATATGGGAGCAACAACAATCTGGGAGCGTTGGAACTCCATTTTGCCAGATGGTACAATCAGTGAAAATGGTATGAACTCGCTTAATCACTATGCCTATGGTGCCGTTGTTGAATGGATGTATCGTCATATGGCGGGGATCAATCCAGTAGAGGATCGACCTGGCTTCCGCCATGCACTGCTGGCACCGATGCCTGATTTCAGAATCCAGTGGACTAAAGGTCGCATTGACACCGCTGCAGGAACTTATTGCAGTGAATGGAGGTTTGATGAAGCAGGTAAGCTGTATTTAAGCTTCTCTGTTCCATTTAATGCAACAGCAACGATCAAGCTGCCACGCGCCGTGGTTGATCAGGTGATGATGAACGGAATTACACTTTCGGATACAGGCCTGATTGTCGTTCAGGTTGAAGATGAAGTGATCATCGAAGTGGTGAGTGGCACGTATGATTTTATTTATGTACCATCCGTGCCATACAAACAAACGTTAAGCACCCGTACACCTCTGAATGTACTGCTTCGTAACGAGCATAGCCGGAGTATGCTGCACGAGCTTTCACCGGTGCTGGCTTCGCTGGACCCGGGGACAATTGGCCCGATGGGGGAAGTAAGCTTGCGTGATCTATCCACCTATCCTTCGTTCAGTACGCCAGAGGAAGAACTTGACCAGCTCGATCTCAAGCTGGAGACCATTCAAATCGTATAGAATAAATCATTGCTCGTAGATACGACGAAAACGAAACACGATGACGTTTCTTTAAATGCAAATCATCTCAAACCGATGGCCTGCTGAGGTGAGTAATATTCGCTGGGCTACCGAGGATGTCGAATTCGGTGGCAAGCACATCCGTAAGGGCGACATGCTCTTTGTTCCTCAGTCAACCGGGATGAGAATCAGTTCGCTGACCCGGATGCATTTGATATCACACGGAAGGCCAATAATCATAATACGAGAGGATAGCCCTACTTAACCGCGATTTCGCGGTTTTTTCTTTGTCTTTGACTAGCAATGGGCTTGAATTACGCTACACGATCTTTGTATCGCGTTATAGTCGATCGTCTCACTTGAAATCTACAATAGAAGTATCCTTTTGGCCATGTCAATCCACTCTACCTGTTGGATTCTTCACCCGAGCTGGCAAATACCAAAAAGCGGCCAGCGGTACTTGTGCTTCCAGGTGGAGGATATAGAGCTTGTTCTGATCGAGAAGCTGAACCCGTTTGCTACGGCATTTTTGGCTGAAGGTTATCAAGTCTTTATCCTGTGAAATTCACTCAATCAGCATGCTGTATTTCCAAAACCATTGAATGATACGGAGGAAGCGTTGACACTCAAGCGGGCCAACAGTGCGGACTGGAGAATTGATCCTCAAAAAGTAGCGGTATGCGGCTTCTCCGCAGGGGGCCATCTTGCTGCAGCTTTGGGGACGATGGGTTCCACTCGGCCTAATGCAATGATTCTTGGTTATCCTTGTATTCTGGAGGAGATGAGTGATATTTTTCCTGCGCCCGTTCCAGGCGTGGAACCTGTTAACCGAGGAAGAGCAGAAGCAGCTTAACGATGGGCTAAAGACTATTTCGGTGACATAACACTGGAGGCAACACAGCATAAACAGGATAAGTCCTTTAGCCATTTTCGGGCTCGTTCCTAATCTATTAAAATGACGAATTGCAAAAAAAGACACAAAATGATAGTATTTATATCAAGATAATAGCACAACTATCAAAATGAAATTTGGAGGAAACAACTATGACAACTTACAATGAAAACATTAAAATTTCGGAACTATTGAATAATGATGAAGCAACAACATTGCTTACCAAACATCTACCTGAATTCATTAACGAGCCATCATTCAAAATGGCTTCCCATTTTACGCTGGATCAACTCGCAGCCATTCCACAGGTTGATCTGCCAGAAGACATTTTGTCCGCACTGAAAGCGGATCTTGCTAACGTAACCTTCGAATCTGCAGAGGCTCCTAAAGCGAGCAAAGCTGTGAATACCAACTCCGATTCGCTTGCAGGCAAAGTGATTACCATCACAGGCGCTGGTAGCGGTATTGGCCGAGCTAGTGCAGTGTTGATGGCATCGAGAGGAGCCAAGCTCGTTCTGGTGGATTACAATGTAACAACAGGGGAAGAGACACTTGCGCTTGTGAAGGAGCAGGATGGCGAGGGCATCTTTGTTCAAGCTGATGTATCCAAGGAAGAGGATGTAGAAATCTATATTCAAAAAGCAATTGAAACATTTGGTAAAATCGATGTCGCGTTCAACAATGCAGGAATCATTCAGAAGTTCCAGCCTTTCCATGAAACATCCCTGAACGATTTCTCCCGTATCATTGACGTCAACTTGAAGGGGATCTTCCTGGGGATGAAGCACGCTCTCAACGTGATGGTTCAACAAGGTTACGGTCATGTGATAAATACAGCATCAACCACGGCGCTTCGAGCTGAGCACAGTCTGGCCGCTTATACAGCGAGTAAACACGGTGTTGCCGGATTGACAAAAGCAGCAGCGATTGAGTACGTCAGAAAGGGCATTCGGGTAAATGCTATCTGCCCTGGGGGTGTAGCCACTTCGCTGACCGCAGCTGTTCCGCAAATGTTACAAGAAAGCGATTATATGCCCGAAGAATTCCCAAATATGAGAATTGGGCGTTTTGCGGAGCCAGAGGAGCTGGCTGAACTCGTAGCATTCTTGGCATCGGACGGCTCCAGTTATATGACAGGCTCTATCCTTGTAGCAGACGGTGGATTGACACTTTAAGGAGTAACAGCAAGTCTTTCGAACATGGTTCTAGCGATTTTAAAGCCGATTCCTGATCTATTTCGGTTCATTTTATTCATAAGAATCGTGCATAAAACATATGGACCAAAAACTGATTCAGTATACCTGAGTCAGTTTTTTTGTCGTTCAAACAGCAGGAATACCTTCTGTTTGGATTGCGTTATTTGATCTTAACAATGCGCTATATCTGTTATATATGCCAGGACATAAAATGAAAGTATAGAAGAGGAAGAGAAATTCAACATGAAGAGTAACGGAGGCGAGTGTTATGGGAGTTGCAGTGAACGAGCAGCATATTAAAGCAGATAATACGCCGGCTCAGCCACCCCGGGAAATACCAACGAAAAAGTTAATTGGCGATTCAATGGGACAGTTCGGGTTAAACATTTCAAGTGGATTGTTGGGTTTGATCACGTATTATTATACGGATGTCGTTGGCGTGTCTGCCGCTGTAGTCGGTACGGTAATGCTGCTTACCAAAGTTTTGGATGCGTTTGCAGACATCGGTATGGGTGTACTGGTGGATCGGACCAAAACCAAGTATGGGCAAGCTCGTCCCTGGTTGTTATGGATGACCATTCCAATGTTCATCTCATTATTCTTAATGTTTTCCGTGCCGGATATAAGTTCTACAGGCAAAATTATATATGCGGTTATTACGAATCTTGTATTCTACATTTTGGTGTTTACTCCAACCTCGATTCCATATAACAGTTTGATGGCGTTAACAACGCGTAACAGTTACGAGCGTTCCTTAATGGGTATTATCCGTTCAAGCAGCGGGTATCTGGCAGGTATGGTTGTTGCCGTTGCATTTGTTCCAATCGCTACAGCCATGGGCAATAGCAGAAGTGACTGGACGTTGCTCGCATCAATTTTTGCTGGTGTTGCAGCAATCGGGATTTTCATTTCATTCCTGTCCAATAGGGAAAAGTACAACAATGTTCAATTGGATGAGCTTGGCATGTTTCAGGATAAAACGCCGATTCGTGAAGGACTGAAATTGCTCTTTGCCAATAAATACTGGGTATATATGTTCTTCGTAATGGCTCTCGCTAGCATTTTGTTTGCTCTGGGCGTGGCAGCAGGAAGTTATTATGCCAAATATATTTGGGGCAATGTAAGCCTGATCGGCATTATGGGTGCTATTGGTTTGATTCCGGTTATTATCGGATTTGCCTTGTCCGGACCATTCATCAAACGTTATGGCAAGCGAAATACAGCCCTCGGCGGTATATTAATCGGACTCCTCGGAGCAGCCGTTCGGTTAGTCGCTCCCGAGAGCATTACATTGGGTCTGATCTGTTCTATCTTCCAAACGCTTGGTACAATTCCGCTAATGGCAGTAGGTGGAGCAATGGTCACAGACACGATTGAATACGGCGAATGGAAATTTAACAAAAGACTTGTTGGTTTAACGAATAGTGTCATCGGTTTCGGTTCAAAAGTAGGCACAGCCATTGGCACAGCAATGATTGGATGGTTCCTCGCGCTAGGAGGATATGTCGAACAAGCTACAACCCAAGGAGAAGGAGCAAAGCAGGCCATCATCGCGTTGAATATATACGTCCCCATTGTTGTATTCATTCTTCTTGTAGTATTCCTTTACAAAAACAAGCTGGACAAGGAATATCCAACGATTATTAGAGAGCTTGAAGGTAGAAGAAAGGCATAACAAGATTTAAGTGTCCTTACACACAGCCAATCGCTTGTGTGTAAGGGCACTTTTAATTTGATGAAATTAGTTCAAAAAAGCTTGGTTGTTACGATGGCTGGCAGGTTTTGAAGAGTCTGTGTACCCGGGTAGAGCTGGCTTGCCGCTTCAAATTTGATTTTTGCAGTAATATTGGAAAAGTGATTCGTGAACCCTCTCAGCACCAGTTGGCCCTCTAGCCTGGCTAATGGAGCGCCCAGACAAAAGTGAGGTCCTTTGCCAAACGAGAGATGACGATTGCTGTTGGGACGGTAGATATCAAAGCGGGAAGGTTCGGGAAAATGTCTAGGGTCATTGTTGGCTGCACCCAGCCAGGTTAATATAACATCTCCTTTTTTCATAGGCACGCCAAGGATGTCTGTATCCTCTACTACCACACGATCAAGTGTCGTGGGAAAACGATACCTTAACGATTCTTCAACAGTATTCTCTATCAGTTCTGGATCTGCGGCAATATCCTGATAGATTCCGGGTTGATCATACATAAAACTGTAGAACAGGCTGTTTATCATGTTAGTCGTTGTTTCGTTCCCAGCAGCAAGGAGGCCCAAGCTAAAGGTAACAACCTCTTCATCGGTTAGTTGATCCCCATCCAGCTCGGCAAGTGTGAGATCAGAAATAATGTCCTCGGCAGGATGCTTTCTCTTCTGCTGAACAATGGGGAGCAAAAATTCGTTAAATTCTTGCATAGCCGCATACTTCGCATTCATCTGCTCCTGCTCATTACCTGTGGCATTGGGGAAAAATAACATGTCAGACCAGGCTTTGATCTGTGCCCGGTGTTGCCTCTCTACCCCAAGTAGATCGGCAATGACAGTAACAGGAAGTGGAACCCCTAGGTCTCGAACAATGTCCACATCATCTTTCGTCTTCATCTCAAGCATTAACTCATCAACGATAGCCGCGATTTGAGGCTCCCAGGTTTTTAACTGACGTGGGGTGAAGGCACTAGAGACTAACTTTCTAATATCACGTTGAACAGGGGGATCAACAGAATTGATGTTCACTCGGGTAACTACCGGTGGAACCGGGGATACACTCCGTTTACGAACACTGGAGAACCGTTTCCAGTCTGTTAGAACGGAATTGACATCATCATAACGATACAGATTCCATACTTGCTGCTTCTCGTCAAAATAGATGGGATGATTCTCCAGCATGTACTCATAATAAGCATATGGATTCCAAAGTTCTTCAGGTGTCTCTAAATTAGATACCTGATGAATAACGATCGATCTGTTATCAGTCTGCATGTCTCCTCGCCATCCTTTAATGTAGTTTGTGGAAATCTCCAAATAATGATAGCCAAACTATCATTATTTGTTTTAAAGGTACCATAAATCACACTTATTTAGCAATTAAATGAAATGTTTTACTGAATATCAATTATTTAGAGATACTCTTAGGGTCACAGATGAAGAAACATTTTCATATCAAAATGCAGAAAAATGTCGAATAAAGTGATTGCTAACAAATTTATTGTGTGATATTATGATCCAGTAAACGTTTACATCTACAACGAATTAAATATTAGCAGTGTTTGGCTGTTACTGGTAAAGCAGGCATGACCAAAATGATTTGCATTTTCCTTATGTGAGTAGGGGAAGGCATATCGTTTTGGTCTTTTTTATATCCAAATTCAGAAATGAGGCAATGGTATGGATTATCGCAAGTTGGGACAAGAGATTACGGAATTGGTTGGGAAGAAGGATAATATCGCTCGGCTTACGCACTGCGCAACCCGACTACGATTCGAACTGCACGATATCTCCAAAGCGGAGACAGAAAAACTCAAAGCACTTCCAGGTGTCATTACCGTTGTGAACAATGGTGGACAATATCAGGTCGTTGTGGGCAATGAGGTGCAGCAGGTCTACCGAGTTATCACTCAGCAGATGGGTTCTGCTACCCGAAGTGCGGAATCCAAATCGGATTCTGGCAAAAATAACGGACCAAAACAAAAACAGAGCTGGATCTCCAGATTCATCAGCGTGATCTCAACAACATTTACTCCGGTAATTCCGGCAATCATTGGCGCGGGTATGATCAAAGCGATATTAGCCGTACTTGTGCTGACAGGCCTTGTAACGACGGAAAGCCAAAACTACTATATTCTTAATACCATTGCGGACGCGGCTTTTTATTTCATGCCTATTCTGCTGGCTTATGGAGCTTCCATTAAATTTGAAACTAGTCCCATTCTGGCGATGACAGTTGCCGGCGTGTTGTTACACCCGGGATGGAGCGCCATGATGGCGGAAGGAAAAGATGTGTTTTTCATCGGTGTTCCAGTTCGACTAACCGATTACGCGGGCTCCGTGCTGCCGATTATTATCGTCGTTTGGCTCATGTCCTATATTGAACGTTTCGCGGATCGGGTATCGCCTTCAATGATCAAATTTTTCACGAAACCAATGCTTGTACTATTGATTACAGCACCACTTGCATTGGTGGCGATTGGACCTTTCGGAACGTACCTGAATGATCTGGTTGCGATGGGTGCAGAAGCGATTAATGCCAGAGCCAGTTGGCTGATTCCACTGTTAATGGGAACTTTGCAGCCATTCCTGATCGTGACAGGTACCGCATGGGCCATGACGCCGATTGCAACTAGCCAACTGACCAAAAATGGATATGAAATGATCAACGGCCCGGGAATGCTTGCGTCCAATATTGCTCAAGGTGGGGCCACGCTTGCTGTAGCATTAAAAACAAAAAACAAAAAACTGAAACAGCTCGCTGCTTCTTCCGGTTTCACCGCTGTATTGGGCATCACGGAACCATCCCTGTACGGCGTAACGCTGAAACTGAAGAAACCCTTAATTGCCGCAATGATTGGTGGTGGTGTAGCAGGGATATATGCTGGTCTGACCGGATTAGTGCGTTATGCCTTCGTTTCTCCGGGTCTTGCCGCGTTACCTGCCTTCATTGGAAGCAATCCGATGAACATCGTTCATGCCATTGTGACTTGTCTGATCGCTTTTATCGTTACTTTTGCTCTGACATGGATCATTGGTTTTGAGGATCCAGTGGATGATGAAGAAGAAGGCAATACCAACGTTAACGATGACAAGACACTTTCCGGGCAGTCTGTTCAAGACAACACTCTAAGCACGCAGTCTGTTGCAACAACAAATGCAAATGGACCAACCCAAAATGAATTACGCCCACTTACGATCGCAAGTCCGATGCAAGGGGAATTAGTCCATCTAGACCGTGTACCAGACGATGTCTTCTCTTTGGGATTACTGGGTAAGGGCGCTGCTATCATTCCTGCCAAAGGAGAACTGTATGCTCCGATCGCAGGTGAAGTTACGGCTTTCATGGACTCCAAACATGCGGTGAAATTAAATGGTTACGATGGAGAAGAGGTGCTCATTCATATTGGAGTGGATACCGTAAACCTGAAGGGGCGACACTTCGACTCTTCCATTAAAGTAGGGGATCGCGTAAAACGGGGGGACTTGTTGATCCGCTTTGATATCGACGCCATCAAGGCAGAAGGCTACGAAGTCATAACCCCGATCATTATCGCCAATTCGGATCGTTTCCCGGACATTAAGCTGGAGAAGCAGAGTCCTGTGGAGGTTGGAGCGACGATTATCCACCTTTCGTAACAAGCTTAATATGGTCCGTCATATATCTTAATCAACATTAAAATGAAGGAGTGTTTGAGATGTTATATCAACACACCAAACCATTCCCCAATGAATTTCTGTGGGGAGGCTCTACCTCGGCCTACCAAGTCGAGGGAGCCTGGAACGAAGATGGCAAAGGCCTGTCCGTCATCGATATGTGTGATCATCCGGCTGGAACCGCCGATTTCACGGTTGCGAGCGATCACTATCACCGATTCAGAGAAGACGTGAAGCTTTTTGCAGAGCTGGGCCTCAAAGCATATCGTTTTTCGATTGCATGGACTCGAATCTTGCCTTCAGGCACAGGGCCTGTTAATGAAAAGGGACTCGATTTTTATCACCAATTAATTGACGAATTGCTGCTCCATGGTATTGAGCCCATTGTGACCATGTATCATTTCGACTTACCCTACGAGCTTGAGAAAACCGGAGGATGGAACAACCGGGGGACGATTGATGCCTTTGTGGAGTACGGGCGTATCTTGTTTGAGCATTACGGGCATAAAGTGAAATATTGGTTGACCATTAATGAGCAGAATACAATGATTCTCCATCCCGGTGCTATTGGTACACCAAAAGGCGGACGTCTGCCTTCCAGTAAGGAACTGTATCAGCAAAATCATCACATGTTTGTGGCTCAAGGCAGAACGATGCGACTATTTCATGATATGCTCCCGCAAGGCAAGATTGGTCCTGCATTAAACATGACCTCCATGTACCAGGCAACCTCCAGACCAGCAGATGCAATCGCTGCACATAACTGGGAGACAATTCGTGGATGGGGTTTTCTCGACTTATCGGTGTGGGGACGGTATAATCCATTATTCTGGAGTTATGTACAGGAACGCGGCATCGAGCCGGTTATTGAGCAGGGTGACATGGAAGATATCCAGTCTGGCAGCCCCGATCTGGTAGCAATCAACTACTACTCGACGGCAACCATTGCCGCCAGTATGGGAGATGCGTCGGATGTTACAGCTCGTGCGGGTGATCAGCAAATTATGCTTGGTGAGCAGGGAGTCTACCGAGCCGCGGAGAATCCTTATACCGAAAAAACAAAATATGGCTGGGTCATCGATCCGATTGGCCTAAGGTTAACATTGCGTAAGGTATGTG
The DNA here is from genome assembly GCF_057334655.1 of Paenibacillus sp. AGC31. Taxonomy (NCBI): domain Bacteria; kingdom Bacillati; phylum Bacillota; class Bacilli; order Caryophanales; family Paenibacillaceae; genus Paenibacillus; species Paenibacillus sp. AGC31. Next base: position 81,954 of record NZ_JBHFJH010000030.1, read on the forward strand.
AACGATATGGTCTCCCGATTCTAATTACGGAAAATGGTATAGGAGCCCCAGATATACTCGAGGCAGATTACACGATTAACGACACGTACCGGATTGATTTTATTGAGAAACATCTGGAACAGATCAGACTGGCTCTGACGGATGGTGTGGATGTGATTGGTTATTGCCCTTGGTCCGTAATTGACGTGGTAAGCACCCATCAGGGTTATGGGAAACGCTACGGCATGATCTATGTAAACCGTGGTGAACAGGATCTGAAAGACTTGAAGCGTTTGAAGAAGAAAAGCTTCTCGTGGTATCAAGAGGTCATTAAACAAAATGGCAGATGTATCGGAAATTCGGATCAGGCGGTCACGAAAGAATAAAGGATCGTGATGAATGCATGAAAGTAATCAAAATATTAAATAACAGCTTGCTTCTGACCAAAGATGAACAGGGGCAAGAGATGATTGTCATGGGAAAAGGGTTGGCGTTCAAAGGCAAAGTTGGCGAGCGACTGGATGAAGAACACATCCAAAAACGATTCATTCTGCAAAATAATCCGTCTGCGCAGGCTTACGTACGAACCATCGAAAACATGCCGGAAAAACATGTGAATGTCATAAATAAACTGATTACCAATGCAAAAGAAAAGTTGTCTCTTGACGACCAAATCTTCTTTACGCTTATGGATCACTTGTCATTTGCCATTGAACGATGGAAAAAAGGTGTAGCACTACAGAATCGCATGTTATGGGAGATCCAGAGGTTTCACCCTGTTGAATTCGAACTTGGCCTTGAAGCCGTTCAGTTGCTGAATCTAGAACTGGGGGTTGAACTGCCGGAAGAAGAAGCAGGGAATATCGCTTTTCATTTCGTGAATGCCCAAACGCATGAACAGAATATGGAGCGCACGATGCAATCCGTTAAGATGTTAAAAGATATTTTTAATCTGATACAATACACCTTTGATATGCAATTGAACAAAAATTCCATCCATTATGTGAGACTTGTCACACACCTGCAATTCTTCATCCAGCGTTTACAAGAAGGGCGTCTGGGCAATTCGGCGAAAGATTTTATATTTCAGCACATGGTGAAGGAGCATCCGCTTGAATACAAATGCGCGGAGATGATCAAAACCTACGTGCAGAATATGCTGGACATCTCCATATCGAACGAGGAATTATTATATTTGATGATTCACATTGCTCGAATTGTCCAGGAGGAACAGGGTGATGATGGACGATTATAAAGCAAAGTTAAAGTTGTATTCCCTTAACTCTTTTTCGGGAAAGATATTTTCTAACTATGACCGTTTTCTCGTATTTTATCGGGAAACGGTCTTTTATTTTTGCAAATATGTAGCGGCTTTTTGATATTCCATGATTAACGAACTTCTGATTCCTAAAATCATAATTACCAATTGATAACATTTTATTATAATTATTGTAAATTCGTTATATGTAAGCGCTATCTAAAGAGCTATAATCTATTTATCTGGATGTTAATCCGTTCAGAAATACTTAGACCAGATCAAGAGGAGGAATTGTATGAAACGGTTAGGTCAATGGAATATAACAGCCTTGGTTCTTGTGCTCGTACTTGCCATGCTTCCATTTTCGAATGTCTCACATGCAGCCAAGGCAGTTACGGAAGTGGAAGGAGGCCATTTGAGTACAAACTTTGAAGACGGTACACTTCAGGGATGGACTCCACGTACAGGTAACGAAAGGCTGACAGTGACACAGCAGGAGGCACACGAAGGTCAGTCCAGTATGCTGATCGCCAACCGTGAGCGTTCCTATCATGGACCGATGTTATCCATGAAGGATCTGCTTGAGCGTAACCAAGAGTACGAAATTACGGCATATGTAAGACTTACCCAGGAGCCCATCACGGATCAAACACTACAGCTCACCACATATAAAAAAACAACTGCTGAAAGCTGGAACCCGATCGGTAGCGTGAAAATTGCCAAAGCAGAGTGGAATACATGGCACAAGATCACCGGAAAATTTCAGTATAGCGATGATCCCACTGAATTGAATTTGTTCATCGAAACACCCTACATCTCTGAAGGTAGCGTAGATACGTTATCGTTCTATGTGGATGATGTATCATTTACTCTGGCCGAGCAACTGGAGATTGAAGAAGGTATTCGGTCTCTGGAGGACCTGTATCAAGATGATTTCCCCATTGGTGCAGCGGTGTATCGCTGGCAGTTGGAAGGCGCATATGGACAACTTCTCACAAAGCACTTTAACAGCTTGACCGCAACCTATGAGATGAAACCGAAGTACATGTCTCCTTCCGAGGGTGTTTATGAGTTCGAGGCAGCCGATCAATATGTTCAGTTCGCCGAGGAGCATGGTATGGGCGTACGCGCACATGCGTTGTTGTGGCATATTGATGCAGCAGAGTGGATGTTCAAAGATCCTCAGGGTAACCCTGCGAGTCGAGAATTACTGCTTGCCCGGATTCAGGATTACGTTGAAACCGTCATGACCCGATACAAAGGTAAGATCTATGCCTGGGATGTGGTAAACGAGGCGATTGCGGATAGCAATGGTGATGCCAACGGTTTACGTAAAAGTCCCTTTTATGAACTAATCGGTCCGGATTACATTGAGAAAACCTATGAATTCGCTCGTGCAGCAGATCCGAATGCCAAATTATATTACAACGAATACTTCACGGAAGTCCCTGAGAAAAGAGAGCATATGTTTCAGTTGGTCAAACGACTGAAAGATAAGGGGCTTATCGATGGTGTGGGTTTGCAATCCCACTATAACCTGGAATCCCCTCCCATCAAGGAAATTGAAAAAACGATCAACATGTTCGCCGAACTTGGATTGGATATTCAGATCACGGAACTGGATGTGGATAGCGGAATTCCATTTGGTGAAGAGATGTCGGATGAAGTTGCGGTAAAACAGGCGTATCGATATAAGGAACTGTTGGATTTGTACCAAAAACACAAAGATCACATCTCTTCAGTTACCTTATGGGGACTCCAAGATGAGAAGTCTTACAACAACCAGGCTATGCTGTTTGATTCAGCCCTGAAGGCCAAAAAAGCATACTGGGGGCTCGTGGATGAATCAGGCTTGCCTGTTTTGACACAGAGAGCCGTCTCACTTTCGGGTAAACCGGATATCAAAAAACATTCACAAGATCCACTCTGGAACAAAGCGGTGTCTACTCCACTGAAGGGCGACTCTTCGGGATCAGCCAGTTTCCGCACCTTATGGGATCAAAGTAACCTGTATATCCTTGTGGATGTTCAGGATGCGAAGGCAGATGTGAACGACAGAGTAGATATCTTTGTTGATCTCAATAATGGCAAGACCACTTCATATGAAGCAGATGACCGACACGTAATCATTAAGCGGTCGGGCAAAGCTGAGGGCGTGGAGCAGCGTTCATATCGTGTACGCGAGACCAAAGCAGGATATCAGGTTGAATTGTCCATTCCGTGGGGTGGTATCCAAGTCGGATCAGAATATGAAGCCGGATTGGATATCCGTGTGACTGATGGCGGTTCAAGTGGGACACAACCTTATAATCCAATGTACTGGAATGATCGAACACAATCTCAGGAACAGGATACAAGCAAATACGGCGTGATTCAGCTTGCCCCTATGCCCAAATCTGCACAAGCTGTACAAGGGATTGTTCAGATTGATGGGAAGAAAGACACATCATGGAATAAGGCTGTACCATTTGAAGTAAAACGGTTGAATGAGAACGAAGGTGCAGAGGCAGTCGCTCGGGCAATGTGGACAGGTGAGTATCTATACCTGCTGATCGACGTCACTGATCCAAACATCATCACAGATAACATCAACCCATGGGATCAGGATTCGGTTGAGATTTTCCTGGACGAGAATCACCAGCGCACACCGTATTTTCAATATGATGATGCCCAGTTCAGAATCAGTGCAGACAATGTGGGAACCTTTGCAGGGGGTGCCTCACCCGGACGCCTTGTAAGTGCTGTGAAGAAAACAAATAAAGGATATCTCGTAGAAGCCAGAATCCAGTTGCAATCACTGACGCCCAAAGCAGGAAATGTTCTCGGTTTCGATCTTCAAATTAACGACAACCAGGGCGGAGGTAAACAGAACGTAGCCAAATGGAATGATACGACCAATGAGAGCTGGAGAAACACTTCGCAGTACGGAATACTCACTTTTGTCGGAAAGAACAAGCTCGGGCATTAAACCATCGACAATAATTGTAAGAATAGAAACCATCATAACAGTGGATAAAACTCAACCATTGTTGTGATGGTTTTCATCATTTAAAGACGTCACTCAAGCTGATGAGGCGTGATACAATCTGTCTTGACTGTATTAAACAGCCCTTGATATACTAAATGGATGTTATTTTATTCTTTTATGCGGATAAGAAAGTAATCAACTACATACAACCGTTTGCGAGGGAGCCTTAACCGGCTGAGAGGGTGTTAAACCGACCTTACCTGATTTGGATAATGCCAACGTAGGGATGCAACGATGAAACACTGTACTTGGGTAGCTCATGCGAACCCTCTTGTTTTAGTGTATTTGTCTGCGAAACATCCTATGGATGTTTCGTTTTTTTGTTTTTAAATACGTACATTATGAATTGGAGGAACATATGTTGACTATTTCAGAGAGACTATATCGGGCGGCACAGCCTGTGTGGAAGGAATGTCTTGAGCATCCCTTTGTGAAAGGGATCGGAGATGGTTCCTTACCGGTTGAACAATTTCGTTATTATTTGTTGCAAGACTACTTGTACCTGTTCGATTATGCCCGCGTATTTGCACTAGGTATCGTCAAGTCGCACGACCCCAAATTGATGCAGTTTTTTAGTAAAAATGTAGATAACATCCTGAATGGCGAAATGAAAATTCATCGATCTTATATGGAACGACTAGAGATTACAGAGGATCATGTTTTTCAGGTAAAACCTGCACTGAAAAATGCAGCCTATACTAACTATATGCTCTCTGTTTCCCATGCGGGTGGTATAGCAGAAGTACTTGTATCCATTCTGGCCTGTTCATGGAGCTATGCAGAGATTGGTCAAGTCCTTGCTCAAAAGCCAGGTGCAGCTGATCATCCTTTTTATGGTGAGTGGATCACAGGATATGCTTCCTCTGAATACAACAGCAGCAATCAATCCCTTGTGACGTTAACGGATAAACTATTAGAAGGCTGTAGCGAGGAAACGTACCAACGGATGGAAGATATTTTCGTGATGTGCAGTCGCTTTGAACTTGATTTTTGGGAGATGTCATGGAGGATGGAAAATAAGTAGAATACGTAAAGGAACGCTTGTATAAGCGTGTTTCGTGACGTTGCCAAAAAAAGGGCGGAGTGTACCCGCCTTTTTTCATTGTTGAAATTCTTGACACAGGAACATTTTGTTCTCTGAAGTCTCTGGCAAAATCAAAAACGGTGTCAGGACGGAATGTTCATAGCAGTCTGAATGTTTTTCAGATCGAGCTGAATTTGCTCTGCAATATGGTAAGGGTGGTATAAGCCATGCTGCACCATGTAATTTGATATCTTTTCATGAGAGTCTATGGCTTCATCGAGCTGTTTCATCAAAATTTGCTTGATTTCGGGGGTTGCACATTCGGTCACAGCCATGGAGTAGTTTCTGACGCCGCTCTTGGCGTTCATCAAAAAATCCATTGCAATCACGTCATCGGTCAGCGTATTAAGACCAGTCATATGTTCTAATATTGGGTTCATTTTTTATCTCCTATACAGTCGCTTTAGACAGCACTCCACCGAGCTCCTGAAGCTGCTGTTGTGATAATGTTGCATCTTGTTGCAAAATTTGCTTGAGCTCCGGGTCGGTTACCAGAGCTTGCATGGTCTTGGATTTCGTCATGCAAACCGTCTTGAACGCAGCTATTTCATGTACCTCGAGCATCTCATGCAAAGCGTAAGTGGAATCCATTCAGATTGTCCTCCCATGTATCTATTCATATTTAAGGCTTTAAGATGACTTTAATGCAATCGTCCGTTTTTGTATCGAACACTTCATAGCCCCGCTTGGCGTCGCTGAGCGGAATGACGTGTGTAACAATGTCGCCAGGGTCCACTTTGCCAGACGTAACCAACTCGTACATATATGGCATGTAGTGAATGACCGGAGCTTGTCCGGAACGGATATTCACGTTTCGCTGCATGATGTCACCGAGCGGGAATCCGTTATAACGTCCGCCGTATACCCCAGTGACTTGAATGGTGCCGCCTTTGCGGACCGCCTGAGATGCAATGATAAATGCGCTCATGGTTCCGCCTTGCAGTTTCATACCGCTGGCTAGAAATTCAAGATCGCTCATCTTGCCGTCCATTCCTACCGCATCAATGACAACATCGGCGCCGCCTTTGGTCATTTCCTTGAGAGTGTTCCCAATATTCTTATCCTGTTCGAAGTTTACGATTTCCACATTGTTCGTTCGCTTTGCATGCTTTAAGCGGTAATCGACATAGTCGACGGCTATGACCCGCTTAGCACCTTTCAGCCAGCAGAACTTCTGGGCCAGGAGTCCGACCGGACCGCAGCCGAGCACGATGACTGTATCACCATTCTTAACGCCGGCGTTATCTACGCTCCAGAATGCTGTCGTCATGGCATCGGCGATCAAACTTAGCTTTTCGTCCGGTTGTTCGCAGTTCTCAGGGATCTTAAAATGGGTAAAATTAGCAAATGGGACCCGTAAATACTCGGCTTGCCCGCCGGGATATCCGCCGGTCGTTCCGGAGTAGCCGAAATAAGCGCCCATATCCCCGTGCTCGTTGGAATTGTCACATTGGCTTTCCAGCTGATTTTTGCAAAAAAAGCATTCTCCGCATGCGATGTTAAACGGAATGATCACACGGTCGCCTTTTTTTACCTTGGTCACGCCAGGACCTACTTCTTCTACGATCCCCATCGGCTCATGTCCGATGACATAGTTCTCCTGAAGGTTAGGGATCATCCCGTGAATCAGATGAAGGTCAGAACCGCAAATGGCGGTACTGGTGATCTTTACGATCATATCGTCCGGTTTCACAATCTTCGCATCCGGCACCTCTTTGACCACAACATTTTTAACCCCTTGATACGTTACCGCCTTCATGCTTTATGTCCTCCAATATGCTCATCTGGGGTCCGATCAAACATCCCTTTACGTGACGTATCTCCCGGGAACAGATTCATCTGCCCGATCATCACCGTATTTTTCGCCGAAAGCTGATCGAGTTGGTACTGTTCGTTCAACTCATAAGGATGGAACCATTTTTTGCGAATCATGAGCTCCGAGATTTCTTGGTGCATTGCAATCCCCTGCTTAAGATGAGTATGCAGCAGGGCTCTTACATCCGGTGAAGCCGTTTCCGTCAGGGCGATGGACAAATTACGTACACCCTCCTTGGCACGAAGAAGGAAGTCCATGGCAAAAGTCATATCTGCCATTTCCGGCATATTCAATGAATTAATCGGATCTAAATAATCGGTATTCATCTGAGTTCCCCTTAATGTGTTATAGGTGTCGGATTATTTGGAACGGGTGCTTGAAAAGGAGCTCTTGCGTAGATTGCTTGCAGCTCAGCGATCTGTTGTATGGATTGAGTTACGTCTTTCTGCATTAAGGCTTTTAGCTCTTGGTCAAAGACCAGGCCTTGCATAAGTTTCGACTTAGCGATGCAGAGCGTTTTGAAGTTTAACGCTTCATGCAGTTCCATCGATTCGTGCGGCGCTAGTGTTGGATTATCCATTCAGAAATGATCACCTCCTTTTTCATCAACGTTAGATTTTCCAATGCATCGGATCTTATACTAATATGGATCGCCGGAGAGGTAAGATCCGAATATTCCCATACAGTCGCAGGGATATAAACAAAATCTCAATCCCATACTTATTTCTGTTTAAATGAATGATCTTACTCAAGAAAGGAGGAGTCACGGTGCCCAATAAAGACAAAATTGATCTAGCCACCGAAAATGCAAGAAAACCGGCAGAAGGTGCACTTAACTCGAGTGGTAATACGCTGGAGCAGCATGCATCTAACGCGGTTTCTGAGGTGCAGACGGCTTTAAATCAGGCAATAAACTCAATAAGTGAATCTAATGCGGCAACAAATTCACAAGCGTTGGAGACAGCCCGGCAGCAATTAACCCGAGCAGAGGAATTTTTAGATCAAGCGCTAACTTCAGCAAACGCATTACGTCTGCCGGACCAACAATAAAACGGTTTTGGTACAGATAAGCTTGGCAGAGTTTTGGAAGCATTTTTCCTAGAACACATATAGTTAACGTCAACATGCTTCGGCTTACGCCGAAGTTTTTTAGTATTTTTAGATGTATCGGACAATTTCAAAATCGAGGTTAAAAAAGAATGATTAAGGGCCAGGCATTAGAAAAAGTCTTGAACATAGTTATAGGTAATATCTATTCAACTATGTTGAGGAGGACATCATACAGCCTATGTTACCTATGGAAGAATATTTTGGTAAGTTGGAACTCGTTCATTCCTTTTACGGGGCTATGCCTACAGGCGTTAGTGTATCCGAAACCGGGCGTATCTTTATTTGCTTTCCGAAATGGGGAGATGACGTAAGATTTACGGTAGCGGAAATTGTTGAGGGTGAGATGCAACCTTATCCTAATGTAGAAACAAATTTGATCAACCCATTAAATATTGTTATGTCCTTCATCAGTGTTCAAAGTGTTGTTGCAGATGGAAGGGGGACCCTGTGGGTACTGGACACGGCTGCACCAAATTTTTCTGAGCCAATTAAAGGAGGGGCAAAATTAGTCGCGGTAGATTTAGAAACAAATACAATAAGAAAAGTATATACATTTGCAGATGATGTCGTCTTGCCGACAACGTATCTGAATGATGTCCGATTTGACTTTCGTGTAGGAGAAGCAGGTTACGCATATATAACGGATTCTTCTTCCAATGGTCCAGGTGCTATTATCGTCGTAAATTTAGAAAACGGAAATGCGTATAGACGGTTGCATGGAGCAAGCTCAACCTCACCCGATCCATATTTTGTGCCAAAAGTGGAAGGTAAAATTTTGATGAATCGAAACGCGGATGGTTCGACATCTCCGTTTCGATTGGCCTCTGATGGTATAGCCATTTCCCCAGATGGAAAAATGTTATTCTATTGTCCATTAACCAGTCGCCAGCTATACTCGATCTCAACAGAATCGTTAAGAGACAGAACGATACCGGATTTTAAGTTAAGTGATCTTGTGCAGTATTGGGGAGAGAAGGGTGCATCTGATGGGATGATCACGGACGCAAAAGGAAACGTTTATGCTGGAGATTATGAAAACGATAGTATTCGAAAGATATTGCCAAATGGAATCATGGAAACCATCGCTCATGATCCCCGAGTTTTATGGCCAGATACGTTTTCTATTGGTCCGGATCAATACTTATATGTAATTGTGAACCAATTACATAGGCAGGCGAGATTTCATTATGGAAGAGACCTGCGACAAAAACCTTATAGTTTACTACGTATAAAAGTTGATGAATTACCGGCTCCTACCTTTTGATATACATCCCACTTTACGCGTACAATCGTGTCAGCCCCAAAAGACATAATTAAACAATTTAACAACAAGCCCTGATATAATAAGCAAATAGCAACTATCTATTTTCTATGGAGGTGAGGCTATTGAAAACAATCGGGGTAGGATTCTTACATGCACGGCTCTATGCAAAGCCAGTGAAGGATATGGCAATGCTTTGCATAGAGCCCAGGAATAATCACATTGCCAACGACGAATCGTAATATTCTACGAACTGGCTTTGCACCTTATTGATCTATTAAATAAGGAGTGAGGCCCATGAAATATTCAAAAGCCGAGTCTATTTTTCCGGAAGAATTGTTACGGATCATTCAAAAATACGTTCAAGGGGAATTGGTTTATATCCCAAAGCCCAAAGAGGCACACCTAAAATGGGGCGAGAAAACAGAGAGCAAGAGCAGGGTCTCTGCTCGAAACGCTGAGATTAAATCCTTATTCCACAATGGAGTCAGAATAGAGGAGTTGGCGGGTCGGTATTTCTTGTCCTGCGAAAGCATAAAGAAAATAGTCTATACAAAGAACTAATGAAATCCGCTAACTCGTCGTTTCGACGGTTTAGCGGATTTTGTGCAAAGATGACTTAAATCAACTTATGCATAGTAACCGTACCTCTAAGTCGATAGACTCAAGTTAAGGTTGTTGTGATGAAGGACGGCCGGATCATACAAAGAGGTGTAACGAATGAACGAAATCATAAAGAAGAAGCTGCTGGACAAAAATGAACTGCTCATTAACATGGTGATTGAACGCGTAAAAAGAGATTTTCTAGAGGATATCGCCATTATTGGGCTTACTGGTTCATTTAGCACCGGTGACTTTCACGAGAAGAGCGATCTTGATTTAATTATCATTAATAATACAGAAAAGGGATGGGAAATATCCGACTGCTTCATCTTGGACGACGTTGGATATGACATCTATTGCACGCCATGGGATTCAAGACTGCAAGAGCAATCCACCTTGGAGAGTCCCAACGTATCAAGCCTAACCGAGCTCAAAGTACTCTACTATGCTAAGCCTGAGGATTTGGAGAAATTGAACAACTTCCAGCAAAAAGCTCTTGATGCACTTGCAAAACCGATAGGAGAAGCGTGTCTTAATCGAGCAAATAAATGGATCGACCTGGCTAAGCAAGCATACAGCGATACGATGCTTAGTGAAGATATCGGTTCAGTGCGATATGCATCTGCTGAGGTTCTGTATAATCTAGTCAATGCCTTGGTGAGTATGAATAACACGTGCATCAAACGAGGGATCAAGCGATATTTGGAAGAGATACGTTCGTTTCGCTATGTTCCGGATAATCTCGAATCCTTATACATGTCAATCATCGAAGCTCATACCATTGAAGATATTCGAATAACATCTTTTAATATGTTGAATAGCGTTACGAGGTTACATAGCACAATGTGTGATAACTTCATTGTTAAACCGGCTCCGACCTTTGATAATCTGAGGGGAACATATGAAGAATTGTGGTGCAACTACCGCAATAAAATTTTGAACAGTGTTACAACGAACGATGCTTCCTACGTTTTTCTTTCGGCCTTTGGAGCACATGGGTATCTTCATGAAATGGCCATGGAGAAAGGAACCAAGAAATATGATCTTATGCAGTACTTTGATGCAAGTAATTTACCAGTTATGAAAGAGAAGCTCCTTGAAGTGATGGATGATTATCTAAAAGAGTATGATAAGGTCGGCAGAAAAGTCGAACATTTTACAACCTTCGAGCAACTATATGCCTATTATATGAATCATTGACCTTACGTTCCAGGTAGTCAACCAAACATTGCGTTTACATTCAGATATCTTTAGAAAATGGAAAGTCTAATGATTTTATCGTCAACAATAACAAAATGATAATTCAATAATAGCGGGTCGGGTAGACCAGTCTTGTCTTAGGTACCATCCAGCTCGCATGTTAACACAATTTCATCACCTATTTTTTTTGCTATTGTTGGCTTTAACGTTACATTTGCCGCGAAATGGTTTTGATCACTCCATTCCCGAATCGCCTGTTTCCCATTTCGCTTTTTCCCTTCATCCAACACGACAGCATTTTCTGAGAAACAATCTATAAATACTACCGGGTCTGGCTTGTTAGATGCAGTAATGTATTTGCCAATTACAGACGGTAAATGATTGAGGTCCATATTGTTCTCTCCCTTTATTCATTAATTTTTAGACGGTAGGGATAGTTCCCCCATCAATGACATATTCACTACCTGTAATAGATGCTGCTCGGTCTGAGACCAGAAATGCGACCAGTTCAGCGACTTCTTCAGGAAATCCTGGCCGGCCAATTGGAATACCTCCGAGTGAAGTCATAAGTTGTTCGAGCGCACTTTCTCGACTTCCGGTTTCCATTGCGATCCGATCAATTAATGCGTCAGCTGCTTCGGTCTGAATAAACCCGGGAGACAATGTATTGATGCGAATTCCTTGAGGGGAAAATTCATTCGATAATCCCTTGCTATAATTAGTCAGCGCGGCTTTGGCAGATGCATAAGCCAGTGTAGTTTCATATAAAGGCAAACGTCTCTGAATGGAAGTAAAATGAAGAATAACGCCTGAATTATTTTCTAACATAAGTGGAATTAAACCACGATCTAGTCGAACTGCTGCGAGTAAATTCCAATTTAATGTATGAAGCCAATCCTCATCACTCAATACAAGTGCGCCTCCTGGTGGTGTCGTTGATCCACCTACGCAATGGACAATAATATCGATACCTCCAAGTTGCTCTTTTACTGCTGTAATTATGTGCTCTACACCTTCAGGTGTGGCGACATCTGCTTGAACAAATTTGACCGAATTGGGTAAGTCAGCAGATAGGGAACGGGCAGTAGTAAGAACTGTAGCTCCGCCGTTTGCAAGTCTTTTTACAACTGCTTGCCCCATTCCCTTTGTTCCTCCGGTTACAAGCACCCTTTTACCTTTAAATTCTGATAGAGAGAACTCAAATTCTTTATGCATAACTATTCCTCCTAGTGATGGTATTTAATGATTAATTTGAAATTGCTCTGTCTCTAAACCATAATGTGTTGTTCGAGAGGAGCTAGAACTAATACTACACTTGCTACTTTCATAACGTCCAATTTATTATAATAATAAAAATGATGAATATTATTTATATATAGAGGGGTGTCTCAATGGAACTTACACAATTAGAATACTTTATGACCGTTGCACGGCTTGAACATATGACCTTGGCTTCCAAAAAACTCGGTATCACTCAGCCCGCTTTAAGTCATGCAATTGCCAAGCTTGAAAACGAAATAGGAGCTCCTTTATTTGAACGAAATGGACGAAATATTAAGCTGAACCGAAACGGTACTATGTTCTCTAAATGGATTGGTAGAGCCCTACATAATATTGAAAATGGTCTAAAGGAAATCGAAGAGTGGTCCAACCCGGATACTGGTGTGATTACGTTGTCTTATCTAAACATTCTCGGTGTTGAATTAATCCCTAGCCTAATTCGAAGTTATCAATTGAAGTATCCCAAAGTTCGGTTCGAATTGACACAAGGGAACTTAGGAGATATTGATGCACATCTGGAGCAAGGATTTTCGGATATTATGATTACATCGAGGGAATCTACTTTGGATAATCATCACTGGAAGACGATTCAAAATGTTCCTTTATACATTGTTGTTCCCTCTCAACATCGTTATGCAGATTGTAGCGCTCTTAGTTTGGCAGAGCTATCTGGCGAGCCTTTTATTGGATTGAAAAACAACTGTGGATTAAAAGCAACGATTTTATCCCGGTTCCAACATACCGGATTTTTTCTTGCTTCTGCTTATGAAGCGGAGGACCTAATCACTGTAGCCGGTTTTATTAAGTCAGGTCTAGGTGTATCAGTACTGCCTAAGACGCTGGGGTTGATGTTAGATGAATTGGTCTGGATCCCTATCATTGATGAAGGATGGTACTGGGAAATAGGATTAAAGTGGAGAGATGATCATAATATTTCCCCAGCTGCGAAAAGGTTTATTGAATATGTGGATACTTTATATCAAGGAGAATGACCGCCAAATTTTTTAGTTTTGAAAAGAAATTCTTCTGAGAAAACAATCATACTTTATTGTATTTGAACACAAGGAAAAATGATTGGCAGTACGTTATAATACAATCAACAGGTAGATTACCCAACAAAAAAGTGAAATATTGTAATATCTAGTCACACTCGGCTCATCATAGTTCTTTGAGCCGCTTATTACAACATAATAGATATCGGAGGTATGATTATGGTTAAGAAGAAAATTTCCACAGCCCTCAGCGCAGCTTTAATCGTTTCTATGCTGGCTACCGGCGTAATAATCACTATCCAAAGTAACACAACGTTAGAGGTGGCGAAGTCAGCAGGGGATAAAAAGGTTGAAGTTGTTAAAGCATAAAGAGACGTTAAATTTATTTAGAACATGTCATGAATAAAAATATACTCCTATTGAAGTCGCTATTTTAGCGGCTTTTTTGTTTTATCGGTAAAATTGGGTTTAATACTAACGATATTTTGTTGAACAAGTAAAGAGAAGTTTAGATATAACCATTTTTACATTTGTAAACCATTAGGTTTAAAGCATTAAAAAAATGATTAGATCAACTTAAATAAAAATTTTTATTTTCTATAATCAGTCATAAATTGTGCAAATGTAAACTAAAACAGATATATACATAAAAAATAGTGTTCATTTAAACAAAAATACTTTGACAAATGAAAACGAGTGGATTATTTTGTTAATAAGGAATGCATATTTCTTCTTTTAGATTCTAAGTAGCTTAAGGGAGCGTGAATAAAATTAAAAAAGTACATCTATCAGGTGAAAATAGTATCAGCAAAGATCCAGAACACTTTATTTATAAAAATGAATACAGACCGCAAATACATTATTCCCCTAAGGGAAATTGGATTAACGATCCTAACGGAATGGTTTATTACGAAGGAGAATATCACCTTTTCTACCAATATACTCCTCATGATACGCAGCCTGACTTCGGCAGAATGCATTGGGGGCATGCAGTAAGTAATGATTTAATACATTGGGATGAACTTCCACCAGCCATCTCGCCTGGGGAAGATGGCGCGATCTTTTCGGGAAGTGCGGTAGTCGATAAGAACAATACCAGTGGATTCTTCAACGAAGCAGGATCAGGATTGGTAGCTATTTATACTAATAACGATAACAGCGCTCAACCCGGTAAACCGCAGGTTCAAAGCATCGCTTACAGCAAGGACAAAGGTAGAACCTGGACAAAATATGAAGGTAACCCTGTTTTATTCCCCACGGATACGCTAGACTTTCGAGACCCAAAAGTATTCTGGCATGAAGAATCTTCAAACTGGGTAATGGTTCTGGCTGTAAGCGACCGTGTAGAATTTTACACATCTTCAAATCTTAAGGATTGGTCTTTTGCAAGCGGTTTCGGTTCTGATATTCCTGGCATCCATCGTGGAATATTTGAATGTCCTGATGTTTTTAAAATCCAAGTGGATGAGAACCCCAATACCACGAAATGGATTCTGACACTAAGTGTCGGAGATAGAAATGGCGTAAATCCAAACGATTCAGAACCACCCGCAGGCGGTTCTGGCATGATGTATTTTATAGGTCACTTTGATGGTAAGGTTTTTACACTAGATGAAACATTGGAATCATTCGAAACAATCCAATGGATAGATTACGGATCTGACTTTTACGCGGCCGTGACCTGGGATGGTATCCCGAATGAGGATGGGCGAAAGATTTGGGTCGGCTGGATGAATAATTGGCGTTACGCTTCCACTCTTCCTTCTAAAGAATGGCGTGGCCATATGTCAATTCCAAGAGAGATTCAACTTAGGACGTATTCGGAAGGACTTCGCTTAATTCAAGCACCCATAACTGAGTTAAATCAACTTAGAAGATCAATTCTGTCTCTACAAGACATTACAATTAAACCGGATATGAACGTTTTGTCTGCTGTTTCTGCTGCAAAGATGGAAATTATTGCGGAATTCGAAATTGGTAATGCAATAGAATTTGGGTTCAAGGTGCGAAAGTCTACCTCTTCCAACCAAGAGACAGTCATCGGATATAATGTCTTGAATGAGGAGTTGTTTGTCGATCGGACGAAGTCAAACACTGTTGATTTTCATCCCGATTTTGCTGCAAAACACAAGGCCCTCATGAAGCCAGAGCATAAACGGATACGATTGAGCATCTATGTTGATTGGTCAAGCATAGAGATCTTTGGCAACAACGGGACAACTATCATTTCAGACACGATTTTCCCCGACTTGGAAAGTAGAGGACTGGAACTCTATGCCATTGGTGGAGAACTAAAAGTCATGTCGCTTCAAATCAATGATCTCGTAAGCATTTGGGAAAATCAACCGGACTGAACTGGGTGTCCAAAACCAATTTAGGGCTAAGTGGACTTTTACCCGTTTCCGCGGGGCAATAACTTTACAATATTATTAGAAAAGAGGGTATGGAATGAAAGATAAATCTAAATATGCAATATGTCTTCTGATGGCAACCGGATTAGCTCTGACTTCAAACGGTATTTTTACATCTAAATCAATTGCGGCTAGTGCTGTACTCGCTGATCAGGAAACAAATAAACAGGCAAAGGAGGAGCTTGATATTTTTGAAAGCGCATCCAAATTAAATACCAATTTGATAGGCTGGCAAGTGAAAGGAAAAGGGGGATTAGAGGATACTTCAGAAGGAATCCTGCTAACTTCACAGCCTAAAGAAAATGTAATGGCCATCTCAGAGACGGTGTCCGAAGATTTTATCTATGAAGCTGATGTCATGATCAGGGATACGAAGGCAGACGCAACATTGTTGTTTCGTTCTAATGAGGATGGCTTTAGCTCGTACATGTTGCAAATTGTTCCGGACGCAGGTCTGATTCGGTTAAGAGATGCAAGAAATGGAGATGGGAAATTAAAGGAGGAGCGTAAAGTTTCTGTTGAAATGGGGCCAATCTATCATCTCAAAGTGAAAGCAGTGGGTTCCTCGCTAAAAGTATATTGGGGCAATCAATACAAACCATTAATTGATGTTCAAGACATTTCGTATCAAAGCGGAAAGCTTGGACTCCATGTATGGGATGGATCCGCCTTGTTTTCGAACATCGTGGTGAGCGATCTGAAAGGTAATTTGGGTACGGTGCTTTCTAGCAAGGGAACATGGCAGCCTGATATCAACGGAAAAAGAGGGGCGGTAGAACAGGAGAGCAAAGCACAGCAAGTCTATAATAAAAATGCGACTGATATGGTCTATGAAGGGAATATTACCCTTCGTCCTGATTCTATTGCAGCTCTCGCATTTCGATCTTCAAGCGATGGAGCTGAAGGATATGAAGCTACTCTTACGAAGGAAGGAGATCAGGTCCGTGTAAGTTTGACGAATACAAAAGGGACCGTAATTGCAAGTTCGCAACGTACTTATCCGAGTCAGATGGGAGCCAAACATCATGTGGAAATCAAGGCAAAGGGAGATCGAATTCAGGTCTTCCTGGACGGATACACTACGGCCGCGATTGACGTGAAAGATTCAACCTACAGGAGTGGAAGTACTGGAATCGTCGTAAAAAAGGGGACGGCTTACTTCCAGGATACTTATGTGACGGAACTGAGCCAATATTACAATGAGATATATCGTCCACAATATCACTACACGCCAATACGTGGTTCAGCGAGTGATCCGAATGGACTTGTCTACTTCGAAGGAGAATATCATCTCTTCCATCAGGATGGAGGAACATGGGCGCATGCGGTAAGTAAAGATATGCTGAACTGGAAACGACTTCCGATTGCACTTCCCTGGAATGATCACGGACATGTCTGGTCTGGGTCGGCTGTTGCGGATATGACAAATGCATCTGGTTTATTCGGAGATTCAGGAGGTAAGGGCCTTATTGCATACTATACTTCCTTTAATCCGGATAGCCCGAATGGGAACCAGCGTATAGGTCTGGCATACAGTAAAGACCAAGGTCGTACTTGGGAGTATTCGAAGGAACGCCCGATTGTGATTGAGAACCCGGGTAAGAGCGGAAATGAAGCTGGGAATTGGGATTTCCGAGATCCGAAAGTGATCCGTGATGATGAGAATAACCGCTGGGTTATGGTTGTATCCGGAGGAGATCATATTCGTTTCTACACGTCAACGAATTTACTTGACTGGACATTGACAGATAATTGGGGATATGGGGATTACGTCCGCGGAGGAGTATGGGAATGCCCTGATCTGTTCCAGCTTCCGGTAGACAGAACATCACAGAAGAAGTGGGTTATGATGATCAGTACAGGAGCGAATCCCAAAACAGGCGGATCAGATGCCGAGTATTTTATCGGTCATTTAACAGCTGATGGTAAATTCGTGAACGATAATCCGGCAGGTAAGGTGTTAAGAACAGATTTTGGTAAAGAATTTTACGCTTCGATGTCTTTCGCTAATATGCCTGATCATCGCACAGTGATGATGGCGTGGATGACGAATTGGGACTATCCGTTCGCTTTCCCAACGTCCAATTGGAAAGGTGAACTAACCATTCCGAGAGAAGTATCATTGGTAACAACCAAAGATGGAATTCGGATGGCGCAAAGTCCAATCAAAGAATTGGAATCACTGCGAAAACCGTTGTACTCTGCTTCTAACAAGTCGGTGAGTCCTTCTTCCGGGAATCTGCTAAAAGGTATTATTTCAGGTGCTTACGAAATTGAAGCTGAAATTGAAATCCCTGAAACCAGTACAGCGACCGAGTTTGGCTTTAACATTCGTGAGGGTGCAAATCAGAAGACAGTCGTGGGTTATAAGGCAAGCGATAGTCGTATGTTTGTGGACCGAACTGCATCCGGTGAAACGGATTTTTCTAACCTTTTCAGCAAGAAACATGAAGCGGCTACGCAAATGGAGAATAATCGGATCAAGATGCGTATTCTTGTGGATGAGTCTTCTGTTGAAGCCTTTGGTAACGACGGCAAAGTTGTCTTCTCAGATGTTATATTTCCGGATCCTGCGAGTAGAGCGATGAGTTTTTACGTGAAAGGTGGGAATGTGAACGTTATTTCCCTGAAAGTGCATCAACTTGACTCTGTCTGGAATGGGGACATTCCTTCAAAAGCTCAAATAAAGATGGATACAACCGTTCGGGAATTGGGGGTAGGCGAGTCGGATACACTGCAGGCGATGGTCGAGTATGGTCCGGGTTTAGGCGTTCAACCGCTGAAGTGGAATTCCAGTAATAACGAAGTAATAGCCATAGACTTGGTAGATAATTCACAAGCAGTTATTAAGGCAAAAAAAGAAGGGGAGTCCACAGTCACCGTATCTACTCCGAATGGCAAAACTTCCACTAGTGTACTCGTTAAAGTCTCAGGTGGCGAGTTCCGGACAAACCTGAGTGGATGGGCTAAAGATCTGTCTGCTGCTTCATGGTTAGTTAGTGAACATGGGATTCGTGGTAAATATTTTAGCGATGCGAATTATATTGCCAAAGAGAAGGCTGGGAATTTTACGTATGAAGCAGACATGATGCTCGGTGAAACAGGGGGGGCAGGTTCTATTTTGTTCAGGGCTAGCGAAGATGGTCGAAGTGGTTATTATCTGAATCTAGACCCTAACATGAAGGCAATCCGTCTGTTCTACAAAATCAATGGAGCATTTGAAGAACGGCAGGTTCTTGCAAAAGTACCAACGTTCATTCAGCCAGGTCATACGTATAAGGTGAAAATAGAAGCGAATGGTCCGCATATTATAGTTCACGTGGACAGTCAAAAAGTCATAGATATCATGGATGGTACTTTTGCAGAAGGTCACTTTGGACTCCATGTATTTGGCGGCTCCGCATCTTATCAGAACGTCAATGTGAGCAACGGTGAACCTGCAAACCTCACCAAGTCCAGCCTTGTAAATGCCGCAACGCAGAAATCCATTTACACAGCTAACCTTGTCAACGGGGAGCCGGTTACCTTGCAAGATGCAAGTGCAGCCTCCACCCAGAAGTGGGTATTTGTTCCGACAGGCGACGAAGCAGGATCGTATTCGATTCGTACTACGGCCGGTCAGACGCTTGATCTGGATATAGGGCAAAACAAACTTCAGCTGTATCATTACTTAGGATATAACAACCAGCGTTGGGTCCTTCACCAGAACAAAGACGGATCCGTTCATATTACTTCAGCTCATCATCAAGTAGCATTAGAAGTATCGGAAGATGGGACCGAACTCTTCCTGAGTGAACTGAATCCATCACTTGATCGACAAAAATGGATATTAGCGAAATAATCAAGATATATTCCATGATGGCGTATCTCATAGATATTCCAATTATATTGGTTGGGATAGACTCAAAGGGGACGACAACTGGAGGTTTTTATCAAAGCACACACGGCCATCCAACAAAGGATGGCCTTTTGGGTTTGAAAGACAGACTCATTCTATACGTACAAAAAGATGTACTATGTTCATTTAAATTGCCCTCTTTGCAAACGAAACGATTACGCTTAAGATTGGCTCAACAACCAACTATTTTCACTCTTATAGTTAGCAAGCTAAATAATAAACTTAAGAGGGCAAGGAGTAACGGAGTGCTGACTTCTATCCAAATCAAGAGAGTCGGAAGAAAGGGCACAAGTTATCGGCTAAGGAATTAGGTGTTCTACAAGGAAAGTAAGTGAACTCGTGAAAAGGAGATCATTCTATTATGGAAGAAAGAAAGCTTAAACTAGGAGGAATTATTGATGGCGTGGGTTGGAATTACACGGGTTGGAGACACCCTCATATTCCAGCAGATGCCAGTGAAAATATTGAGTATTACGTACAGAAAGCTATACAACTTGAACAGGGAAAGTTCGATCTGATCTTTTTGGCAGACGTAAGTCATATCGGACCTGGCATGATCCCGCACTATCTAAGCATGTTTGAGGGTGTATCTATTTTATCTGCATTGAGTATGGTAACTCATTCCATTGGTTTAACCGCAACGATAGCGACTTCATATGCTGATCCCTTTACCGTTGCTAGGCAAATCGCTTCCCTCGATAAGATTAGCAAGGGCAGAGCAGGGTGGAATGCAATTACCTCCAATCCTGGAGGATTAGCCAATTACAGTCGGTCCCATCTGAAGAAAGCAGATCTTTATCCCATGAAAAAAGAGTTCTTGGAGATTGTTGAAGGACTTTGGGACTCGTATGAAGATGATGCCTTTATACGTGATAAGGAACGTGGGGTATTTTATGACCCGCGTAAGATGCATCCGCTAGATTATACCGGGAATTACTTTTCCGTGGAGGGACCCTTAAATATCAGTCGATCAAGGCAAGGAAGACCCGTGGTCTTTCAAGCGGGCACTTCACCGGAGTTCATGGATATTGCTGCACAGCATGCCGAAGTCATCATGGCACCAGGACATGATTTGGAATATCTCAAGGCATTCACTGATGAACTTAAACGTAAAGTTCAAAATCAAGGGCGTTCACCATATGACCTGTTGATGATGCCTTCTCACAACCCGATCGTTGGTGGAACGGAACAAGAAGCCCTGGAAAAACTAAGGGAAATTGAATCATGGATGCCTAAAGGTTATCGAATGCCGAAACCTGGATTGATAGGATCGGCAGAGCAGGTTGCCGAACAAATCGAACATTGGTATCGAGAAGGCATCATGGATATCTTGCTGATTAGACAAGATCATCCTGCAGGATTTAAGGACTTTATCCAATTGGTTGTTCCTATCTTGCAAGATAGAGGCATATTCCGTAAGGAATATGAGGACGACACACTTCGGGGAAATTTAGGTCTACCTTACCCAGAAAATAAATACACGAAGTAATAATATAAAAAACAAGAGGAGAACAGATAAAATGGCTAACAGAATATGTGAAATATTAGATATTAAAAAGCCAATTATACAAGGACCAATGTCTTGGGTTACTAATGCCGAATTGGTTGCAGCAATAAGCAATGCAGATGGATTAGGATTTCTAGGTCCAAATGCCGGTCAGGTTGATATAACCCGCTCACCCGAAATAAGTGCGGAAAGAATGAGAACTGAAATACAAAAAACCAAATCTTTAACGAATAAGCCATTTGGCATTCCATTGATCGTGAATCGTGATTTAGCTTACACATGGCCACTTATAGAAACAGTTATTGACGAGAAAGTTCCTGTTGTTCTGGTGAATGATATACTGGATGAAAGAATCTTTAAACCATTAAAAGAAAACAATATTAAAATTGTTTATAGACCCCTTACGCCTACTATTGAAAATGCAAAAGCTGCAGAACAATTTGGAATCGATGTTTATGTAGCGACTGGATTTGATGAAGGTGGTACGGTTCCAGAACGAGTTATTGGAACATTTTCGATTGTTCCCATGATTGTAGATGCTATAAATATTCCTGTAATGGCAGCTGGTGGTATTGGAGACGTTAGAGGAGTGCGTGCCGCATTTGCTTTAGGCGCTGAAGGTGTGTTTGCTGGCAGTGTGTTTATTCCAACAAAAGAAAATCCAGCAGCAGAAAAGGTGAAACAAATGATTGTAGATGCTACAGCAGAAGATTTACTAATGTTCCGTACTTTACCAGCATACTATCGTTCTTTACCTACTAAATTGGCGAATAAACTAGTCGATATGGATAAACAAGGTGCCAGTCGTGAAGAAACAGCAAAATTGATGCGTGGATCAATTGGAATGCGGATCGGAATGCTAGAAGGCAATACAGACGATGGCTATATTACTGTCGGCACAGGAATTACACCAATTAAAGAGATTAGAACTGTAAAAGCAGTCATCGATGATTTAATGCAAGATTTTAAATAATTGCCTTGATAGACTTACCCTCACCAAGCAGCCGATCATATGATCGGTTGCTTGGTTTATTATTAGTTAGAAAAACTCGATATGAAATAACTCTGACCTACTACGAACCAATCGGACCCTCTCGATCCCATATAAAATGTTTCATTGACTATTCAAAAAGAGAAGAGTAGATTTGGCTTTATGTAAAAAGGAAATAGTACAATATTAATCATATGTGAATTTCATCCATCATTATCGGAACTACATATAGGAAAGAGGCCCGTGCTATGCGCTTTATCCGAGTACTAAATGACATCAGACTTAAAAGTAAGCTATCATTGATCTTTATAACCGTGGCCGTACTCCCACTTTTAATAAGTGGTATCTATCTAACAAGCAAGCTGAAGGAAGTCATGATCCTGAATGCCGCTGAACAAGCAACCAATAACGTGGAGCGTGTACAGAAAAGGACCGAGGAAGTTATCAATGTAGCTATTGATATTTCCTATCAACTCT
Organism: Paenibacillus sp. AGC31; assembly: GCF_057334655.1. Lineage (NCBI taxonomy): Bacteria > Bacillati > Bacillota > Bacilli > Caryophanales > Paenibacillaceae > Paenibacillus > Paenibacillus sp. AGC31. The sequence continues at coordinate 104,850 of NZ_JBHFJH010000030.1, forward strand.
CCAATGATAACCGAATGAAGTCCATAGCAAGCCGCAATTATGAAAGTTATAACGAAGTTATCCAAACCTATCGTCAATATACTGACATTCGGGATTATATGCGGCTGTATAAGGAAATAAAATCAATTCGGTTATATACGTCTAATTCAACGATGCTCAATAATTGGGAATTTATGCAGCCAGACGACCAAACGAAACAGTCTGAGTGGTATAGAGCCGCCTTGAGTCAAAAGGGGCTTGCAGGTTGGGACTATATTCAGGATGAGCGTGATCATAGACATTATCTAAGTCTGGTTCGAAAAATCAATCTGGATGAGTTGAAAAATGAAAGTGTTTTGGTGATTAATGTGAATTCTGATTTGCTAAACTCTATTCTATCCCAAGAGACTTTCTCAACGATGATCGTGGATGACAACAATAATATTGTGGCAGCCAACCGCCCTGATCTCTACGGTAAAAACCTTGCCTCTGTGCATGCCGGGAGTAATATGTTGTCTCAACCGGAGGGTAGCTACGAAGCTGTTATGGATGGGAAAAATTCGAAGGTGGTTATAGCAAACATAACTCCACAGAATAGTTGGAATGGACTACGTATCATTTCCGTTTTTACCGTGTCTGAGATTCTACATGATGCAAACGCTATCATTCGCTTGGCTACATTTGTTATAGGTGGATGTCTAATCATCGCAGTTTTGCTTGTTTATGTTTCGGCATCATTTATTGCGAGAAGATTGCTTCGACTTAGTAAGCACATGTCCCGAGTAGGTACGGTGTCCTGGGATACTTATCTTGACCTCGATGGAAAAGATGAAATCGGCCAACTCTCCAGACAATTCAATGATCTGGTTCATCGAATCAGTGAACTAATGTTGGAAGTGGAAGAGAGTAACCAGCAGAAACAGACACTATTACAAAAACAAAATGATATTAAATTTAAGATGTTAGCGAGCCAGGTCAATCCCCACTTCCTGTTTAATACACTTGAGTCCATTCGAATGGAAGCACATCTTCGCGGGGAAGAGGGTTTAGCCCAAGCTGTATGGCAGCTTAGCGTGTTGATCCGAAATAGTTTAGAGGTCGGAAGTCGCCAGATCCCGCTTTCAGATGAGTTAAACATGGTTCGTTGTTACTTGGAACTTCAAAAATTCCGGTACGAAGACCGACTTCAATACATTATGGAAATCGACCCAGCAAGCGAACACATTGAAATCCCCCCACTTATCATTCAACCTTTGGTTGAGAACTCGATACTCCATGGGTTGGATCGCAAAGAGGGTCCAACGTTGATCACTGTTCGAACGAAGGTTAACGATCAGGGGACGTTATTTGTAGAAATCCATGATGATGGTGCGGGTATACCTCCAAAGAAAATGAATGAGATAAAAAAACAGTTAATGAACTCCGATGAAGCCGGGGATCGTATTGGGCTACGTAACGTGAACGACCGATTAGAACTTACCTACGGTACACGTTCAAGGCTTTCAATTGAAAGCACAGAGGGCAGAGGCACCTGCATCACATTTTGTATTCCGAAGGAAGGAGGGGAACCTGATGTTCTCCGTGATCATTGTTGATGATGAACCCAAACTACGTTTGGGGTTACAAACGTTAATACCTTGGAGGGAATTAGGATTTGAAGTGATTGGAACGGCAGCTGGTGGAAATGAGGCTCTCCGAATATTCGAAGAAACGATTCCCGACGTATTGTTGGTTGATATACGTATGCCAGGCATGGACGGATTGGAACTCCTTCAGCAGATCCGTCACCGTGGCTGGATCAGTCATGTCATTATACTCAGTGGTTACGCCGATTTTGAGTACGCGCGGCAAGCTCTTCAATTCGGTGTTGAAGCATATCTGCTCAAACCTGTAAACAAGGAAGAACTATCAGCATCACTTCAAAAGATTCATGAACAGCTCTCAAACGTGCAGAAAAAAAATATGTTACAAAAAACGAATACACCGGAATGGATACTTTATTCTCTACTAACCGGTAATCATGCTTCAGAGGATTCCATTTTGAGTAAGTGGTCAGACTCATTTGAAATCAGCTGGACTACGTATCAGATCGTTTTAATCGGGTTCTCAGGTTCAGATCCAGAAGAAAGCGAACAAATTCAGAATTTCAAAAATGTAGTCAGCAGAACCTACACTTCGGAACGTCAAGGGTTCGTTTTATATTTTGCACCATACATTGTTTTATTGCTAAGTAACTCTCCTGTTAGCGAATTGGGATGGACCGAGCTTCACAAGAATCTCCAGCTCTTATCAGGTGAGCTTCGATTTGAAATGGACATAGCAGTAGGGCAGCCCGTGCGGTCTCTTGAGGAAGTTGTTCATTCGTTTAGAACAGCAAAATCCCTTTTGGAGCGTAGTTTTTTCTATGACAGAGGAAGGCTTCTCACTGAGGAAACACCAGAAAGCTATCGACAGGAAACTGTCCATTCTTCAGTATTATCTATGTCAAATAAGGAGGAAGAAGCTTTCAGGTTGCATTATCTGGTCGATGTTGGGCATGCAAGTGCAATCTCGTCATTTTTGAACGAAATAGCATTACAACAAGTAGCTAATCAGGCTGATGAAAAGGAGATCCGTGACCGTTTCTTCTATCTTGCTAATGAAACAGTTCGAAAAATTCATTCCCGTGTCTGGTCTTTAAGCGATTATCCAGGAGACCCGGCCCAATTCCTTGCTGAAGTATATCATTCCCGATATATTCAGGATCTCGTCGACCGTATTTCTGTTGTTATGGAGAGGCTCGCTCGATGCGCAGATTACAATAGTAAAGACAATGAAATGAAGCGATTGCTGGATTATATAGATCGGCACTATGGGGATAACCTAAGATTAGAAATGCTTGCCGTATTGTTTAACTACAGTAGTTCCTATCTGGGCCAACTCTTCAAAAGTTACACAGGGGAATATTTCAACGCCTATCTTGATCGGATACGGATTCAGAAAGCGAAAGAATTACTGGCTCAGGATATGAAGGTTTACGAAGTGGCTGAAAGGGTAGGATATTCAAACGTCAATTATTTCTACACCAAATTCAAGAAACTAGAAGGGGAGTCACCTTCTTTTTATCAAAAAAAAGAATAACCTTAAACCATGCTCCTCTACGAACGGAAGTAACGAACAGTAGGGGAGTTTTTTAATTCCCTTATGAAAAGGTATGTATTTTCTGAAAATACAAAGGATTTTAGAATGAAAGGATTTAAGATTTGTGATATGTCCCAGAGCCTCCTCAGCCAATATAGTTGATACGAAAGGAGGGACCATAACAATTGAAAGCGATAACAGGAATGTAATGAATGGAGGGGAGGCATAAAATGAAGACTAAATCAGGTTCAATGATAAGGTATGCAGCGTCAAATAAAACCTATTTAATGTTAGGATCGGCCTTTTTCTTTTTGGGCATCATCATGTCGAGTTTCACTCATTCCAGGGTGGAAGCAGCCATTACGGTACCCGGATTTGTTGTTGAACCTAATCAAACACAAGCATTAATAGTAACATTTAAAGATGCTCAGCTAGAAGGGTACGGGATTGAGAAACGGGACGGGACAACTGCCAAAGCAATGGACAAGTTATATGATGGCAAAGGTTACATTTCTTATTTTTTTGAAGAAGATAATTCAGCTAAAGGAAGCGCTGCATTCAAGGTTGAAGCACCGGAAGATGGCCTGTATGAGTTGAGCTTGGGATATTACATTCCAGAAGGAAATGGGGACAAAACAACCTCTATTCAAGTGAATGGTTCAGGTGCTGGTGAATTGATGCTTAATGCTCCCAACCCAGGGCAGGTCCGTGCTGAAAAAAAGGTGACCAAAGTGCTTCTGAACCAAGGCAGTAACTCCATCCAAATCTTACGGGGGTGGGGATACTATGGTATTGAGTACATCAAGCTCAAACGTATAGAGCCCAACGTATCCAAACAGGATATAAAGATGGATACCTTAAGTAATTCCAAAGCAACTCCCCAAGCCAAAGCACTCTTGGATTTTATGACCAGCCAATATGGAAAGAAGATAATTTCAGGACAGCAGACACTGGAAGATGCGAAGTGGATCTACAAGCAGACAGGAAAATCCCCTGCGCTGGTTTCCAGTGATTTGATGGATTATTCTCCATCCCGTGTTGAAAATGGAAGTACCTCAAACGAGGTGGAGAAGATGATTGAATGGTACGAACGCGGAGGAATAGTATCATTAAGCTGGCATTGGAATGCGCCGAAGGGAATAGGCGGCAACGAACCGGGCCACGAATGGTGGCGAGGTTTTAATACCGAGTTTACAACCTTCGATGTAGAATATGCCCTGAATCATCCGGAATCGGAAGATTACAAGCTTTTAATTCGAGACATTGATGCCATCGCTGTTCAGTTGAAGCGGCTACAGGATCATAACATTCCCGTACTTTGGAGACCACTGCACGAAGCAGAGGGCGGCTGGTTTTGGTGGGGAGCCAAAGGGCCCGAACCTGCCAAAAAATTATATAGACTAATGTACCAACGCTTGACCGATCACCATCAGTTAAACAATCTCATTTGGGTTTGGAACTCTGTGAAGGAGGAGTGGTACCCGGGCGATGATATGGTCGACATTGTAAGTATCGACGTTTACAATCCAGCGGGCGATCATAGCCCTAACATTGCCATGTATGATGAACTCTTGTTTTTGGGCAAGCACAAAAAGCTTGTAGCGCTTGCAGAAAACGGGCCTATTCCGGATCCTGATCTGCTCCAGACTTACGGCGCACATTGGAACTTTTTCAATACCTGGACTGGAGATTATCTGCGCGACGGAAAAACGAATACAAAGGAATATTTGAAAAAGGTATACAATCATGACAACGTAATCACGCTAGATGAACTTCCCGAAGGATTGTATGGTAGTCCCTAAATCGAAAAGGGATACATTTTATTATTGAGCAGGAACAATCTAGTTTAACAGGAGTGAATCATGTAATGGCTATTTATATTAACGAGTCACAGCATATTTTTCATCTGCAATCCCGCGTAACCAGTTATGTTATTCAAATCATAGACGGCTATCCTTTACTGGTATATTGGGGACAAAGATTGTCCGAGAAAGGAAACCTTGAAAAACTTGTACCAGGTCTGGAAAAAACGGAGCTAGGCTCCATGCCTCATGAATATCCGCAATATGGAACAGGTGACTTCAGATCGCCTGCCTATCAAGTTCTACTTGAAGACGGGAGCCGCATTACAGAGCTACGCTTCAAAGGGTACTCAACCGGCGCTGGTAAACCAGCACTTGATGGTCTGCCGTATGTGTATACGGAAACAGACCATGAAGCAGATACCTTGGAGCTGGAACTGGAGGATGCGTACGCAGGAATCACCGTTCTTCTGAAATATTGTATCTTCAGGGATGGTGCTATTACCAGGTCAGTTCACTTTAAGAACAACGGTCACAGCACGATCAAACTTTTACGTGCGCTTAGTGCCAATGTTGATTTGTATGGCAAGAGCCATTATGAATTGTTATACCTCGCGGGTCATTGGGCTCGAGAGGCGCATCTTCAACGCAGGCCCCTGGGCCCAGGAGGTACTAGTCTTGGGAGCAAACGTGGAATGAGCAGTCATCAGCACAATCCTTTTGCGGCTGTCGTTAGCCCGGGAGCCGATGAGGATCATGGGGAGGTTTTTGCTGTAAATCTGGTGTATAGCGGTAATTTCCATGCCGAAGCGGAAGTGGATGCTTTTGGTGTTGTTCGTTTGGGCATTGGCCTGAATCCATTTGATTTTGGTTGGCTACTTCCTCCTGGCGAATCCTTCCAAACTCCTGAGGCTGTATTGGTATATTCAAATGAAGGGATCGGAGGCATGTCCCGAATCTATCATCGACTCTACCGGAACCGTTTATGCCGCGGCGTGCATAGGGACAAGGAGCGACCGATTCTTGTGAACAATTGGGAGGCAACTTATTTTAATTTCACTGCAGAAAAGATTGAAGCGATTGCCGAGACAGGCTCTCATCTGGGGATTGAACTGTTGGTGCTTGATGACGGCTGGTTCGGCAAACGTGACAGCGACAATAGTTCGCTCGGAGACTGGGTTGAAGATCGGAGAAAGCTTCCTAACGGCTTGCGTGATTTGGCAGAGCGGATTGAACGCCAAGGCTTGCAATTCGGATTATGGTTTGAACCTGAAATGATCTCACCCGAAAGTGATCTGTATCGGAAGCACCCCGACTGGTGCCTGCACGTTGAAGGCCGTCGCCGGACGGAAGCCCGCTGGCAATTGGTATTGGATCTTTCACGGCCGGAAGTCCGTGATTATTTGTATGATGCACTGGCTGAAATCTTCACCAACGTACCTGTTTCTTACGTAAAATGGGACATGAACCGCGCGTTGACCGAAATTGGTTCCGCAACGGCTTTACCCGAGAATCAACAGGAGATTGCACATCGGTACGTGCTTGGGCTCTATGAACTTTTAAATAAACTGACGACTGCATTTCCGGAAATCTTATTCGAAAGTTGTTCCAGCGGTGGAGGTCGGTTTGATCCCGGAATGCTGTACTACATGCCGCAGACTTGGACAAGTGACAACACGGATGCCGTGGAACGCTTAAAAATACAATACGGGACCAGTTTGGTATATCCCGTCAGTACCATCGGAGCTCATGTCTCCGCCGTGCCGAACCATCAAGTTCACCGCGATACCTCGCTTAAATTCAGAGGGGACGTTGCGATGTCGGGAAACTTTGGCTATGAACTTGATCTGACCAAATTCACGGATGCCGAAAAAATCCAGGTGAAAGAACAGGTTGCCATGTACAAAGAACATCGTTCTCTCATACAACAGGGGGATCTATTTAGACTTCGGAGCCCTTTTCAAGGCAATGAAACATCCTGGATGTTCGTTTCGGACAATCGATGCGAAGCTATCGTATTTTACTTTCGAGTTTTAGCCAAGCCCACTCCTGCTGCTGATGTACTTCAGCTCAAAGGATTGGATCATTCGTATACTTATGAAGTGACTGGAGAGAGTGGACACATGGGATCTTTCGGCGGGGATCGTTTAATGCAAGCAGGCTTGATCATCCCTCCCCTTACAGGAGATTATACCAGTGCATGGTTCAAGTTGAGCGCCACTCAATAAATATGGCGATAATAAAAATTCTCTGCATTAATCAATGCAGGGGATTTTTATTATACCAACTTATGAAAACAAAATTGTTTTTTCTGAAAACAGTATAGATTATAGAATGAAATCCTACTGGATCTCCGATATGTCGCCAATATAACAATCGTTTTATGATGAAAGAGGAAAGGGGGGGATGAAATGAAAGCGATAACAGAAGAGAGAAGGTTCCGCACACGCAAACACAAAAATTCGCAAAAGTGGAAAGTCTTTAAGAATCAAAAATATCTGTACATGATGTCATTTCCGTTTGTGATTTGGGTGTTTGTATTTCAGTATTTGCCTCTGTGGGGATGGACGATGGCATTTCAAAACTACAGACCAGGCAAAGGTTTTTTCGATCAAAAATGGGTTGGATTCGATCATTTCCAAGCACTGTTTCAGGATGAGCATTTCTATTTGGTGCTAAGAAATACACTGGCAATGAGCCTTATGGGGCTTGTGGCTGGGTTCGTGTTTCCTGTATTGTTCGCAGTGGTTCTAAACGAGGTACGGGTTCAGTTTATGAAGCGTTTCGTACAGACTGTTTCTTACCTGCCTCACTTCGTGTCTTGGGTCGTGGCCGCCGGGATCGTCATCAAAATGCTGTCAACTGACGGAGGCGCGATAAACGACTTGCTCTTGGGGCTGAATTTGATTGACCAACCGATACAATTTATGGCCAAGGGTCAACTGTTCTGGGGAATAGTGACCGGAGCCGATGTTTGGAAGGAGACAGGGTGGAACGCCATTATCTATTTGGCTGCCATTTCGGGGATTGGTCCTGAACTGTATGAGGCAGCAAGGGTAGACGGCGCCAGTCGTATGAGACAAATATGGCATATTACACTCCCAGGCATCAGGCCAACAATCATCGTACTGTTTATTATGTCGATTGGCCACCTCGTAGGAATCGGATTTGAAAAGCAATTCTTGCTTGGTAATCACATGGTTAGCGATTATTCCGAAGTGTTGGATCTGTATGCGTTGAACTACGGTTTATCCATGGGGAGATATTCTTTTGGTACCGCTATTAGTATCTTTAACTCGGTCATCAGCGTGATTTTGCTGTTCGTCGTGAATGGACTTTTTAAAAAATTCGCTAACGAAAGCATTATGTAAGGAGGAGGAACACACATGGAAGCATCCGAGCCGACAACTTCTTCCGTCACACCCAAACGACCGAAGATAGGCGCAAAATCTCCCCAAGACTTGATATTTGACACCTTTGTTTATGTTTTCATAGGAGTCGTTACGATTGCGACGCTATATCCCTTTTTGAATGTGCTCGCCATTTCATTCAACGATTCCGTAGATACTGTTCGAGGCGGTATTTCTATTTTCCCTAGACAATTCACTCTTGAAAATTATAAGCTCATCTTTAGTTATGAGGGGTTGATCACGGGATTCAAAATATCGGTGCTTCGAACTCTAATAGGAACCCTGGCAGGTCTGGTAAGCGGTTCGATGGTTGCTTATACACTTGCTCGTAGAGAGTTTCAGGGAAGACGATTTGTTTCCGTATTTCTGGCGATCACAATGTATGTGTCGGGCGGTTTGATTCCTAGTTTTATCTTGATCAAGAATCTGGATCTGATCAATACGTTCGCAGTGTATATTTTGCCAGGACTCGTAAGCGCCTTCAATATATTCATCATCCGTTCGTTCATTGATGGAATTCCTTATGCTTTGCAAGAATCGGCCAAGCTTGATGGGGCAAACGATTTCACCATTTACTGGCGTGTCATACTACCGCTCACCAAGCCTGCTCTTGCAACCGTAGCCTTGTTCCTTGCTGTCGGGCAATGGAATTCCTGGTTTGATACGTACCTTTATAATGGTTCCAATGACTCCCTGACCACCTTGCAGTATGAGCTCATGAAAGTGCTTCAGAGTACCACCACAAACTCGAACAATATACGTGGGGAAAACATGTCTCAATTGATGTCGCAAGTGTCTCCTGACGCTGTCAAAATGGCGATTACCATCATCGCAACTGTGCCTATTCTCATTGTGTACCCATTCTTGCAAAAGTACTTTGTAAAAGGCATGACACTAGGTGCGGTCAAAAGCTGATGAGACTCTAACCGTAAATGACTTTGTATCCTTAAATTATCTGAAACATGGGGAGTGTTGTTTTTATGAGAAAGCGAACCCGAAAAACAGCAGTAACACTACTTTCAGCTGGTCTGTTGCTCAGTCAACTCGCAGCCTGCAGTGGAAGTGGTGGTGGGGAATCAGCAAGTCAAGATGGCTCAAATCCTATCACACTTACTTATTTTTCAGAGGATGGAAGTCCTAACTGGAACAATATGAATGACCGTATAGGAAAAGTCATCACAGAGAAAACAGGTGTCGTTTTGGATGCTGAATTCGCAGTGGGGGACCCTGTGCAAAAGGTATCCATCATGGCTGCCACTGGTGAAGTTCCCGATCTCATAGCTGCAAAGGCTGATCTTGGCAAGCTAGTGGATGTAGGTGCAGTTCTCGATCTGACGGACCTGATTGAAGAACATGCGCCTAATATTAAAAAGATGCTTGGCGATAAGATTGTTCGTGCCAAATATAGTTTGGAGGATCAAGCCATCTATGCCATTCCCACTTGGTCTGCTATCGATGAACGTAAATTCAAAGCCGACGGTGGCTTCCAACTTCAACATCGTGTTGTAAAAGAAGCTGGTTATCCTGAAATTCGTACGGTAAAGGACTACGAGAAGGTCCTTACAGACTATATAGCTAAACACCCAACAGATGATAACGGTAACAAAAATATCGGACTAACCATTAATGCGGATGACTGGCATATGTATCAGGTGACGAATATGGGATTTTTTACGACAGGTGCACCTGATGATGGAGAGTACTATGTAGACCAACAAACTTTTGATGTAACTTATCATTTCCGCCGTCCAGAGGAAAGAGAATATTTCCGCTGGCTGAACCATATGAACGATATAGGTTTATTGGATAAGGAAAGTTTTGTTCAAAAGACGGATCAATTCAAATCCAAGGTTTCATCTGGACGTGTGCTTGGCCTGATCGACCCTGCATGGGACTATGGTGATGCTCAACAGGCATTGAAGGCTGCAGGGAAATTTGACCGGACTTACGGTCATTATCCAGTAACATTGTCTGAAGAGTATAAGGATACTAATTTCTGGTCCGCTGGGTTTGACGGAGGATATGGGATCGCGATTTCCAGTGAGTGCAAAGATCCTGTGGCTGCAATCAAATTTTTGGATTACCTGGCTTCGGAAGAAGGACAGATTCTGATGAACTGGGGGATCGAAGGACAAGATTACGTTGTAGAGAATGGAAAAAGAACTGTACCGAAGGATGTTCAAGAAAAGATGGACAACGAAGGTAGTGCTTACATGAAGGAATCGGGTCTCGGCCTGTATTGGAACCTATCGGTTCATTATGGTGACGGAATTAAGGACTCTACAGGCAATTATTATACGAAAACGAACAGTGACCTTTTAACGGCGACCTACAGTGCACCCGAAAAAGATGCTTTGGCCGCTTACAAAGTCGAGCATTGGAGAGATCTTTTCCCAAAAGAAGAAGAGTTTCCTGAAAGAAAAGCCGGGGCGGTTTACAATATTGCTTTGCCAAGCGATAGCCAGGCGACAATATTAATGGCCAAAATGAAGGATATCACATGGAAACGAATTCCTGAAGCTGTAATGGCCAAACCGGAAAATTTCGATAAAGTCTGGGATGAGTACATGGCTGAATTGGAAAAGGCTGGAGTGGAAGAGATGGAAGAGGCTTTTGGTCAATATGTGAAAGACCGTGTTAAACTGTGGAGCGGTCAATAAGTATTCAATTGAGAATAGACAGAAAGGCAGGATACGATGAAATCGATACCTTGCAATCCTAATGCATCGGAAGAAGTACGTTCTGTACTCAATTATTTCCACGAGATTCAAGGGAATGGCATCATTACGGGACAGCACACCCAAACCATGGTGCAAGAAGAATTAAACTACATCTATCAAGTAACAGGGAAGTGGCCGGCACTATGCGGATTCGAGCTTCTTGGGTATTCTCCAAACATTAATTATGACGATAGTGGCGAAGAGTGTTTGCTGGAAATCGCTGAAAACCAGGATACGCTGCAAAAAGCCTGGGAGTGGACGGAGAACAACAGAGGCTTGCTTACGTTCACATGGCATTGGTTTTCACCGCTTGGCGGACGGGATAAAAGCTTCTATTCGGAGCATACAAATTTTAACGTAAGTAAAGCGATTACGGAAGGAACCATAGAATATGAAGCCCTGTTGTCCGATATGGACCATATGGCCAATATCCTCCGGGAATTTTGCGACAAACGTATTCCGATCTTGTGGAGACCATTTCATGAAGCGGAAGGCACTTGGTTCTGGTGGGGCAGTCAAGGCCCGGAAATCGCAAAACAATTGTACCGTATCATGTATGAGAGGTATACGCATTATCATAATCTAAATAATTTAATTTGGGTGTGGAACTCACCGTTGGTCGAAGGTTACGTTGGGGATGACGTGGTTGACATTATTTCCAGGGATATGTACCCCCCAGCTCACCAACATACGGATTTACGGAAGGAATATGAGGAACTGGTTGGTGTTACACGAACTCCAAAACTTGCTGCTATCGGGGAGATTGGTCCGATTCCGAGTATTAGAAGCTTGTCAACCTCGCGCATCCCGTGGCTGTGGTTTATGACATGGTCTCAGGATTTTGGTAGGACGGAGAAGTTTACGACAAAAGAGGAGCTGCGCAGCGCGTATCATTGTGACTATGCCATTACGCTGGATAAACTTCCGAAGCTATATTAAATATTCAAAAGCACCTCTTGGCAGCCGATCAGGCGTGAAACGAAGGAAAAGGACCGCATGTTTAAGTGTGTGTCGTGATACTAACGAAAAATAAGGGCGGAGTATATCCGTCCTTATTTTATTTTTACGGCTTTAGCCAGTTGGCAAACAAGAGCTACAGCCTGGACACACAAAGTGGATGTACAAATACCACATTGTATTCACCCCGAAGTATAGACAGAAAGAAATCTATAATCAAGTCAGAAAAGACTTAATCGAAATTTTCAAAACGTTTATGCAAGTACAAGGGAGTAGAAATTATAGAAGGTCATATGATGCCCGATCATGTCCACATGCTGGTAGCGATTCCAACGAAGATTGCAGTCTCAATAAAAGATATTCAGTTCAACGCAGGTCTCTGTCTTTGTTTGTAGAGTTGTTGCAATGCCAGAGAATAAAGTTGATAAGCATTATCATTCATGATATATTGTTTACCAGTAAACTAAATATAAGATTTTATTTAGAAAAACCCTATTATTTAAATGATATTTTTGTTTACAAGTAAATAAGGAGCGATCGAAGAATGATCTCAAAAGATCGAACAAAACAGTTGCTTTATGACCAATTTATTCGTTTTTTACATGTTTATGAGAACCACAAGGATACTGAAATCGAGCATTTCCTAAGTATCGCCCAGCGAGAAAGTATCGAGAAAATCCCTCAGCATTTGACCGCGGTTCATATGATAGATTGCATAGGCAAACATGAGCCTATTAACAACACGGGTATTGCCGAGGCGATGAATTTGTCCAAAGCAAGTATCACCAAAATTGGCAACAAACTGCTGGAGGAAGGATTCGTCAAACGGACGAAAATGAACGACAACAAAAAGGAAAGTTATTTCCGGTTGTCACCGCAGGGCAAAAAAATCTTTGAACTGCATGAACGTCTTCATATACATGAGGCTGAGCGCTTCTATCGTACTCTCGACAAATATTCGGAAACGGAGCTAAAAGTAATCCATCAATTTCTTCAAGACAGCAGTATGAATATTGAATCCAGATAGAACAAAGGAGAGTGAAGCATTTGAGTCTGGCGGAATTGATCAGGGAGCGCAGGAGTATTCGTAAATGTAACTCTACGCCGGTGGACCAGGAGTTAATTGTAGCATTACTGCGTAAGGCTATAAGGCTTCAACCGTCTGTTGAGTCTGGCTCGTGGCGTGTAGTATATGCCGGAACTCCAGAAGCACGCAAACGGTTGGTAGACTGCATGCTGGAACAGATGTCACAAAGCAAGCTCGGCAAGTTGATTCCAGGGAAACTTCTGGATGTTTTTAAAAAGAGATTTACCGATATTCCTGCGCACGTCATTGTTATGTCGACTGTAGGACCGGATCGTCTGACCAATGACCGCAATTATGCGGCTGCCTGCGGGGTGATGCAGAGCTTCCAACTGTTGGGCTGGGAACGAGGGTTAGGAATGTTATGGGATACAGAGTCCATGATTCAGCATGAAGCGTTCTTCAATGGAATTGGCTTACGTGAGGATGAACGATTTGTTGGTATTCTTCATATAGGATATTACGACAAAGCGCCAAGAAGTCGGAAAAGAACACCAGCCGAGCAGAAATGGACCGTATTGCGAGGACAGTCTAAATAGAAGAGGAGGGTATAAAATGAAATTGTCAGATCTGGAAGGAGTCATGGGCGGTCCGAGTGAGTTTTTGGAACAACCGGTATCGCACGACCTCATCCTTGAATTGCTTAATCATGCCGTATGGGCGCCAAATGATGGACTCCGAGAGCCGTGGCGATTTATCTTTGCCGATAACCGGTATGGGGACATCATGCAGGGATTACAGGAGCCTGCCCCTGCATATCTTCTGGTCTTGGTGAAGGGAGAGGCGGATCAATATAAGCGGGAAGAGGACTTTGCAGCTGTCTGCTGCCTAATTCAGAATTTCCGCTTGCTGGCTCATGAGCAAAGTCTGGGTGTGCGCTGTACCTTGCATGACTGGATGTACGACCCAAGCCGTACTGAAATGTTTGGTGTACTGAATAACGAGCGCATTGCTGCGGTTCTGGAAATGGGATACGGTGCAAATCAGTGGAAAGGGAATACGGAGTTGCCTGAGACTCAACTTCATTTTGAACTGCTGTAGGGTGGCGATCAATTTTTATTGCACCAAAACATCATAACTGATTGAGCTTGCTTTCAGGCTCCTCACCATTTTCTACACGTTTTATATTCTTTATAAAGAAATCATATCTTGTTTTATGAAATTTCCGACCATCAGGCATTCCCGCTGTATGTGGAGTAAGTATCACATTACCCTGATTCCGGAGCTCACTGTCAATAGGAAGCGGTTCAGATCCAAACACATCCAGGCAAGCGCCTGAAATATCCCCGTTTTTTAATGCATCAATCAAGTCTCTTTCGTTGACAATGCCGCCGCGGGCTGTATTGATAAAAAGAGCAGTATTTTTCATTTTTTTGAATGTCGCTTTGTTAATCAGCTGTTTGGTTTGTTCATTCAAGGGTACATGTACACTAACTATGTCCGATGTGCTTACAAGAGTATCAAAATCCGTCTTTTTCACAAAATCGTCCGATTGTACAGTGGCATTTCTCGCATACGCCAGTACATTCATATCAAAAACCCTGCAAAACGCAGCTACTTTTTTTCCAATTGCACCCAAACCGATAATTCCAATCGTTTTTCCCTTTAACTCACTCCCTGTATAGTCCAATTGATTTTCATCCATCTTATTTTTCATGAAAGTATCAAGAGACGGTATGTTTTTATAATAAGACAATAACAGTGCCATGACGTGCTCGGCCACTGCCTGTGCATTCACTCCTGCAGCATTGGCCACCCAAATGCCGAGCTGTGTACAGGCAGGGACATCCACATTATCAAATCCTGCACCCGTCTGTACCAATTTTAATTTTTTTGCGTTAGAAAGCAGGCTATGGTCCACTTTAATATGTTCCGGAATGATTACCTGGCAATCTTCAATATGATGCAGCATTTCTTTTCCGGGCGGAACAATTACAACGTTCCAGTCTCGCGGAAAACTCCCTGCAATATTGGATTTTGAGGTCTCGCTAAAATTGCCAACGATGAGAATTTTCATTGCTAAACCACCTTTCATAAGCTACCATTCTTCAAATAAAACCGTTGATGCTCGTCATTTTATCCTTTTAATACAATTTTATCAAAAGATTTCATTACGTTCTATTGAACCGGAATGGAAAAGAATCTTGATAAACAATATACTAGCTATATAGTTTTTTTGTTGAGGAGAATATCAAATGGATGAAATCGATGAGTCAAAACAAATTGTATTACAAATCGGCGGTGCATTAAAAAAGTATAGAAAAGAAAAAAACATGACCTTAGACGACTTATCAGAATTAACGGGTGTAAGCAAACTTACTCTGGGGAATATCGAACGTGGTGAGACAAATCCAACTTTGGCTATCATATGGAAAATTTCAAAAGGAATATCTTTACCGCTATTGGCTTTGTTCACATCAGAGAAACCCGTTAGTTTGTATCGAGCAGGGGAGGGACTGCGGTTTTCTAATGATGAAAAAAATTGGGTCATTGAACCCGTCTTTAAAAGCAACGATATTGAAATGTGTCGGGCATACTTACAGCCTAATAGCTCGTATTACCCTGAAGGTCATCATGTGAATACAACTGAAATTGCGACAGTAATGACGGGTTCCATCGAGTTACAAGTTAATGGAGAGATGTACACATTGAATCAATATGATACGATCAGTTTTCGTGCAGATTATCCCCACGCTTATACCAATCATACGAATAACGAAACAGTGCTCCATATATCCTTAAAATATGGTTTCTAGTCGTCGAAAATCCACTTATTAAATGCAACTCCGAATTCCATGACGGGAATTCAGAGTTGTATTTTTTTATTCAGTTTCAGTATGTTATAAAATAATTATTGTTTATAAAAGTATCTTATACTATACTTTCATTATTCGCGCGGATGTTATAACAAAGTTTTTCACCCAACAAGAAGCAAATATAAGACGTAGGAATTCAGGAAGGAGAAATGAAGAATGCCGAATAAACAAAATAAAAAAATCGTGCCATCCTCTGTAGCGCTGATCATTCTCGGCATTATTGTTATTGCAGCTAATTTACGTACTCCCTTAACCTCAGTTGGTCCTTTAGTAGGTTTTATAAGGGATGACGTTCATATTTCAAATACATTAGCAGGCCTGATCACAACGGTACCCTTGCTTGCCTTTGCTGTGTTATCACCTCTTGTACCAAAATTAGGACGGAGGTATGGGGTTGAGCGTATCATTTTGATTGCCCTAATCTTTCTGACTGTTGGTATTGTAATACGATCTTTATCTGGCGCAGTTAATCTGTTTATTGGAACAGCAGTTCTTGGATTCGCCATTGCCATATGTAATGTATTATTGCCAAGTATAATCAAAAGGGATTTTCCAAATAAAATTGGTTCCATGACAGGAGTTTACTCCATTTCAATGAATTTATGTGGAGCAATCGCATCGGGAATCAGTGTACCGCTAGCCATGAACGCAGGGCTAAAATGGCAGGGAGCATTGGGAATATGGGGGATTCTCAGCTTTGTATCGATCCTCTGTTGGTTACCCCAATTAAGAACTCAAACGAAGCAAACAGCCACGACAAGTCAACAAATGGTAAGCAACGATGTGAATGTTTGGCGATCCCCGCTTGCTTGGCAAGTAACCTTGTTCATGGGTATACAGTCTATGGTTTTCTATGTATTGATCGCATGGTTGCCTGAAATTTTAAAGCAGCAAGGAATTGACTCCAACCAATCTGGATGGTACCTCTCGATCATGCAGTTAGCGATGCTTCCATTTACCTTTATTGTCCCTGTTATTGCCGGGCGTATGTCTAACCAACGTTTGTTAGTGGTTATCACAACCATTTTGCTTTTGACGGGGACGCTCGGACTTCTTTACGGAAGTTCTAATGTCATTCTGTTGTGGATCGTCATACTCGGAATTGGTGGAGGTTTCGCCTTTAGTTTGGCCATGATGTTTTTCGGGTTACGCACTGATAATGCGCATCAAGCAGCGGAACTATCTGGCATGGCCCAATCGATCGGATATCTTCTTGCCGCAATCGGTCCAGCCCTTATAGGATATCTGCACGATGCAACAAATAGTTGGAACCTGCCACTTTTCATTCTTCTTGGGGCTTCCGTGTTACTATTTATAGTTGGTATAGGAGCAGCAAGTAATCGTGTTGTAGGTAGTCGAAATGGTTACGAATTGCCACGGAAAGGATGATAACTATGTTTGACAAAATTATGGTGGCCATTGATAAATCTGAAATAACGAACAAACTCCTTGATGCAACCGTTGAAATAGCCCAAAATAAACAAACTCAAGTTACCTTGGTTAATGTCAGCCAGGATTATGTGTCAAATGGCATGACATATGTACCAGAGAATTTTTTGGAAGACATACTGAACGAAATGGAGAAAGCCAGTTTGGAACAGTTGCATCAAGCCAAATCTAAATTAAAGTCTGCGGGGATTAACCCGGAAACTGTTCATCTTAAGGGAGATCCTGGGCATGAAATATTGAATTATGCAAAGGATACCGAGCAGCAACTTATTATTATCGGAAGCCGTGGGCTTAGGGGCGTTAAGGAAATGATGCTTGGAAGTGTCAGCCACAAGGTTTCACAACTATCAAGTTGTCCAGTCCTCATTGTACATTAACTCCTTCGGGAACTGGGGAACGTTCATAGTATGAATAAGTGTTAGAAATCATTCCGCCTGGGGTTCAAACAGAATTCATGACAGATCCCAAAAACTCAATACATGAAACAAACAAAAGCCCGCAACGACGCGGGCTTTTGTTTGTTTTTAACATCAAGTATACATTACCTGCCGGGAATTTCATTCAGCGAGTGTTCTTGTTCCTCCAGCAGTCGTTTCAGTTTTTGGCGCTGCCGTTTTTCTTTCTGACGGCGCTCTCTGTCCTCAGCTTGCAGAGCCTTGAGCAGGGAGAAACACATACCAATAAGAACAACAGCGAACGGCAGTGCGGCCACAATGGAGGCCGTCTGTAGACCGTTCAACCCCCCGCTGATCAGTAGGACTACCGCGATGGCGGACTGCATGATTCCCCAGGTTAATTTCACTCTCGTACTCGGGTCCAGCTTGCCATCTGAAGACAGCATACCCAGCACAAAGGTAGCCGAATCAGCCGACGTAATAAAGAAGGTCATGATCAGGAGTGTAGCGATAAATGCTATGATCGTACCCAAAGGAAGCTGCTCCAGTGTAAGGAATAAAGCGGTTGTTGTATCTTGTTTGACGGCCTCCGCCAAATGGGCGGCATTAAACAATTCGAGGTGAAGTCCTGTTCCACCGAAAACGGAGAACCAGATAAATCCGAACAGGCTTGGAAAAACCATGACGTAAATTACAAACTCCTTTATGGTTCTTCCTCGGGATACCCTTGCGATAAACGTGCCAACAAAGGGAGCCCATGCGATCCACCATGCCCAGTAAAATAACGTCCATGCTCCAATCCAGGTTTCTCTTGAGAACGGTGTCAGTCTCAAACTCATGTTAATAATATTCTGCATGTAACTGCCCAATGTTGTCGTGAATGTGTCAAATATAAAAGAAGTCGGTCCAGTCACCAATACAAACACCATCAATAGCACAGCTATAACCAGGTTGGTGTTGCTCAGAATCTTAATACCTTTATCCAGACCGGAGGTTGCCGAGATCAAAAACAGTACGGTAACAATTGAGATAATGACAATCTGGGACAGCGTCGAGTTTGGAATACCGAATAAGTAATTCAGACCCCCACCGATCTGAAGCGCACCCAATCCAAGAGAGGTTGCAACACCGAAGATCGTTGCAATGACTGCAAGAATATCAATGATCTTACCAAGCCAGCCTGCAGCAAGACGTTCACCGATCAGCGGAATAAAGGTGGAACTGATCAGTCCTTTGTAGCCTTTCCGGAACTGGAAGTAAGCGAGCGCCAAGCCGATGACGGTATAGATAGCCCAAGGATGAAGCCCCCAGTGGAAAAAGGAATAACGCATTGAAAGTCTTGCTGCTTGCGTTGTTTCGGGTACCGCGCCCTCCGGTGCAGATAAATAGTGGGACAGCGGTTCAGCAACTCCCCAAAAAACCAGCCCAATGCCCATACCAGCGCTAAACAGCATGGACAGCCAGGAAACCGTAGAATATTCCGGCTCATCATCGTCATCCCCCAGCCTAATACCGCCAAATCGGCTGAACGCCAGATAGAAAGCAAAGATCAGGAAGAACAGTGTCGCTAGCAAATAAAACCAGCCAAAATTCTGAATAGAGAAGTTGTAGGCAACATTAGCCACATCCGCCAGCTGAGCAGGCGCGACGGCTCCCCATATTGCAAACAGTACAACGATGATAATTGTGATTGTAAATACCATGATGAGACCCTCCGTTATGTAAGCTTAGCCAACTGTTCCTTAGTATGTGCTAGTCCGACTTGTAATATTTCGGAAAGCTAGCTGTTGATAAATTAAAACAAACCGCCGTGTAATGAAACACCCGTCGGTTTATTCGTTCCTTTTTCTGTTGCCCTTATGAAGTTTAGTTATGTCATTTTAGAGTAAAATGAGAGGGGGATTCCAACGAGAATTCAACTCCAAAATAAGGTTATTATAATGAAAAAGATTCTGTAGATATGATAGGGTGATAGGGATGACATTGGAGAATGCTACGTTTATCGACTTTACTTTTTATAAATGTAGATTCAATGACCGGGTTTTACAAGCGGCGAATATCGTCAATTGCTCCTTTACCGGAAAGCTAGTGGATATTACGTTTGAGGGAAATGGCCAACAAAAGTTAATTGCCAATTTTGAAAACTGCAACCTTGACGGTGCTCGTTTTGTCAGTTGTGATCTGACGCAATGTATTCCGCCAAAATCCAAAAACCATGTGTATGTTGAACAGGTATCCGCACGTGTGAAAAATGCTCTGACGAAGATAGACGATGACCCTAATCTATCTGAAGATGATCGGAAAGTACTGGTACGCAGTCTGCGCAGGCTTGAGCCTATGGAACAATATATTTTTAACACAGCGCATATGAAGAAACTATATGGTGATGTTTTTGTTGAACGATTTTCAGTAGTCTGGATTGTAACATGGCGTAAATTTAAAAATGGATTGAAGTGAAAGGAAGGGGGCCGCTTTTGGTGACAAAAGTTGCCCTCTTTAATTTCCTCTTGAATTAATTTTATTTCCCGCTTGCCTTATCCAAATCAGTTTGCCCGATAAATGGAATTCCAGTAATTCAAAATCGATGAAATATCATCAATGGAGGTACGTATTGCAATGTAACCGTCGGGACGAATCAATACGAGTTCTTTACTTGTTACATCGTAAATTCGATAGGCATTACCTGCTGTGTCTATTATACCTTCCGCCGCCCCCTCCACGTTGGATGGCAGGATATAACGCATATGGAGTTCGTTGTTGGTGAAATTTTTCAGCGAAGGATCGATGCTGTTTGCAAAAGCCAAAAGCGTCCAGTGTGGGCCTCTCAATAGGTCAAAGAGACTTCCTACAAATCCGGTGCCTTGCAGGCCCGTAGCATTAGGAGCACGATCCCCAGGAAATGAACGGGTAGCATTTGTTCGAGCAGGATGACGGGTAAGCGAACTTGAGCGATAGGAAATGAGTAGTCCGCTCGTCAGATCGTCGGATATGGTGCTCAAAGTTTGGGACAACCCTCCGCCTTCAGTCGCCGTTCCTATGACCACTCCCATCTTCTTCGTGCTGTCCTCAAGAACAGATTGAGCCACTGGGCGGCGCTCCTCATCGTACGTGTCGAGTAAGGCGGTGTCCGCTCCCCGCATCACAGCCGCCAGCTTCCAGCCGAGATTGTACGCGTCCTGCATCCCCGTATTCATGCCTTGACCACCGGCCGGCGAATGAACATGAGCAGCATCGCCGGCAAGGAAGACCCGGCCGTTGCGGTAACATTCGACCATACGAACGTTGACCCGATAGATGGACAGCCAGGAAGCATCCGTGAGCCGAACACGTCCGGCCCCGGCGCGACGGTCAAACATGGCTTGATACGCCTCTAGCGACGGCTGCTCTGGTTCTTCGATGTCTTCCGGAATTGTAGCCTGCAGTTGCCAAATATCGGATTTTGGCAGCGGCGTCACCCCGACCATCCCCTCCGAAGAAGTCCAGATATGGATATGGTCACGATCTAACCCTTCCAATCGTACATCGCCAAGATACCATCGCTCATGATCGTGTGTTTCCCCAACCAACGGTAAGTGAACAAATTTGCGGATATTGCTTTTGCCTCCGTCAGCGCCGACTACATAACGAGCGCGAATTTGCTCTTCTCCTTGTGGTGAATTCACGGTTATCGTTACACCATCCTCATCCTGAACAAGCCTTATGGCTTCCATGCCCAACTCAACTTGACCGCCAAGCACTGCATATCGGTCGCGCAATGCTTTTTCCACATCATATTGAGCAATCCAAACCGGATCACGATAGGGTGTTTCAAGTTCGGGGCTGGCTGCAACGGTAATAGCCGGCTTGTCCACACTCCTGCCATCTGCGGTATAATAACGAACAGGCAGATCCACAACACCTGTGTCAATAATGTAGTGGACGGCCTCCAAATCATCGACGACTTCAAGCGAGCGAGGCTGTATTCCTTTGGCGCGAGAAGCAACGTTAAATAAGGAGCTTCGTTCAATAATACGATGGTTGATGTTTCGACGGGCCAGATCACAGGCAAGTGTAAGCCCTGTAGGTCCTGCCCCGACAATAAGAACATCAACAAAAGACGGCTTGCTTTTCATGAATAGAATCCTCCTTGTTCATTGATTTGATATGCTACATTCGCTATACTACACCGTGCAGTCTAGTTTGTAAACAGAACGGAACTCTAATTAATTTCTGATGGTATACCTATAAGGGGGCAACGTAAGAATGGATCATACGGAAAACAAGAAAATCCGCAAAGGCTCTTCAGACAAAAGAGCTAAAATTATGGCGGCAGCACGAGACCTGTTTCTTTCCGATGGGTTTGATCGATCCAGCGTCGATGCGGTCGCAGCTAAAGCGGGAGTTTCCAAACGGACAGTTTATGATTATTATGGCGACAAACAGAATCTACTGCTTGCCGTTGTTGAAGAATCCAGTTTGGCGGTTCTGGACATGATTGAGCAAGGGATTTCAGATCACCTCTTGGAATTCGAGGATCTGAAGCAGGCGCTCATCTTATTTTGCGAACAAATCGTAGCTTCTGCGAACGGTTCGTCCGATTACATGGCTTTGATCCGTCTGGTTATGGTGGAAGCCGCCAACCTGCCAGACTCGTTTTTTGATAGGCTGGATAACGCAACTGAAGAGGGGATTATCAGGAGGTTTACAGAGTTTGGACAAACCGGATTGCTCCATGTGCCCGATCCTGAAATGGCTACAAAGCACTTCGCTGCATTAACGTTTTTATTGGTATTTAATCAACCTAGAAAAACAGAGGCATTCGAAGAGGAACAAACCAAACGTATCATCACTGAAGGCGTAAGGGTCTTTCTTAGTGCTTATGGACCTCGTACCGTTTAAAACGAAAATCAACCATCATACTGATTGCGATTTTGTTCAAAAAATAGAAAAGGACCGTAAATGTTCATCTTCCATCGATGAATGCTTTCGGTCCTTTTGTGTTTATCCTTAATGAACGACGGTATAGTTCCCGTCTCTCTTGGTTAACGTCTTCGGAAGGCTCCGCCGCGTGCCAGAGCAAAGAAGATGAGCAGGGCAATAATCGAGCCAACGATGGCTGGAATAATATGAAATCCGCCAATCACCGGCCCCCTTGGTCCCAGCAATTCCGTTCCTAACCAGGAACCGATAAAACCCGCAATAATGTTTCCAAGTACACCGCCCGGTACGTCCCGCCCACTCAAATTGCCGCTTAACCAGCCAATAAGTCCACCAACAATGAGTACCCAGAGCAGATCCATGGATTGTTCTCCTTTCTTCGGGGTTATTACAAGTTATGTTGGGTTCGTTTGAATATACCTCATCTTCCTGCTGGTGGAGGAATCTAAATCGCCTGTGCTAAGATGGGTTAATAGTTGATTGAAGCTGGTGAAAACAAGGCTAGATAGGGGTGTACAGTTGAAGAAAATCCTAGTCATTGATGATGAAATCGCAATTCGAGATTTAATTGAGCTGGTGCTAAGGCGAGAAAACTACGATGTGCAGACCGCAGAGGACGGCAAAACGGGCTTGCAGCTGCTCGACTCTTTTCAACCCGATATAGTGGTACTTGATCTGATGCTACCAGACTGCTCCGGATATGACCTGTGCAAGGAAATTACCGGGAAACGTGCCGTTCCTGTGATCATGCTCTCTGCCAAAAATGAGGTAATCGACAAGGTGTTGGGACTAGAGCTAGGGGCGGAAGATTACATGACCAAACCCTTTGACAATCGTGAATTGCTCGCTCGGATCAAGGTCATTCTGAGAAGAAACGAGAGCAAGGAGGAATCAAGTGAAGGAACAGAAGTGAAATCTACACGCATCATTCATGAAGAGCTGACATTTGATCTGGAAAGCCGCAGGGTGCTAAAAAACGGTGTACCCGTGTCTTTAACGGCCAAAGAGTTTAAAATTCTGGAAACGTTACTCAAAAGGCCAGACAAAATCTTTACTCGGGATGAGCTGCTGCAGATCGGATGGGGATATGACTTTATGGGAGACAGTCGCAGTGTGGATATGACCATCATGCGATTACGGAAGAAGCTGGAGGATAACGCGGACGAACCGAAGTATGTCAGGACGATCTATGGATTTGGCTATCAACTTGGAGGTGGCGAGGCCTGAAGTATGCAACCCGGTTACTGCTGAATTATTTATTTTTCTCCGTGCTGTCCTTTGGCATCATCATTTTTGCGGTGAATAAAGCCATCGATTACTACAGCTTCATTACCATTGAGAAACAGATGATGGAGAAGGCGGATCTGTCTGAGTTGTCCTTCCGTGAGGTGTTATCTCAGCATAGGTCATCTTCAGGAGAGCCCCAGACCAAGGAAATTGTCAGACTTGCTCTGGAGAAGCTGAAAGCTTCAGGCAAGGAAGTACGTATCTATGACAGCTCCAAGCAGTTGCTGGGCCTGGCTGTGGATGGCATCATCATTAATGATGGCAAACCTCTTATTTTTGAAAAAAATATTGAGAAAGCCCTGAGCGGCAGTTATGCCTACACCGTCACGGAAGATCATCTGCTTTATTTTGCGACGCCCATTCAGGATCAATTCTACGAGAACGCTTATGTGTATGAGTTCGTGGAGGACATTTCCTACTTTTATGCGATTATGGATCAAATCCGTTATATCCTGTTTGTCGGCGCAGGCGGATTTATTATACTGATTACGTTATCCAGTCTGTGGATTGCCCGCAACACAACCAAGCCGATTAAGCTGTTGCTTGGCGCTGCACAAAGTTTCTCTAAACAGGAGTTTCGGAGAGTTCATCTAAACCGGAAGGATGAGCTGGGCATGCTGGCAGATGGGCTGGATTCCATGGGGCGGCAGCTTCATGATTACATTCAGTATCAGAAACAATTTGTCTCCAACGTATCTCATGAGTTAAAAACACCCTTGGCAGCCATTCGTGGTTTCTCTCAATACTTGGTTGAAGGGGAGACTGAGAACAAGGAGCTGCAAAAAATCTATGCTCATCTGCTGCAGGAATCAGATCGGCTGACACGTTTGATTAATGAACTGTTGTTGTTATCCCGATTCGACAAGGCTGGTTCTAACGAACTGGAAGCCCGGAAGACGGAAATGAACGAATTGATTCAGCAAGTCGCAACGAGTATGGGTGCCAAGGCCAGAGATAAAGGAATCGAGATTACGTTCAGGGAGGTGGAAGCGAAATCAGAGGATAAGCTTCTGACGAGAGTTTACGCCAACGTAAATCCAATGCTGATGTCCCATGCGATCGCCAATCTTGTGGATAATGCCATCAAATATTCCAGCAGTCCATCGCTAATCGAATTGAAGTTGGAACATACGCCAAGCGAGGTAGTTATACGGATACGTGATCAAGGGATCGGTATCGCGGGCGATGAGCTGGAGAGAGTGCAGGAACGTTTTTACCGGGCGAAAAATGCAAGTACAGCGAACGGTTCAGGTCTTGGACTTTCCATTTGCAAAGAGATTGTAGAGCGGTTTAATGGATATATCGACATGGAAAGTCAAATCGGGGAAGGAACGACCGTTACGATTGTTTTGCCTCGTGTGTAGACCTGCATCTAAACCCAAGCCTAAATAGGTAACGTTACAAGATTGGTACATTTCTGTTATAAGACTAACAAATTTTTTATTTATAATCACTTCATAAGAACAAATCACACATTTATGGAGGGATCATGATGAAGTTAACCAAGAAAGCTGCAGGTTTTATCATACTAGGTGCTCTACTAACGGTGGCATTAACGGGCTGTCAGTCCAGTGATGCTACATCTCCAGCAACCGGACAGAACACAGCGAATGAACAAAGCAAAGGCGAAGGAGCAACCAATTCTCCTGCGCCTGCTTCCGAAAGTTCGGAAGAAAAGGGTACTGAAACTATTAAAGAAGGTTCGATGGAGAAGGAAGGTAATGTGGTGCTGAAGGAGCTTGCTTTTGTCTATAATGAGCACACCATTGCGATTTCGGATACAGCGAATGAAGACCAGATGGAACAGATGCTGGGCAAACCGGATAACCTGAAATCTCATACGTACAGTGCCGACGATGGAACCAACATGGATACGTTAATCGGTTTTACAGAAAAGGTCTATACGTATCCTGGTCTGGAGATTAAAACAATCAGTATACCGGAAGGAAAACAAGACTCCATCTTTCATATCGAAATCACAGATCCTAAGTACGCGACAGTGCGAAACATTAAAGCAGGAGATAGCCTGGATACACTCAAAGACGCCTACCCCGAGGGGAAACTGCTTGGTGATGGAGCCCCTAATGAGGAAGATGACTTCCGTTACGAACCATCCAATTATGTGGATGTAATGTCGTTTCATATCAAGGATGCCAAGGTGGAGAGCATTCAGATCTACAGCCTCCTGGATTAATATTTAGTCGAAAGACAAGAAGATAGTCCTATTGAAGTCGCTAATTTAGCGGCTTTTTTATTTTTCGGTACAATGGGATGCCATGGCATACACAGGGTAGGATCTGATACTAGTAAAGAAAACGTAACGATTGTCCTAAGTATACGATTGTATAACAAAGCGAAAGGGTCATCCCTCATAGGATGGCTCTAAAACTTGCTGTTACAGACAACACGGAGGACAGTATCATAAACGAAGAAGGTCGATTGAACTAAAGGGAAACAGTAGTTCCATGAAACCAAAGGAGACCGCCGATCAACAGGATCGGTGGCTTTATTCGACTACCGGGCAGTAAAGTTTAGTTATAATCAACTTTTATCACCATAAAATAAAGTTCACTTGGTAAAATTGTGAAGTAAAAATCACATTAACTGGAGTGGATACTATGCTTTCTGAAGAAGATTATGCGAAGGTGGCGAAAGAAGCTTTACATCAATACCCAATCTATTGGGAAAAACTTGTGTATCTCGGAAAGAGTGATAATGTTACATTTCAAGTTCAGACCAACGATGATCATCAAAAGTTTCTTATCAAAATCCATATCTCAACGATTTCCATTCAATCAAAAGGGAATATCGCATCAGAGCTTATTTGGCTTGAAGCTTTGGTTAAAGATACAAATCTCGTCGTACCTGCACCTGTTAGAAATCTTCAAGGTGATCTGGTAACAGAAATCTCAACTGATCTTAGCGAAAATACAATCATGGTGACTATCCATCATTGGATTCATGGAAGCGTACTTCAAAGAGAGCCAACAAGTAATGAAACTGAAAATTTAGCTCTCTTAATGGCGGCTCTACATAAACATTCTATGCAGTGGAATGCACCTGAAGGCTTTAATAGACCAATATACAATTCTGATCATTTATATTCATCACTTAATCAATTAAAACGGTTAGTAAATTTAGAGCTTATCCCAAGTGAAGTGTTTGTTCATGTGGAAGAGTCAGCACATAAAATAGCAAATGTGATACAAAATTATAAACGTTTGCCAAGTAACTGGGGAGTTATTCATTCTGACCTTCATGAGAGTAACTATGTATTTTATGACGATACTCCTCAACCTATAGATTTTTCGAATTGTGGCTATGGCTTTTATTTATTTGATATGGCTGAAACATTTTTGCATCTTTCATCTGAGAATAGGAAAGTATTTATTTCATCGTATAGCAAAGTAAATCAACTGGAAGAGAATTATGTCGAGTTATTAGAAGCATTTTTTATTTGGTCAATCATTAGGACTTTCGCATTCCATTCACTAAACCTAAATGAACAACAATCCTTAGCGGCAAATTTTCCATCAGTTATTGAAAACTATTTTAGGAAATATCTTAAAGGAGAAAAATTTTTGTTAAACTAAGGAGCAGGAATACAATAAATGGAGGGGTAGGATTGAACAAGTATGTGTTACATATAGTAGCAAGTGTAATTTGCATATTGTTACCTGCTGTTGGTCTCTTATATGTTTTGTGGGATAGCCACCAACCCAAAATAGGACCTGTAGGAGATGGAAAACCGAATTATCCTTCAATATCTCAATGGATATCTATTGGCTCTTCTTTTATTCTTGGAGTAGTTAATTTACCTCTTTCCATAATTCGATATAGACAAAAGGCTAAAGAAGATATTAAAAGTTAACGCTTGTTGCGCTAACGTAGAAATTATAATTGAATATACGACGAAAATGAAGCTGCCTGTGTTAGCCGGCAGCCTTCATTACGTTAACGGGCAGGATAGATGAATTTTGTGAATATACGCCAGGTATGCGAACGACAAAAACATAAACAGTTTTCAAACAGGATGTAAAATGATCAGTTCTTGACTGCATGGTCAATAACTGATACATTAATCCCATGAGCAGACCAAGAGAATTTGATGTCGATCGTGTATTACACCAGTCTATGGAAGTGTTCTGGAATCAAGGCTTCAAAGCAACTTCTTATGAGGACCTTACGCGTACTACAGGAGTCAAAAAGCAAAGTTTGTACTGTGTTTTTAAAGACAAGCGATCGTTGTTCCTGAAGGCGCTGGCACTTTACCGTGAACAGGTTATAGCGAAACTGAAACAGATTGAAGCCCTGGATTCGTCTCCCGTTGATAAACTGGATACCTTACGATATTCCCTTTTAGACGATGAAACTAGCTGCCAAGGGTGTCTAATTGTGAATGCATCACTCGAATTCGGAACAGATGACGAGCAGGTCACACGAGAAGCTGAGCTCATGGCAGAAGAGATTCAACTGGTATTAGAGAAGATCATACGTAGTGGCCAGAAACAACAGTTAATTTCCAACCGGTATACGAGTATAGAGCTTGCATCTTATCTAAATAACACCATTCTTGGTGTGAGAGTTATGGAGAAATCAGGTTCATCCCGTGAACAGATCGAGACGGTTCTGCGTACTTCATTTGGCATGATCATGTCTTGATCTTTTTTTTGTGAAATTCTTGACTACGAAGTCAAAAATAATTGAAGGCGGATTAATACACCACGAAACCTTGAAGGAGGTGGAGCTTTTCGATAAAAATCGTGTATTGATTCATTTGGAAATAACGTCTAGCTGTTAACCAGGCTGGTTGCTGTTTAACATCTCCTAGGTCAATTTATATAAAACGAAATATGTGGAGGTTATTATGAATTATTCTCAATCCGTAGAAGCATTGTTCCAACCTGTAGAGTTAGGTCACTTGAAGTTATCCAATCGGATCGTGATGGCGCCGATGACGCGTCAATTTTCTCCGGACGGTATCCCGGGTTCAAATGTTGCGGGCTATTACCGCCGTAGAGCAGAGAACGCAGTGGGACTTATTGTAACAGAAGGGACAATAATTAATCATCCGGATGCATCCAATCAAGCCAATGTGCCGCACTTTTATGGCGAAGCTGCAATGAATGGTTGGGCACATGTTGTATCTGAAGTACATGAAGCTGGCGGTCGAATTATTCCACAGATCTGGCATATGGGAGCCAAAGGTCATGTTAATGATTATTCGGAAGCTGAGATTGCTACAATCGTTCAGGAATTCGCACAAGCAGCCTCAGAAGCGAAACGCGTTGGGTTCGATGGTGTTGAAATCCATGGAGCACACGGCTATCTGATCGACCAATTCCTGTATGAGAAAACCAACTCTCGTACGGATCGTTACGGTGGAGATATGTTGGCTCGCACACGTTTTGCAGTTGAAGTGATTGAGGCTTGCCGTAAAGTAGTGGGACCGGAATTCCCTATTGTACTGCGTTTATCTCAGTGGAAGACAGATGATTATCAGGCTAAATTGGCTGAAACACCGGAATTACTGGAGCAGCTTCTCGCACCGTTGGTTCAAGCTGGAGTCGATATCTTCCACTGTTCCACACGTCGTTTCTGGGAGCCGGAATTCGAAGGGTCTGATCTGAATTTTGCTGGATGGACCAAAAAACTGACTGGTAAACCGACAATCACTGTTGGATCGATTGGTCTTGATGGTGACTTTACAAGTCTGTTCACAGAAGGTAAAGGCGCAAGTAACGTCGGTATCGAGGGATTGGTACAACGACTTCAGAATGATGAGTTTGATCTGGTTGCTGTAGGCCGTGCTCTTCTAGTCGACCCTGAATGGGTTAAGAAAATTCAAGAAGGACGTATTGATGATCTGGTTCCATTCACAAGAGAGGCGATGACTGTACTTACTTAATTGCAGTTATAATCATTAGGAATATGTATTAATCAAACACACCTTCAAGATCATCTTGGAGGTGTGTTTGTAATGGCAACCAGAGTGAGTTATCCGGTGGAATTAAAGATGAAAGACATAGAGATGAGACTGGCAGAGGTACCGGTATCGAAATGGAGAATTGCACTGCTTAGAGCAGAACAGGGAATCTTGATAGGCCTGACAGACATCCAATGCAAGTGACGATCTATTCATTAGTGCTAAGTGACAACAAGTGTTTTAGATTGTCATCAATCAATTGATTATCGGCACTGTTGATTCCACGACCGGCAAAATGGCCCCAGATCGATTGAATTGGTTTCAAGACAGCATTAGGTATACGCTTAGCTTCGTATTCATTATCGGCCGCTGTGCAAAAGAGATCCGTGCTTCCCGGCATGATACAAGCATAAGCTTTTATGCTCTGAAGTGCTTTATCAAAGTCTCCGTTATAGGAGGGGTTTGCACTGATATCTGCATGTTGCCCTGTCCATAACATGGCCAGAACATTATGCGGATCCATATTCATAAAGCTATTTTCCCAGACACCAGCTACAAAATCCTCCAATGTGTCAAATCCCATCTCACGGTAATGCTCTTCTCTATAAAATGCATGTGATAGTCCCCATCCTGCATACACCCGACCAACGGCACGCATGTCTGTCGAACTTAGTTGGTTTAATTTACTTGAGTCGAAACCGACTGCAGATAGCAGTGAAGCTTTCACGCCTTCCAGGACCACAAATGTGTGAGGCCAAGGCTTGGCGATGCCTCCGAAAGGTGCGATTCGTTCAACCATCTCCGGGTAACTTGCCCCCCATTGAAATGCCTGAATGCCGCCCATCGACCACCCGACGACGAGAGCAATCTTTTCAATACCGAATTTTTCGGTCAGCAGTTGATGCTGGAATCGAACGTTGTCGTAGATGGTTACCTGTGGAAAGTTAGCCCGATCGAACGGAGGAGGCGTGTTACTGGGTGAGGAAGAGAGTCCATTGCCCAGCAAATTGGGTACGATAATAAAATATTTCTCTTGATCCAGTGCCATCCCGATGCCAATGAGCCATTCATTCTGAATATGCTGATCTCCAAAAGCCGTTGGATAGACAATAACATTATCCTTCTGTTCATTTAATTTTCCGTATGTTTTGTAAGCAAGAAAAGCATTTGGTAACGTCACTCCTGATTGTAAGAGTACATCACCCAAATTAAAAATTTCATAATCCATCGTATAGTCGCTCCCTTCAAAATGAAAAACCACATGTTCACTGTGATCTCTTGTACTCAGTATAGAGCTGTGATACTCTCAATAAAAGTGAATATAATTCATAATAGCATTCAATAAAATTGAAAGATGAAGGGGGGATCATCGGATGGAATTGCGTCAACTGAATACGTTTTGTACCGTTGCAACAACATTGAATTTCACGCGGGCAGCAGAAGCGCTGAGCTACGTTCCTTCCAACGTCACGATGCAAATCAAAGCATTGGAAGACGAGCTAGGTGTTCGCCTCTTCGATCGGTTGGGCAAGCAACTCGCGCTCACAACTGCGGGTAAACGCTTTTTAACACACGCCCAAGGCGTTCTTGAAAAAATGGACGAAGCTCGTAGTGCTGTCCATGATAATAAAAAACTAAGTGGTACCTTAACGATAAGTGCGAATGAGGTTATTTGCTCCTATCGGCTTCCACCTGTCTTCCAACGGTTTCGTTCGCAGCATCCGGGAGTTCGTCTAATCTTCCGCTCAGTTCCGAATCAAGAGCTCAAGCAAACGCTCTTTGAGGGAACCACGGATTTGGTTTATATGTTGGATGAACCCATTCGCTCGAGTGGACTTTCCGTGGAGCCTTTGCTGGAAGAACATTTCCGATTGTTAGCTGCTCCAGATCACCCACTCGCCAAACGAACTGTGCTGCAATTGGAAGATTTTCATGAAGAAGTGTTCCTGACAAATGAGAAGGGTTGTCCCTATCGAACGATGTTTGATCGGTCATTTGAGAAAGAGGGAATTGATAGCATTACATATTTAGAGTTTCAAAGTGCGGAAGCCATTAAACAATGTGCAATTTCAGGCATCGGTATTGCCTTTCTTCCTGAGATCGTCGTGGAATCTGAAGTTGAACGCGGAGAACTTGTTGTCCTCCCATGGCAAATTCCGGACTTGCAGGTATATACACAGATGTTGTGGCATAAAGACAAGTGGCTTTCACCAATGATGTTATCTTTTATAGAAGCAACCAGGGAAGTTTTTGGTTCACAGAATGAGACTAAAACCGTATAGCTCATGTATGAGACATCAAACTGTTGAGCACAGTAAAACGCTGTTGAAAGTGGGTAGACATTATATGATTCCATTAGTATACGACCAGATTAACCATTGGGGAAAAGATGATGAATTTTTCCTTGCATTGTTAAAGAGATTACAAGTAGAATCTATAGCTGACCTGGGCTGTGGAACAGGAAGATGGACTACTCATCTTGTTCCGTGCGGTTATAAAATTACTGCTATAGATCCCAATAAAGAAGCGATTGAAATGGCGCGAGGTAAAGATAATTCTGGAAATGTGAATTGGATTATAGGTGATAGTGCGGATTTGCAAACCAATACCTATGACGCGGTAATTATGACAGCCAATGTTGCACAGGTATTTCTTACAGATGACAGTTGGAAGCGAGTAATCTCAGACGTATTCCGATCCCTAAAAATCGGGGGTCACTTTATTTTTGATACAAGAAACCCTTTGGTAAAAGTATGGGAAGAATGGGAGAAGGACAAAACTCCTGACTTCGCTAAAGATAGACTAAGCGGAGATCCTTTAGAAATTTATACAGAATATGAAGGGTTTGAGGGAGATATTTACACTTTCTGTGAAATAGTAAAAATACCAAAAAAGGAAAAGTGTTAGTTCATGAAAAAATGCAGCTGAGGTTTCGAAATCAAGAAGAACTTGATGAGTCGCTGAAACAAATCGGTTTTTCAAAAATTAAAACATATGGTGATTGGGAATTTAAACAAGCAAATTCTGAGAACAGATCGTTTATTTTTCATTGTGTAAAATAGCAGTTAGTAAGAAAATGTCTAGAAACAAGAACATGTTCTCATTGAAAGTCGCTATATTAGCGGCTTTTTTATTCCTAAAATAACTACAGACATTGTTCATTCAAATCCATTCGATGAAATTTGTTCATATATGATGAACTGGAGTATGATGGGGGAAGGCAATGCAGATAATCACCATATAATCAATGCCAAGTATAGAGTGTAATTTTATATAGGTCTAAAGCTTTTGGACCCGGCTATACAACACCATACTTCCTTGAAGGGGGACATCTGTTTTGGATGAGCAGTTTCTAGATTTATTGGCCGAGAAATATGATACGGAAGAAAAAATCATAACAGAGATCATCAACCTTGAAGCGATCTCCAATCTCCCAAAGGGAACCGAGCATTTTGTCAGTGATTTGCATGGGGAGTTCCACGCTTTTCAGCATGTACTAAGAAACGGTTCGGGTACCGTCAAAGAGAAAATCAAAGAATTATTCCGGGAGGTTTGGACGGAACAAGAAATCAATGATTTTGCGGCGTTAGTTTATTACCCGGAAGAAAAAATACAGCTGGTTATAGGGGAACTGAGCAATAAACAGGCTTTGAACCAGTGGTACAGACTAACAATTGAACACATGCTTAAGCTTATTTCTTATGCCTCTTCCAAGTATACACGCTCAAAATTGCGTAAAGCTCTGCCGGAGCAAATATGTATATATTGTAGAAGAGCTTTTATACAAGACGGATTCGACCAACAATAAGAATCCTTATTACGAGGAAATATATCGGCAAATTATATCCTTGGGCCAGGCGGACAATCTCATTATCGGACTTGCTTATACGACACAGCGCCTGGTCGTTGACCATCTTCATGTGGTTGGAGATATCTATGACCGTGGGCCGTACCCCGATAAAATTATGGATACGCTGATCAACTACCATTCTGTAGACATACAGTGGGGGAACCATGATGTCCTCTGGATCGGAGCCTACGCAGGTTCCCTGGTCTGCCTTGCGAATATTATTCGGATCTGCGCCAGATACGATAATCTGGACATCATTGAAGATGTATACGGAATCAATCTGCGCCCACTGCTAAACCTGGCGGAGAAATATTACGAAGACAATCCATCCTTCAGACCTAAGCTGCAGGCTGGCCATAATGTATCGGAGCAGGAGATTCTGCAGATCACCAAAATTCACCAAGCCATTGCCATGATTCAATTTAAACTTGAAATCCCGATTATCAAGAGACGCCCATACTTTAATATGTCTGAAAGACTTTTGCTGGAGCAGATTGATTACGACAACAATGAAATCAACATCTGCGGTAAAACGTACCTGCTGGAAAACACCTGTTTCGCAACCGTAAATCCGCAGAAACCTGAACAATTGCTGGAGGAAGAACGTCAGGTGATGGAAAAGCTGTTGTTTTCCGTTCAGCATTCCGAAAAGATGGCCAGACATATGAATTTTCTCATGAAAAAGGGCAGCCTTTATTTAAAATACAACGGGAATTTGTTAATCCACGGCTGTATTCCTTTGGCTGAAGAAGGAAATATGGAAGAACTGCAGATTGAAGACAAGACATATGCGGGCCGTCAATTGCTTGATGTTTTTGAAGATTATCTACGTTACGCCTTTGCGCATCCGGAAGAGACAGAAGATCTGGCGACGGATATGGTATGGTACATCTGGACAGGAGAATGTTCCTCGCTCTTTGGAAAGAGAGAAATGACCACTTTTGAACGGTATTTTATCCAAGATAAAGAAGCACATAAAGAGAGAAAGAATCCGTACTACCATTTACGTGAAAATGAAGAGATCTGTCGAAAAATCTTGCAGGAGTTTGATTTGAATCCAGATCATGGACATGTCATTAACGGCCACACACCAGTCAAAGAAATTAGTGGAGAGAGCCCTGTTAAAGCAAACGGAAAAATGATCGTGATTGACGGCGGTTTTTCCAAAGCCTATCAATCCACAACGGGCATTGCCGGATATACCTTGTTGTACAATTCCTTTGGCATGCAACTTGTCGCCCATAAGAAATTTAACTCAAAAGAAGATGTCTTATGTAACGGAACGGACGTGTTATCTCTAAAAAGATTGGTGGACAAAGAACTGGCACGGAAACTGGTGAGGGAAACCAATGTCGGTGAACAGCTGTTACAGAAAATCTCAAATTTGAAGGATCTATTAGACTATCGCTACATGAAATGAAATGATTGCTAAAAGTACACATTCGGATCAACCGTTTGAGTGCAATATGACATAGACGCTCGTATTGGGCAGGGAAGTAATAATACCCTGCCTGTGCGAGCCTTTCTTTTGTAACATGCGATTTAACAACGAACTTTATAACTTAACAGTTGAACTAACCGCGGATTTTCAATTGGTGGGGGGAAGAAAGATATGGACTACAATTCACGGAATGAAGCGGTTTTTGAGACGAAACGGTTCCGTAACTGTACCATAGTAGCAGGTCGTCGTCATACCGTTGCTCTTAAATCTGACGGAACAGTAATAGCTATGGGTGATAATAAATACGGTCAATGTAAGGTAAGCGATTGGTGCCATATTGTCGCAGTTGCTGCTGGTAATGTTCATATGGCTGCGAACACCGGTAATGCACATACCGTTGGTCTTAAATCTGATGGTACGGTAACTGCTATAGGTTGGAATAAGCATGACCAATGTAATGTAAGCGAATGGCGCGATATTGTAACCATTTCGGCAGGTTGGTGCCGTACGGTTGGGGTTAAATCAGATGGCACCGTGGTTGCGATGGGGCGAAATAATGAAGGGGAATGCAACGTGAGCAGCTGGCGTGATATTGTATCGGTCACGACAGGTGACTGGCATACAGTCGGTCTAAAAATAGACGGTACGGTAACAGCGGTTGGTAACAATAAGTATAACCAATGTAGCATAAACGACTGGAGCGACATATTGGCTGTTTCGGCGGGGTATCTTCATACGGTTGGACTTAAATCGGATGGCACGGTAGTGGCTGTGGGAAGAAATAATGAAGATGAATGCGACGTAAGCGGATGGCGCGATATTGTAGCAGTTGCAGCGGGGAGTTATCATACTGTTGGTCTTAAGTCCGACGCTACAATGGTTGCTGTGGGTTCGAATAAACATAACCAATGTGATGTACGTGGCTGGCACGGAATTAGAGCTGTTTCGGCGGGGTGTGCCCATACGATTGGACTGAAATCGGATGGTACGATGGTTGCTGTGGGTGATAATGATTATGGACAATGTGATGTAAGCGGATGGAGTAACATTCAACCATAAATAAAGGAATTTTATATCGAGGGACAAGATCATGGTCCCATTGAAGTCGCTATTTTAGCGGCTTTTTTGTTTTATCGGTACAAGCTTTATTCCCAAGTCAAGGACAAGAACATGGTCCGATTACCAATCAGCGTATAAATAATCGATTCTTCTCTCCATAAATTCATTGATCTAACGAGAGAGATAGTCCATATAGGGTATGGGGGTATAAAAATATGTTGACTAATATAGGGTAGGGGGGTATTGTATTGTACAAGAGCTTGATGAGACCTGAAAAACTGGCCTCGAGAGTTTAGCCCATCGTTTAGGTCAAACTAAACCAAAAAATCACCCACAAGAAGGGACGAAATAAGATGAAAAACATTGTTTTGAATGTACAAGGTATGAGCTGTCAACATTGTGTAAACTCCATCGAAGGTGCTCTGAAAGAAATTGGAGTGAGTGGCAAGGTGAACCTCAGTGATGATTCGGTTGAAGCGACGTATGATGAAAATCAAGTCTCCTTGGAGCAAATTAAAGAAGTTATTGAAGAGCAAGGCTACGAAGTAGCGTAAGTAATGGACGATGAGGGGAGTGAGTTATTGTGGCAACAGCAGCGGCTCAGACAAAACAGTCGAGTATACAAATTACAGGTATGACCTGTGCAGCTTGTGCAAACAAAATCGAAAAAGGCCTCGGTAAGATGGACGGGGTCACATCAGCAAATGTTAACTTTGCTTTGGAAAAGGCGAGTGTAACGTATGATCCCACGAAAGTGGAAATGAAAGAACTTGAGGAAAAAATCAAAAAACTTGGATATGGTTCCGTATCAGAGGTTGCGCAATTCAATCTTGAAGGCATGACCTGTGCAGCATGTGCGAACAAAATTGAAAAGGGCCTGAACAAATTGCCCGGCGTGACTAACGCTTCAGTAAACTTCGCCATGGAAACGGCTCGAGTTGAATTTTCTCCTGGTGAAGTTTCCATCGAAGACATGAAAGACAAGGTAAGAAAACTCGGTTATACAGCGATCAGCAAAGCAGACGGTTCCAGTGGTGGTGCAAGTGAGCATCGTGCTAAAGAACTGAGCAATCAAAAACGGAAATTACTGATTTCGGCAATTCTTTCCTTGCCGTTGTTGTGGACTATGGTAGGTCACTTCTCGTTCACTTCATGGATCTATGTACCGGAATTGTTTATGAATCCGTGGTTCCAACTAATTCTGGCTACACCAGTACAATTTTATATTGGTAGACAGTTCTATGTGGGTGCGTATAAGGCTCTCCGGAATGGGAGTGCGAATATGGATGTGTTGGTATCACTTGGCACCTCTGCAGCGTACTTCTACAGTTTATATTTGACCATTCAATGGTCAAGTATGGCTGACGGGATGCATCATGGTCCATCCCTGTATTATGAAACGAGTGCGGTCCTTATTACTTTGGTTCTTATGGGTAAATTGTTTGAATCACTTGCGAAAGGCCGAACATCAGAGGCAATTAAATCACTGATGAGTCTGCAGGCGAAGACGGCATTAGTGGTTCGGGATGGCAAAGAACTTACCATTCCAGTGGATGAAGTCATTGTAGGAGATGTTGTCCTTATTCGCCCAGGAGATAAAGTTCCTGTAGACGGAGAGGTGCTGGAAGGGATCTCATCTGTAGATGAATCCATGCTTACGGGCGAAAGCCTTCCAGTAGAGAAACAAGTCGGAGATGCTGTGATTGGAGCTACGATTAATAAAAACGGTATTCTTCGGATCAAAGCAACCAAAGTAGGTAAAGAAACCGCTCTTGCACAAATTATTAAGGTTGTTGAAGAAGCTCAGGGATCAAAGGCACCAATTCAGCGGGTAGCCGATGTGATCTCTGGCATATTCGTCCCGATCGTTGTAGGAATTGCAATAGTTGCTTTCGTGGTTTGGTACTTCTGGGTTACACCAGGCGATTTTGCAGGTTCGTTAGAAAAAGCAATTGCGATTCTTGTTATCGCATGTCCTTGTGCACTTGGACTTGCAACCCCAACATCCATTATGGCGGGGTCTGGTCGTTCGGCTGAACTAGGGGTGTTGTTCAAAGGCGGAGAGCATCTGGAGCAGACGCATAAAATTGATGCGATCCTTCTGGATAAAACCGGTACTGTTACAAAAGGTAAACCTGAATTGACTGACGTCGTCGCTCTTGGCAATGAAAATGAATTCCTGAAACTTGTTGGAGCTGCAGAGAAAAATTCTGAGCATCCACTTGCAGAAGCCATCGTTGTAGGCATCCAGGAACGAAATATCGAACTACCAGGAACACAATCCTTTGAAGCATTTCCGGGCTTCGGAATCCAGGCAACGGTTGAAGGTAAACAACTACTCGTGGGTACACGTCGACTGATGGAAAAGTATAATATCGATGCAAAAGCAGCTTATCATTCGATGTCACGTTTGGAAGAAGCGGGCAAAACCGCGATGCTGGTTGCCATTGATGGCCAATATGCAGGTATGGTCGCTGTAGCAGACACGATTAAAGAAACTTCGAAAGCTGCAGTGAGCCGTCTGAAAGAAATGGGCATTCAGGTCATTATGATTACAGGTGACAATGAACGGACGGCAAAAGCCATCGCTGCTCAAGTAGGTATTGACCACGTTCGTGCAGAGGTCTTGCCGGAAGGAAAAGCGGAAGAAGTGAAAAAACTGCAATCTCAAGGTAAAAAAGTGGCCATGGTTGGCGATGGTATTAACGATGCACCGGCTTTGGCAACTGCAGATATTGGTATGGCGATTGGTACGGGGACAGATGTAGCGATGGAAGCAGCTGATGTAACACTTATGCGCGGCGATCTATCCAGTATTCCTGATGCTATCTACATGAGTCGTAAGACTATGAACAACATTAAGCAAAACTTGTTCTGGGCACTTGGTTACAACACTTTAGGCATCCCTATTGCAGCTATCGGTCTGTTAGCACCATGGGTTGCAGGAGCAGCGATGGCCTTGAGTTCGGTATCCGTCGTTCTAAACGCCCTGCGATTGCAACGCGTAAAAGTACGTCACTAGTCAAAGTACTAGAATAGGAGCGAACATAATGATGATGAGGAGTAAAAAAATCATGCTAATGTTAACCGGTGTTTTAGCTTTCGGTGTGTTGTCTGCTTGCGGAACCCCTAAAGAAAGTGCACATACAGATGGACATGGTGGTATGAATCATACTGAGAAGAATTCTGAAACTGAAGGTGCGAGTCATGATCATGCAGGGCCTCATGCTGATTCAACAGCAAGTATCCTTAAAGCCTCGTTCTCCTTTGCATCAGATGTGAAGGCCAATGAAAATTCGCATCTGACAATTCAAATCACGGACGCCGATGGAAATCCGGTTAATGAATTTGAGATGGGCCACGAAAAACGAATGCACCTTATCGTGGTGAGTAAAGATCTTTCTTACTTTAATCACATTCATCCAGATTATAAAGGCGATGGAAAGTTTGCGATTGAAACTTCATTTCCAGTCGGTGGCGAATACAAAATCCTTGCCGACTTTGTTCCAAAAGGTGGAGCGAGTACTGCACTCAGTGAATGGGTGAACGTTGGGGGACAAGAAAAAGCCCAAAAGCCTGTTCATGCGGATTCCAACCTTGTAAAAGAAGTGGATGGTAAAAAAATCGAACTTTCATTGAGTACCAAAAAGGCCAACAACGACGTAAATCTGACCTTTAATATCATGGATGCGTCAACGAACGAAGGGATTAATAATCTTGAACAATACCTCGGTGCTGTAGGTCATGTTGTTATCCTTTCTGAGGATGCAGAGCAATATCTGCATGTTCATCCAACAGAGGAAAAGGCACCAGGTCCAAAAGCGGAATTTATGACCTCCTTCCCGCATAGCGGAATCTATAAAATCTGGGGCCAATTCCAACATGATGGGGAAGTTTTTACAGTACCTTTTGTAGTAGATGTAAGTGAGTAGAGAGGTATGAGCATGCGAGATCAAATTAAAATAGCGATTAGTCCAGCAATCCAACTTGGTGGAAGCTTATTCACTCCGGAGCAACTAGTTAAAATTGGCGAGATTATTAGTCCAGATTCAAAAGTGGAGATGACACCCTTTAAGCAACTCTACGCAGAAGTATCGATTGAACAACGAGAGCAGATCACAAATGAACTTGAGGATCACGGTCTTGAAATAAACCCTGCAGGATTTGTAACCAAAAGTCTGATCGCTTGCAACTTTTGTAGAGGTGCAGAAGAAGCAGGCATGGAAACAGCCAAAAATTTAAATCAGGCCATTTCCGGTATCGAGACGCCTACACCACTCAAGATTGGATATGCTGGATGCGCCTTAGGCACTAGTGAACCGTTGATTAAGGATATTGGGATCGTAAAGATGCGCGATAAGTTCGATGTTTATGTTGGTGGCGAGTCGAAGGGGCTTAAACCCTCCTTCGCCAAGCTGCTACATTCCGGATTAACGGAGGATCAGCTTATTCCTTTTGTTACCGCAATTGTTGATTATTATAAGATGCATGCAAAAGGCAAAGAAAAGTTCAGCAAATTCGTTAATCGAATGACACTGGAAAACTTGAAGTCTATGACGCTTGAAAGGGGGTGAAAACAGTGAAAGAAGCAACTGTAAAAATTCAAGGTATGTCTTGCCGTTCTTGTGTAACTAAAATTGAAGGTGCAATTAGCGCTATTGGAGCTGAAGGGCACGTTAATTTTGAACAAGGAACAGTAGAAGTTCGATTTGACGATTCTAAAGTTCAAATCGCTGAAATTGAAGAAGCGATCCGTAAAAAAGGATATAACGTCGGAGCGTAATATATATTGAAATACAAGGGAGAGTAATTGGGCATGACGGAATCCATTCAGATTTATTCAATCCCAACCTGCAGCGATTGCAATTATGCTAAACGTTACTTTAAAGAGCATGAGCTTCCCTATACGGATTACAATTGTGAAGAAGATGCCAAGTACGCTGAGGAAGTCTGGAAGTTGACTGGCAAACAGGTTGTTCCAACCATTGTCATTGGAGATAAGGTCTTTGTAGGCTTTGCCGAAAATCTCACTGAAATCAGTGAGTTAGTTAAGTAACTCTTACGACCCCGGTCAACTTTTGACCGGGGTTATTCTTAATAAAAATATACCTTTGACTGATATATCTTTGTAGGAGTGGAGGGTATAATATGCTTACAAGATGCAGTAGATGGTTGCCCAACCGATTCAATCTTGGTTGATGACAAGCCGTTCTCTTAGCACGTACCATGATACTTCTTGCTCCCTTTACATAGGGTAGGGGGGGATGGTAATGTGTTAATAAAGGAGTTGATCTACATGGATGATACGATACTTGAGGCCGCCTCATGTGACCATACATCTTCAAACGAGCGGAAAAGCCATCATTCGGAGAGTACAAAGCGAAAATTAATTAGCCGGTTGAATCGGATTGAAGGGCAAGTGCGTGGAGTAAAAGGAATGATTGAGAAGGATACGTATTGTGATGACGTGTTGCACCAAATTGCCTCCATTCAATCCGCATTGAATGGCGTAGGAAAGCAGCTTTTGGAACATCATATGAAAAGCTGTGTCATTGAACGCATTTCAGAAGGCGATCACAAAGTTTTGGATGAACTGATGATCACTGTAAATAAGTTAATTAAGTAAGCTAGGATAGGGGAGATATCCTCTTGTTTTATTCAGGCAAATGCCCCATCAGTACTTCAAATGACCATATTGACAAATCTAACGCCTTCCACTAAGATAATCGTACAAGTAAATAATGAATATAATCAGGATTGTTACTGATCAGCAGGCAAGACCGATTAATATGCAAACATGTAGAGTTTAATACCATGGGTGCACTATTAATGGTCTTTTTTATTTGCTAAATTCTGTTAACGTTTCATTTTAAAAGGAGATTCGTATGAAAATCACGCGAATTATTAATAATAATGTCGTCTGCGCTGTAAATGAAAGACGCCAGGAGATGATGCTTCTAGGAAGTGGCATTGGTTTTCAGAAGAAAAAAGGAGACGATGTGGACACAGAGAAGATTGAGAAAGAATTTTTCCTGAAGTCCAAAAATGTAACTGGCAAATTATATGCCCTGCTCGCGCAGATTCCGATGGAGTACATCCGTGTGTCCGATAGTATTATTCAATATGCCAAGCAGTCCTTGGATAAAGAGCTGAATGAAAATATATATTTGACGCTAACAGACCATATTAACTTCGCCGTATCACGCTATAAACAGGGAATGAACTTCAACAATGCGTTATTGTCTGAAATTAAAGCATTCTACGCCAATGAGTATCGAGTGGCTTTGAAGGCTTTGGATATGATTAATCAAGAATTCAACATTACGTTGCCTGAAGATGAGGCTGGATTTATTGCGCTTCATATTGTCAATGCAGAGCTCGGATCTGAAATGGAAGATACCATGAAGATGACACAATTGATTCAAAAGGTTTTAAATATTATTCGTTATCAGTTCAAAATTCACTTTAACGAAAGCTCCCTTCACTACTCTAGACTGATCACGCATCTAAAGTTTTTTGCCTATCGTCTGTTTAACAATACGGTGATGAAAAGTAATGATAACGATTTCCTCAATATTATTAAAGAAAAATATAAGCTAGAGTACCAATGTAGTCTAAGAATTGCGCAGTTGATTCGGGTAGACTATGGGAAAGAATTAACCGAAGACGAATTGGTGTATTTAACTGTTCATATCAAAAGGGTGACTGATGAAGAAAGGGATTGACCCATCATCGCTCCATAATGACTATACTAGGATTGTTACTGGTGATGCAGGCAAGACCTAGAGTTCCATCGTGTATAGAGCATATCTATATTCGATAGAACTCTAGGTCTTTTTTTGTAGAATAATACATTGAAGGGGGAACAAAAATGAAACATGAACAAACGGCTACCGACATTCTAAAACTTGTTGGTGGTGAAAAAAACATTGAAAGTGTTACACACTGTGCTACCAGGTTGCGCTTTAATTTGAAAGACGAGTCGATTGCAAACAACGAAGCACTGAAAAACGTACAAGGAGTTGTGGGCGTTGCCAGTAGTGGAGGTCAGTATCAGGTCATTATTGGTAATGAGGTCAACAACGTCTATAAAGCCCTTGCGCAACTAGGGAACTTTACAAGCAAGAATGATACTCCAACTGTGAAAAAAGGAAAAGTCTCCACTGTTCTGGACACGATTTCCGGAATCTTTACACCTATCCTACCGGCGATGATTGGTTGCGCCATGATTAAGGCAGTTCTTCTTATTTTGAAAACCTTTGATCTCGTTGACCTTGACGGTCAATTTAATACGATTATGACTTTCGTCGGGGATGCGGCTTATTACTTCTTGCCAATGCTGCTCGCCTGGAGTGCTGCTGTTAAACTTAAAGCTAATGTGGGTTTTGCGTTAACCATTGCGGGTATCTTGTTACATCCTAGCTTTTCGGCGTTGATGTCTGCGGGTGAGCCTGTTACGTTCTTCGGTCTGCCTGTTACACAAGCAACGTATTCTTCTTCCGTTATTCCAATTATTCTAGCTGTATGGATCCTGTCATATGTGGAACGATTTGCTGAAAAGTATTCTCCTTCCGTGATCAAATCCATTTTGAAACCTTTAGTTGTAATCCTTGTTATGGCGCCTCTAACATTAATTATTCTAGGACCATTGGGTGCAATTGCCGGTAACTATCTTGCTTCTGCTGTATCCTATGTCAATACACACGCAGGATGGTTAGTGTCTGGTATTATCGGCGGAGCATTCCCATTCCTGATTCTGACGGGGATGCACTATAGTTTGGGACCCGTTGTCCTCACTGCTTATGCGCAGACAAAAACTGATGGCATTGTTGGCCCAGGTATGCTCGTACACAATATTGCTCAAGGTGCAGCTGCGCTCGCGGTCGCATTAAGAACCAAAAATAAGGCGTTTAAACAAGTTGCATACTCTACTAGCGTAACTGCGCTGTTAGGAATTAGCGAACCTGCATTGTTTGGTGTAAATCTACGGTTGAAAAAACCGCTGATCGCTGTTGTCATTGGTGGTATTGTAGGCGGAATATACGTTGGCTTGTTCGGAGTAGCTCGATCTGCTCTAGGCATTGCCGGCTTGGCTACGTTGCCAGCATTTATCACAGATAATCCATGGAACCTAATCCATGCAGCAATTGGTCTGGTCATTGGCTTTGTTGTTACCTTCTTGATGACGCTTATTTTAGGATTTGAAGATGTGCCTGAGGATGGAG
Source organism: Paenibacillus sp. AGC31 (assembly GCF_057334655.1). Taxonomy (NCBI): domain Bacteria; kingdom Bacillati; phylum Bacillota; class Bacilli; order Caryophanales; family Paenibacillaceae; genus Paenibacillus; species Paenibacillus sp. AGC31. The sequence goes on from NZ_JBHFJH010000030.1 coordinate 149,287, forward strand.
AGGATCAACAAACACCAGCCAATTCATCTTCAACAAACCGTGTGCCTGTTGTTAGTGTTTCTGAACATGTGCTCATAGCACCAATGACTGGTCGAGTTCTAGAGTTATCAACAATAAAGGACGAAGCTTTTGCAACTGGAGCTATGGGAAAAGGGATCGCCATTGAACCTACAGTTGGAAAGCTTGTTTCACCAGCCGATGGTGTCATATCCGCGGTATTCCCTACCTTCCACGCAATCGGTATTAGCTCGAATAATGGGGCTGAACTCCTCGTTCATATCGGCATGAACACGGTGAAGCTGAAAGGTGAACATTTCAAGGTGCATGTACAAGAAGGTGATGAAGTAAAAGCTGGGGATTTACTTATCGAATTCGATACAGATGCAATAGCCGCCAAAGGTTATGATCTGACTACACCTATTATTGTTACGAATTCAGATGACTTTACAGATGTAATTGGTATAGACAAACCATCGATTATGATCGGTGAAAAACTAATGAAGATCATATAAGAATACAAGGAGGAATTCCAATGAAGAACACAACCGTATTCCCGGACTCTTTTATGTGGGGCGGCGCAACAGCGGCGAATCAATACGAGGGTGCCTGGAACATTGATGGTAAAAAGGCAAGTACAGCAGATATGATGACGGGTGGAACGCATACTATTCCAAGACGGATCACTAAACACATTGAGGAGGGCGTAAACTATCCTTCCCATGAGGCAGTAGACTTTTACCATCATTACAAAGAAGATATCCGTCTGTTTGCAGAGATGGGCTTTCGATGCTTCAGAATGTCCATTGCTTGGTCCAGAATATTCCCCAACGGGGACGATATAACGCCAAATGAAGCAGGACTTCAATTTTACGACAAGGTGTTCAGTGAACTGAAAAAGTATAATATTGAACCCATCGTTACGATCTCACATTACGAAGCTCCGTTTGCGCTAACTGAGAAGTTCAATGCTTGGGCTTCCAGAGAGATGATCGACTGCTACGTACGGTATTGTGAGACCATTTTCACCCGTTACAAGGATGTCGTGAAGTACTGGATTACATTTAATGAGATCAATAGTTTAATTGTTCCAGCAGGTGCATATATAGCAGGGGCATTATTAGTTGATGATAGTGGTGTATTTAACAATACGGTTGTGGATAGTACGCAATTAAGATTCCAGGCTTTACATCATCAATTTATAGCAAGTGCAAAAGCTGTCAAGCTTGCTCATGAGATTAATCCGGCGTTCCAAATCGGTTGCATGATTAATTATAGTCATGGTTACGGAAGTACATGTAAACCGGAAGATATGTTGAAGGCTCTGAGAATGGATCAGATTAACAATATGCTGAGCAGTGACGTGCAAGTTAGAGGGGAATACCCTGACTTTGCCAAGAGATATTTTAATGAGAACAATATTCAGATTGAGATGGCAGAAGAAGACGTAGAAGTGCTAAAACAAGGCTGTGTTGATTTTTATAGCTTCAGCTACTACAAATCTCATGTAGTGGGTACCCGCCCAGAGGGTGATGAGACCCAGGGGAATGTCTTTGGTGGATTCAAAAATCCATATTTGAAGGCAAATGATTGGGGATGGCAAATCGATCCAGTTGGACTTCGTTACGTACTCAATCATGTGTACGATCGGTATAGAATCCCTGTAATGATCGTTGAAAATGGTCTGGGAGCGGTTGATGTCATCGAAGAGGATGGCTCTATCCATGATACGTACAGGATCAATTTCCTGCGAGATCATATCGAACAAATGAGAGAAGCTATCCTCGATGGCGTTAATCTTATCGGCTACACGGCTTGGGGTTGCATCGACATCGTTAGTGCCTCAACTGGCGAAATGGAGAAACGCTACGGATTCATTTATGTAGATAAGGATAACGAGGGCAGTGGTACCCTGAAAAGAAGTAAAAAGGACAGTTTCCACTGGTATAAAAAGGTGATTGAATCCAACGGGGAAAGATTGGATTTGGAAATATAATTTGCACTCGAACGAAAGATGATCCAATCTTTAAATTCTATCAAATAGACCAAGTACTTATCACTTTGTGAGACAAGTACTTGGTTTTTTGTGCATCAATAATAAAACTAAGAATTAATTATTTTGATGGCTACAGTGGCTGACAATATCCAGTCTACAGTTCATTATGGTGTCCAAGGGTTTTCAAAAGCTAAATATAAATATTTACCTCTTGCATAAAGAACATGTGTTCGGTCTATAATATATACAAACATACGTTCTTAAAAGTACAGGAGTGATTACAGTGTTGACTAAGCAACGAACCATTATGCTCATTGATATGCAGTCGTTTTATGCTTCAGTCGAAAAGGCAAAAATGCCTCAATACAAAAATAGACCATTAGCTGTTGCGGGAGACCCCGCAAGACGCTCTGGAATTATCCTTGCCGCTTGTCCACTAGCCAAGGCGAAGGGTGTGTCTACCGCGGAACCACTCTGGCAGTCTCTTCAGAAGTGCCCTGAACTGATCATTGTGAGACCACACATGCAAGAATATATCGAAGTATCCACTCAAATCATGTCCATTATTGAAGAGTTCACCGATCTGGTCGAACCGTACAGTATAGACGAATTATTCGCTGATTTTACAGGGTCTATGCATCTATTCGGTAATGATCCAGTTGATTTGGCCAAGCAAATTCAAGACAAAATCTATAATGAAACAGGCGTTTACGCGAGAGCTGGCATTGGTGAAAACAAAATCATCAGTAAATTATGCTGCGATATGATCGCTAAAAAAGCAGAGGGGGGCATTTTCCACTTAAAAAAAGAGGAGTTACACCTCCATATTGGAGATAGGCCCATCCGCGATATGTGGGGGATCGGCTCCAGAATGGAAAAACATCTGTGGAAGATGGGCATCCGAACCATTAGAGACCTGGCGAATACGCCTCTTTCCAAATTAAGAAGTAAGTGGGGTGTTAATGGAGAAGTCATTTGGCGAGTCGCAAATGGACTCGACAATTCGCCGGTAACCGTCAACACGCACAGTACACAAAAAGATATTGGAAACGGAATGACCCTACCTAGAGATTTCACAGAGGCTTGGGAGATCGAAGTGGTTATTCTCGATATCTGCACAGAAGTATGCAGAAGAGCCCGCAAAAAGGGACTGATAAGTAGTGTAGTATCTGTGAGTGTGTCTGGAGCGGATTTTGACCACCCCACTGGTTTTCACAGGCAGGTGAAACTGTCTGATCCTACAAACATAACCGTTGATGTATGCAAGATAGCCAAACGCATATTTCATCAACACTGGGATGGGCAACCTGTGCGCCGTGTAGGCGTATCCCTGTCTCAATTATCCAACGCGGATACATATCAACTATCTTTTTTTGATGATCAAGAGCAGAAACGGGCCATTGATCAGGTGATGGACGATATTAAGGATCGATTTGGCGACATTGCCATTCTACGAGCAAGCTCCATTACGGCTGCGGGTCAAGCGATCGATCGAGCATCTAAAATTGGGGGGCATTATAAATGAGCAAAAAACTGGAGGCCAATGGATTATGGGAATCGAGCCGCATGATGCTTCCTCAACATAAAGAACGAATTATACAGCATCGTACTCAAGTTCATTATCTAACGAAACCGCTGATCCATGAAGATGAGTGGGAGATTATTACACAAAATATAGATATGTCGCTCAATTATACATTGCAAGCCACCTTTGAAATATTTACTGAGTCAGGCAATCGGGATATACACGGGATCGTCACTTCAGTCAGTACCTTTGGAAAGAAAATCAAAATTGAAATGGAGAATGGATTTGAATGGGTCGATTTTGATCAATTGGTCGCTGTAAAACTTGAAGAAGGAGGCGTGTAAAGTGCGACAGACTTTCGAGGAACTTTCACTCGTGAAGAGGGTGGTAGAGCTCCCTTATCTTTTAGGTGCTCTGGAGGTAGATAAACATAAAATATACGCTTCAAACTTCAAAATGAAATCTGTGTATGTTGACTACTTGGACGGTACTCAAAAGAAAATTGCTTTAGAGATGTACAAATCAAAACAAAGGCTAAAGGAACATCATATTAAAATCATAGATGAAGTGAGATCTGAGCTGAGTTTAACGGTAGATTATTCGGTGAGAGGTTACATTCATAAAATGACATTATTATGGAGCAAAGTGAAAGTGGATGTAACCTTAATGCTTACCGAACATATGAACGTTGATATTACTGAATTGCCCACATGAACATAGAAAATAAGAATCTAACTCATGGATGCGGCAACCAATACGAGCAGATCTTTCGGCAAACTGGGAATCACGAAAAAGATAAATAAAAAGGCAGAGTAAACTATGTTTGGATGTCAAAGATAAAAAAACTCATTATTATATATCTGCCCCTTTATTCGGTAAGGACATTCAAAAGAAAAGCCGCGAAGGAGGAGGAATAGCAGAAGGTTTAAGACAATCGAGAAATCAGCAGGATGCCCAATTTTCGGGTTCGCTAGCGGGACGTAATTATCAAGTCATCATTTCAAGTAGCATGAGAAATTTTAAGATAAAACGCAAGAGGAGAAGTGGGCGTAAAAGTAATTGAGGGGATGGTAGCGTCATGCCAATTGAAATCAAAGACATTGTGTCTAAGAAAATATTAAGTGAAGTAAAAGGTTATCTAGATATTGGTTTTACTCATTCACTAAATCCCTATACGGGTTGTGCATTTGCTTGCGAATACTGTTATGTCAGAGAAATGCCTATTCAAAAGTTTAAGGATATTCCTTGGGGATCGTGGGTGGATGTCAAGAAAAATGCAGCAGAAAACTATCTAAAGGAAGTCTCTCTTCTAAGACGTAAAAATAAACCCATAAGTATATTCATGTCATCAGCCACAGATCCTTATCAACCTGTAGAGCAGAGGGCAAACATTACAAGAAGCCTATTGGAAGAAATGGATAAAAACCCACCAGATTCACTTCAAATTCAAACTAGAAGCCCGCTGGTTGCCAGAGACCTTGATATACTTCTGAAATTAAAAGGAAAATGTCGAATTATGGTTTCAATGACAATCGAGACAGATCGCGAAGACGTGAAACGAATTTTTTCGCCCTATGCTCCTGGAATAGATTTACGAGTTAAAGCCTTGAAAAAGATAAATGATGCAGGGATACATACACAAATATCTATCTCCCCTGTGCTACCTTTTTCACCTAATTTCGCTAACATGTTACAAGGCATAACTGATCGAATTTGGATTGATACGCTATTGATTGGTGATGGTCAAATGGGGATGAGATCTAAGCGGTTAGGGATGCCACAATTATTTGAGGCGAACGGCTGGGACAGATGGTACGAGAAAAACATTCATCTGAAAGTCGAAAAATATTTTAAGGCAAGGTTTCCATCTGAAATTATTCATGTATCCAAAAACAATGCATATCCATTTTGATTTTAAATAGCCAATTATTTAATGAGGATCTTGTCCGTTTTTTCTTCATGCAATAGAAATATTGCAGAAACTGGTGTTCGAAGATCAACTCTCTCATACGAATTAATGGAGGACGCATGAGTCCTCCATTGACTTAACTTGAAGATGTAGAGGAATTTATTCTATTTTGAAATGACCGTGGAGTAACAATTTGACATCATTCACTCTGATCAATATCGTTTGGAAGTTCATCATTGAGTTTCTGGTACCCGAGTCCCCATGTTTCCATAGAGAATATAATTGGCTTCAGTGAATTTCCTAAATCACTTAAGCTGTATTCGACTCTCGGAGGGACTTCTGCAAAAACAGTACGAATGACAATTCCATCCTCTTCCATTGAACGTAAATTTTCAGTGAGAACCTTTTGGCTGATCTCCGGGATACTTTTACGAAGTTCTCCGAATCGATGAGTTCCCTTCAAAAGATCCCTCATAACCAATAACTTCCACTTGTTACCTATCAATCCAACTGTCGTTGCGACGGGACACAACGGTAACTCTTTTTTTGAAATCACTGTATTATCGCCTCCAATAGTTACTATTAGGTTCCTATATAACAAAAAGGCGCCTACTTTCAAAACAATACATTGCTTATATTATAATTCTGTCTATGAAAAATCAAATGAAAATGAATGAAAGGAGGAGGGAGTTCGCAAAATAGTTTATGGATACAACTGAGTGACTATTTTTTGAATCATATGTTAACGTTCTTGAATTCTTGGAGACAGCATTTAGAGATCAGTTTATTGGCTCTGCAACCTAAAGATAAAATAATAGTTACAACAAGGTTCCTATGCAACATTAAGGTGCCTACTTACCAAGTATCTAAAGTAGAGATAAAATTTAAGTGAAGGCATATGCTCACGAAAATAGAAAGGGGTTTAAATATGACGATTACAGAAAACAAACAATTGATGCATCGATTCACGAACTTCATTAATACGGCAAGCAAAGAGCTTGCTGAAGAATTGATTGCTCCAGATGCTGTTTTTTATGTACCTATGCAAAAAGAACCAATGAATGGTCCCAGTGGTTATCTCTCCATAATTCATATGATGAGATCTGGTTTTTCCGATATACAGTGGACTGTTAAGGAGCTAGTAGCAGAAGAGGATCTAATAGCAGCTCATTTTGTCATGAAGGGCACACAAGACGGAGAGTTTCTCGGGTTTCCACCAACGAGCAAAAAAATCGAAGTAAATGCAATGAATTTTTATCGGATCTCCAATGGCCAAATTATTGAAGAGTATGGTCAACCCGATATGCTTGGCTTGCTTCAACAAATAGGGGCAATTCCAAAAGCATAATTAGATTAAAGTAGAAGAGGGACTGCATTTTTGCACTCCCTCTTCTTAGTGATTTTACAATTAGGAAATATAAACTACTAGTTTTAGCCTAGTTTTTGCGAACCATTGAACCACACGGATTTGATTGACAAGGTATCTGAAATATTAGTGATCGGATCACCGTTTATGAGAATAAGATCAGCACGTGCACCTTCGGTAATCCGGCCACGATCATGTAGACCAAAGCAACGGGCCGGTTTGGAAGTAGCCGACTGAAGAGCTTCGATCGGAGTGAACCCAGCCTTCACCAGCAACTGCATTTCGTGGTGAACACTAGCCCCATGAGCAAGGCCACCAAGGTTCGGAACAGGAACCGGTGCGACATCCGTCCCTACAAGAATATCAACTCCGGCACGGTGAAGATCCATCACATTTTTAAAGCTGTTCTCCATATTGCCTTGTGGGAACGTATTGAAGCTTGAGTTCAAGATATCGATCCAATCCGGACTTAATTTGGAATGAACTCGTGGATCATTAGCCAATTCTGATGCCGGATTACCTATAATTGATGAATTCAACACCAAGCACGGTGTAACAAAAGCTCCAGAATCAGCTATGGATTTAACCAATTCGGACGTGTACTCGGGTCTGTCGATAAACAAGTGGCCCAAACCGTCGACTCCAAAATCGATGGCAGCTTTCGATGAAAGAGCCGTCAAAACGTGGGCAATGACCAACTTATCGAACTTGTGGGCTTCAGTAACGGCTGTTTTTAGAATCTCATCACTTAGAACAGGCAGGCCAGGTGCACCCATAACCGTTCCCTCTTCAATCATGATCTTAATATAGTCAGATCCATTCTCCACCTGGGTATGCACATGTTTGATCGCTTCATCAACCGTCGTCACTTGAGGTATTTCGTCGTGATCGTGAGCGTAGGCGGCTAACATTGCTTCCCGGTCTTCCTCCGATAACTTCTCTAGTTCCTTTAATACGAATTCAGGTATTTCATCTCCATCAGGCAGTAATTCATCTGGGTGCCCACCAGGAGCGGTAATCGCTGTCCCAGCAGATCGGACGTCTGCTATGTCATCCACATTTTTTAGCTGAATTTCGCGCCCTCTTTTCGTAAAATCGCCGTTCATTTCGAGTTCTGTTGTAACACCGAATTTTAAGGCATCTCGTAATCCACCAATGGAGGTATGGACATGTGCATCAATCAGACCAGGCATTAATGTCGCATTTTCTCCATCGATAATTGTTGCATCGCTTGGGATGTCTCCGCCCACTGAAATAATGGATACCCCTTTAATGACAATATGTCTGGGAACAATAATTTGATATCCATCAAAGATTCGTACATTTGTAATCGCCGTAATTCCTTCTGACCCAGCATTCTGATTTAATTTCTCCATCATAACTCCTCCTAATGTGTTTGTGTTTCAACACTTCGGAGTATAACTGTTAGATACCTAACAGTCAATAGTCTAACTTTTGTTTGACAAGCCTACTGGGATCACTGTATATTTTAGCTACTTACAATTAGATTCCTAACAATTACAGAGGGGACGATGGACGGTCATGCATTCCCGAGAAGATACACCTTATATGGATTTGTTTCAAATTATCGGTCTTAAGTTAAAGAAAAGAGCGGATGAGAGTATAAAAGAGCTAGGATTAAGTTCTCAACAAGGAAAAGTAATCGATTATATTTATGAGAATCAAGATAATCATATTATTCAAAAGGATCTTGCAGATCGGTTTCACCTGCGTGGGGCAAGCGTTACAAGCATGCTTCAAGGTCTAGAGCAAAAAGGTTTCATCGAACGTAAAATCCCGGCTAATAATGAACGGCAAAAAAATATTTATGTATTACCAAAAGCGGTTGACTTGATTGAAGACTTCAATAACTCATTTCAAAAAGTGGAGGATGAAATCGTTCAAGCCCTTAATGACGAGGAGAAGCAAATCTTAAAGAAATTACTGATCAGAATTAATGAACGCATATAATAGACTGGCAGGCAGAGGTAACTGGTGGCCATAGAACACTGATGACATTGATTTCTCATCAGGAATTATTACTTACAATGGAACGGAAATCTTGGATCAAGAAGATATTTTTCAAGTCATTACTGCATCGTTTGAAAATCTTTCTATTTAAGGCGGTATATTAATGAACAAATTTGAAATTAAAGTATCTAACTATAATCCCAAGTATGCTGAACATACAGTGAAAATGTGGAGAGATAGTAAGGAACGGGCAATTGGTCAGGCTGAAACCCATAGCTTCGAAAACCATCTATATTTTTTAAATCATATACTATCTAAACAGTATCAAATAGATTTAGCGTTAATTGATGAAAAAGTAGTTGGAATGATTGCCTATAGTGAAACTGAGATAAGCCAACTTTATATTCATATTGATTATCAAGGGAATGGAATAGGGCGAACCTTGCTTAATAAAGCAAAAGCACAAGCAAATGGAAAATTAACTTTATATACATTTGAAGTGAATAAAAATGCCCAAAGATTTTATGAGAATAATGGATTTGAAATTACTGGTAGAGGACAAGAAAATGAAGAGAATTTACCTGATATACGATATGAATTGAAGTTGTAAAAATCGAATATAAAGTTACATTCAAAAAAGTGAACAGTCTGCAGGTTAGCAGGATGCTTGACCACCCAACCATTTTCACTGGAAATGTAATCCCATGTATTTGTCTTGACAGTAATTGAGTCTGACTCGTAATATTTAAAGTGGAGATGTAGGAAAGGGGACTCGCCGGACAATGTGGACTTCCTTGTAATGGTTATCTAAACTGGATCGCTCGACTTGGTGTTTTGGTTATAACCACACGCCTGGTTTGTGATGCCGATCCGCAATCATTCAAGGGACGCGAGGAACCGTTTGAATCAAACCCGGGCGCGGATACTTGATGTATCCGCTTTTTGTTATACCTAGGATAATTCCATCTCCAATGAAAAATGGTTTTCTCCCTCCCTTATTAAACGGAGGTAATAAAATGACCAAACTATACGGAAAAACCGCTATTGTGACAGGCACAAGCCGCCCCGGAGGTATTGGAACCGCTGTCTGCCGCACGTTGGCACAAGAAGGCGCTAATGTGTTCTATACCCATCTGTACGATTACGATAAAACAGAGAATCCGGGGGATGCCGACAAAAACTGGCCGGATCTCTTTGCCGAAGAACTTCGCTCCTATGGCGTTAAGGCAGCGCATATGGAGGTCGATCTTACCGATCCCAATTCTCCAGCGCAACTGCTTGATGCATGCCGATCGGCTCTCGGGCTGCCGACCATTCTCGTCAACAACGCTACCTACAGTGTAGCAGCTGATTTCCGTCAATTAAATGCATCATTGATCGATGCGCACTGCGCCATGAACATTCGAGGTACGTTCATGCTATCGGCCGAATTTGCGCGTATGCTGGAGGTTGAACTGGCCGGCCGTCAGGTCCTTTGCGGCGGCCGGATCATCAACCTCACGTCTGGTCAAGGTAAGGGGCCGATGCCTGGCAATCTCGCTTATGCCGCAACAAAAGGCGCTGTCTCCACCTTTACCGAATGTCTATCTGCTGAACTGGCTCCGTTTCACATTACTGTGAATGCGGTTGATCCCGGGCCTACCGATACGGGTTGGATGTCGGAAGAAGTGAAAAAAGCTTTGCTACCGGGATTTCCAATGGGCCGTATCGGTCTTCCTGAAGATGTGTCCCGTCTGATTGCTTTTCTGGCAAGCGACGATTCTCAATGGATCACCGGACAAATCATTCATTCTAGAGGTGGATTCTAATTTCCATAAAACCAAAGGAGGCCGCCGATCAACAGGATCGGCGGCTTTATTCGACTACCGGGTGGAAACTACACTTTATGAAGAAGATGATGCAACGGTGGCGAAAGAAGCTTTACTTCAATACCCAATCAATTGGTTAAAAACTTGTCGTCTCCGCCTTTTAACGTCTTCGGAACGCTCCACCGCGCGCCAGAGCATAGAAAATCAAGAGAGCAATGATCGACCCGACGATCGCGGGTATGATATGAAATCCACCCACCACCGGCCCCCTCGGTCCCAACAGTTCATACCCTAACCACGATCCAACAAAGCCAGCAATGATATTGCCGAGTACGCCTCCCGGCACGTCCCGTCCAATCAGATTTCCGCTTAACCAGCCAATTAGCCCACCGACAATAAGTATCCAGATTAAATACACGAATTGGTCTCCCTTCCATTGATTTATTACAAGTTATGTTTCGTTAGGGGGAATGTTGCGGATCATCTGCGAATCGACCATTAAACCATTTCCATTTTAATCCAAGGGTAGTAAAATCGGTTGTACCACCACTAGTATGAATGCTGATGCAGATGGGGATTGGAGATCGCCAGTATAGGAAGGAGGCACTTAGGTGTTCATGTTTCGAAGTCCTTTTATTATAGCCTTATTGATGATGTGTCTGATGTCAGGCTTGACTGCTTGTTCTGAGTCAGAGCAATCGGAAGATAGGCGTGCTTCGACAAAGGTTGACTTCACGGAGCAGATACAGAGCCTTAATCTGAATCTGGAAGAACCGTCATGGAAGCTGGATACCACCCCCGTGAATCTAACGTGGTTCGTTGGAGCTGAATGGTACGGGCAAACTTGGGGTGAGAGCCTGACTTCCAAATATGTCACCCAAAAAACAGGGGTCAATATCGAATTTGAAGTATCAACTGGTGAACCAAGCGAGATGTTATCACGGATGTTGACGACCGGTAGTCTGCCGGATCTGATAACCATCGGCTCCTGGGAGAGTGCGGTTAACAAACTTCGGGAGAGTAATCTCATCTATGCCCTGGATGAGCTAGCCAACAAGTATGATCCTTACTTTTACAAGGTAGCAGGTGATGATGCTCTGCAATGGTATCGGCAGGAAGACGGCCATACCTATGTCATCCCCAATGATGCGTACAGTCCCGAACAGATGCGTTCAACCAGCTTGACGGGAGCGAACCAAACCTTTCTCGTACGTAAAGATCTGTATGAGTCGATGGGCAAACCGGACCTTACCACACCGAAAGGTTTTCTAAATGCATTGCAATTGCTGAAGAATCAATATTCTGTTTATAAAGGTCAGCTGATCAGTCCGTTTTGGGCACAGGGGAATGCATCCTATGGGTTGACCGAATACTTGCAAAATCTGCTTGCGATCCCCCATGAACAGAACGGTAAAGTATACGACCGAATGACAGATCCCGATTATATGGAGTGGCTGAAAACATTTCGTACCGCTTACGAGCAGGGCCTGATTAATGTTGATTTTCTGGTCGACTCCAGTGCGCAGGTGCAGGAAAAAACCAACCATGCCCAATATTTTATGATGATTCGGGAATGGACAGACATATCGGACCTCAATTCGAAATTGGAAGTCCTTACGAATCAGAGTTCATACTATATTGCTGTAGATGGACCCCGGAGTAGCAGGGGGGAATCCGCCAAACTGTTTCCCGGCAGCATGGATGGCTGGATGGTTACGATGATTAGCAAATCCACGGAAAACCCTGAACGGGCCATTCGATTTTTGACCTATCTGGCCAGTGAAGAAGGCCAAAGGGATTTATTTTTAGGCAAAGAAGGTGAAACCTGGGAGATTAAGAACGGCAAACCGCAGTTGACGGCGGCAATGGTTCAGTTGCATGACACGGATAGGCAGCGGCTGGAAAAGGAATATGGCATTATGGATACCTACTGGATGCTGCGAAACCCTGCTTTCGTTAACAAGTGGAGACCAGAGAATGCCCCATCCATTAAGCAAATGGAGGAGTTCGCCAACCAACAGGCCGATCTGGACAGCGGCATCTATAAGGGACTAGATCCTATAGGGGATTCCGATATAGCGTTAGCCTGGTCACGTATTTCTCAGAATTGGGAAGAAGTGCTGCCAGAACTGATTACAGCGAAGGATGAAGCTGCCTTTGACAAGATTTTTGAGAATTTTCTGATACGTCGTGTGAACTACGGCTTTAACCAGGTGATGGAATATCGCCAATCTGAACTGGAACTGCGGAAAGCCAAGATAGCCAGATAACCATTCCTACTACATTGTTAACGATCACCTAACTAGTAATATATGGTATAAAGAAGGTGGTGAATACATCAGAATGAAATACCTACTAACGAGATTGAGGAAGATTTATCGCAATGCCCGTATATCCCAAAAGCTGTTTCTGGCATTTAGCCTGATGATTGCCATACCTGTTATTTTGATATCCTTCGTGTATATCCGCATGCAAGAAACCCAGCTATATAAGGACGCTATGGCAACGGGCAACAGCCACGTTTCATGGCTGAATGAACAATTGCGCAGAAGAATGGATATGATTGAGAACGCTTCCAATACAGCCCTTACTCAAAAGTCATTTGTGGATTTTATTCATTCCAATATGCTTGTGGATGGACTGCGTCTGGTGAAGTTTAAGCAGAACCAGTTTGAGCAAATGCTTAATATCATTCAAAGCAATGCGATGATCAGTGAGCTTAGCTTTTACGTTGATAACCCAAACTTGTATGAAATCTGGCCTGAAATCTATCATTATAAGAAATTTTGGCCGCAGGATTACTGGGTAAAGCTTCGGGACGAAGGTGGTGCGGCTTACCGTTTATTTTCTTTTAGGGATGGTGAAGACACTTTATCCTACTATCGTCTGGTTCGCCTTCAAGGGCAGGAGCAAAAACGCCCTAGTATTATGGAAGTGCGAGTCCCGCACAGCATGTTTTTCAGCGACCTGCTCCAAGAGAGCAAGGGGGACTTCTTTTCGGTGTTGATGAACGCAAGTGATCCTCCCCAGTATGTTTACAATCCCCAGCATGAGTTTTCTGAGAAGTACGGGCAGGGGATGGAGGAGATCCTTGGCAGTATTCATCGCCAGCTGGATATATTGCCGCAGGAAAACCCGCTCCAGGTTAAGGTGGGAGATCAGAGCTTCTATGCATTGTATCGATACATCGCTCCGTTGAACACTTATGTGGTTGATATTGCTTCCCATCAGGCTTTGATGAAGGGGCCTCGCAGTTGGTATGTATTTGTGGTAACGATTACATTATGTGTATTGCTGCTGATTATGCTACTCGTATCCCAAACGACGCGGCGTATTTTCCGACGGTTGGACAGCGTACTGGAATCCATGCGTCAGGTACGGAAAGGCGAGCTGGATTCAATGATTGATACAGGCCTTGATGAGAACGAAAGAGGGGATGAAATCGATGAGGTGGCAGTGAATTACAATAAAATGTTACATGAGGTCAAACGTCTAATGACACAAGTCGTGGATAAACAGTTAATTGCCAAAAACGCACAGTTGCACTCCTTGCATTCGCAGATTAATTCTCATTTTTTATATAACGCCCTGGAATCGATCCGTATGGTGGCAGAGGTACAGAGACAGCCTGCTATAGCCAATTCATTGGTGTCATTGGGCTCCCAGCTTCGTTACAGCATGCAGTGGCGTAGCGATACCGTTGCTTTTCGTGAGGAGCTTGCCAATATCCAAAGTTATATTGAATTTATCAACTTTATGGAAGGCGGCAGTATCGTTATGACGGCGGATCTTCCTCAGGAGATACTTCGCTACGCCATTCCCAAGATGTGTATGCAGCCCATCGTTGAAAATGTAGTTCATCACGGGGCACCTTCAGGCGGCAGGGTAACTATAGAGATTACCTTTTCTGTGGAGAATGACAGTCTGCTTTTCATTAACATAATAGATGACGGAAAGGGGCTAGAGCCTGAAATGTTACACCGTCTTCAGGCAGTACTGCGGAGCGAATCGGATACACCGATGGTTACTAGCAGGAGCGGACTTGGTTTGGAAAACGTGAATAAGCGATTGCAGCTTCATTATGGCAAGAATTGCGGTCTTTGGATTGATAGTGTGCAAGGTGCATATACCTGCGTAACGATACGTTTGCCTTGGGAAAATGTAAATCTTGGAGGGTGGTAGAGCATGCTTAATATCCTGATTGTGGACGATCAAAAACACATTCGTGACGGCCTGCAGGCCATGCTGCATCAATTTCCTCTGGAGCTGAACAACATATACTGTGCCGCCAGCGGGATTGAGGCGCTGTCCCTATTGCGGCAACATTGCATTCACATCGTTATTACCGATATTATGATGCCGGATATGGATGGGTTGGCACTCATGACTCAAACCAAAGAGGAATACATGGATGTGGAATACCTCATTATCAGCGGTTACAGTGATTTTACATATGCCCAAAAAGCGATCGGGCTTGGGGCAAAGGGCTACTTGCTCAAACCTTTGAAGCGAGAGGATCTGCAACATTCCCTGGAGCATGTATGGCAAGAGATCCGGACACGGCAGGCACTTACGCATAATATGCAGCGTCTATCCCGTCTCGCCCAAGAAACCGATCGTAAAGAATTAAGAATGTTTATGCAAGGTGCGTTATGTGATGACGCATGGATTCTTCAGATTGAGGAACAACATTATGCGTTATGGCGTAATTATCGCCTAGCCCTGCTGCGGGAAGAAGTTTGCATGAACCAGCCCGGAGCCAGTAGCGCCCATAGCATGGAAGCCATCGCGTATAGTGTGTTTGGCAGACAAGGTTATATTTGCCTGCAACATCGCCCATACCTGATCCTTGCGGTGGATGCGTCCATAGATCCAAGTGTTTTGCCTGCAGCGCTCAAGGAAGCAAAGATCGATGCCATAACGGCCACGACTAACCCGATTCAGGGGTTAAAAGAACTACCTGACAGCTATACCCAAGTGCTTGAGCTCTATCGCCACAGTTACCTGTTTCCTGATCAGCACAGTATCTTCCCAGCACATATTGAGCATATGGAACAGCAGTGGCAACTTCCCTATGAAGACTTATATGAACTGTTCCAGTCGATTGGAACGGATAACAGCGGAACAATTACTCAGGGTATTTCTGCAATATTTCACAAAAAGGTGCTGCAACGTTATCCTATTCGCTATACCCAACAGCTCTGCGCCGCCACCGTTCAGATGATGGAGGAATACGAACGAGTTATCCACCCTTATATGGGGGAAGAAGTGCTGGACCTTGAATCATTGCATAATCTCTTTGATTATCAAGGGATGCGTGATTATATACAAGCACTGCAACAGCAGCTGCTTCGGCTGAATCAGTTATATTATGACTATAAGTGCAGCTTTCGCCATTCGCAGGATCTAAATGAAGCCATTCGTTTTATACATGAGAGTTACCACAAACCGCTGGACCTCGCGATGGTATCCAATCATGTATCGCTTAATTATGCTTATTTTTCAAATCTGTTTAAGAAGAATATTGGTAAAGGTTTTGCTGAATACCTACGAGATGTGCGTCTGGATAAAGCGCGGCGGCTTCTCGCCGAAACCGATTATAAAATTGTTGAGGTGGCTGCTATGGTTGGATATGAAAGCTACAAAAGCTTTACACGCGCGTTCCGACTTGTGATGCAGATCCAACCCACAGAGTACCGACAGATGATGCGGCAGAAGGCAGATTGAATCAAAAGCCAAAAAAATGGGATACCACAAAAACAATTGTACCTTTTCAACAAATTAACCTATTGGATAGAATAAAGATATTCCCATATGTAAGCGATTTCCTTAATGCGCATGGATTGGGAGAAGCTATTATTCTATTAAAGGAGGGCAATTATGAAACCATCTCACTTTACGGCGAAACGGTTTATGAAAAAGGTACTCGGTATGTTCCTTGTGGTTGTGATGCTGGCTAGTATTGGCATACTGCCAGCTTCAAAGGTTCAGGCAGCGGGAACTACCGTAACCTCAATGGAGTACTTCTCACCAGCAGACGGGCCTGTTATTTCAAAATCAGGGGTTGGCAAGGCCAGCTACGGATTTGTTATGCCTAAATTCAATGGAGGCTCCGCGACATGGAATGATGTTCACAGTGATGTGGGCGTTAATGTAAAAGTGGGCAACAACTGGGTAGATATCGACCAGGCAGGCGGTTATATCTATAACCAAAACTGGGGGCACTGGAGCGATGGCGGCTTCAATGGCTATTGGTTCACCCTCTCCGCAACAACCGAGATTCAACTGTACTCCAAAGCGAATGGTGTTAAGCTGGAGTATCAACTTGTATTCCAAAACATCAACAAAACAACCATTACAGCGATGAATCCGACACAAGGTCCACAAATCACAGCAAGTTTCACAGGCGGTGCAGGCTTTACATATCCAACGTTCAACAATAATCCTGCGGTCACTTATGAAGCTGTTGCGGATGATTTGAAGGTGTATGTCAAACCTGTAAACAGCAGCACCTGGATTGATATTGACAATAACGCAGCCAGCGGCTGGATCTACGATCACAATTTTGGCCAATTCACGGATGGCGGCGGTGGGTACTGGTTTAACGTAACGGAGTCGATCAATGTCAAATTAGAATCAAAGACTTCTTCGGCTAATCTTGTTTATACCATTACGTTTAATGAACCTACAAGAAATTCTTATGTCATTACGCCATACGAAGGAACAACCTTCACAGCAGATGCGAGTGGTTCCATTGGGGTTCCGCTTCCCAAAATTGATGGGGGTGCGCCAATCGCCAAGGAACTGGGTAATTTTGTATACCAAATTAACATGAATGGGCAATGGGTTGATATGAGTAACTCCAGCCAGAGCAAATTTGCATACTCCGCTAATGGGTATAACAATATGTCCGATGCCAACCAGTGGGGTTACTGGGCCGATCATATCTATGGTCTTTGGTTCCAGCCAATCCAAGAAAATATGCAGATCCGTATCGGATATCCGCTGAACGGACAGGCGGGTGGAAATATTGGCAACAACTTCGTGAACTATACTTTCATCGGCAATCCAAATGCTCCGCGTCCGGATGTATCCGATCAAGAGGATATCTCAATTGGAACGCCAACCGATCCGGCAATCGCGGGCATGAACCTCATTTGGCAGGATGAATTCAACGGAACTACGCTGGATACAAGTAAATGGAACTATGAAACAGGATACTATCTCAATAACGATCCCGGTACTTGGGGATGGGGAAATGCAGAACTGCAGCACTACACAAACAGCACCCAAAATGTATATGTACAGGACGGGAAGCTGAATATCAAAGCCATGAACGACAGCAAATCTTTCCCACAAGACCCGAATCGGTATGCACAGTATTCTTCGGGAAAGATTAACACCAAGGATAAACTGTCCTTGAAGTACGGCAGAGTAGATTTTCGTGCCAAGCTTCCTACAGGTGATGGTGTATGGCCAGCACTGTGGATGCTTCCAAAAGATTCGGTATATGGCACTTGGGCTGCATCAGGTGAAATTGATGTTATGGAAGCGAGAGGCCGTCTGCCTGGATCAGTAAGCGGTACCATACACTTTGGTGGACAATGGCCCGGGAACCAGTATTCGGGCGGCGATTATCACTTCCCGGCGGGGCAAACTTTTGCCAATGATTATCATGTATACTCGGTAGTCTGGGAAGAGGACAATATTAAATGGTATGTAGACGGCAAGTTTTTCTATAAAGTCACTAATGAGCAGTGGTATTCCGCAGCTGCACCGAATAATCCGAATGCACCTTTTGATGAGCCGTTCTACCTCATTATGAACTTGGCAATCGGCGGAAACTTTGACGGCGGCCGTACCCCGAACGCCTCCGATATCCCGGCGACGATGCAAGTGGATTATGTACGCGTGTATAAAGAACCGTAATTTGCGATTTCGGATATAGCGAATGAAGATCAGATGGAACAGATACTGGCCAAACCGAAGAACCTGAAATCTCATACTCAAAAATAGGATTACGACCGATTCCCAATATTTCTACCTGGGAATCGGTCGTGTAAATTTAGACTCGATAATTCAGTTCTTCGGCTGCAACTCTTGTCGAAGGACAAGAACATAGGTAAGTACTTAGTTACCTGAATAACCAGAAAATGATTCCTATCACGTGGTTTCGAGGCAGGGAAGGGTTACGGTTACGAGCACAGTATTTTAAATATTACAAAAACCCATAAGACGAAACATAGATACGATAATAATGGAAAAATAAGATACATCATTAGGAGGAAATATGAATCAGAAAGAATTTGACTCAGTCATCAATCTCCCTTCAAATATTCGTTATGAATATTTCATCAAAAAAGTAGTAGATTCAGAAGAAGTGTGGGGGCTTTATGAGAATGGTTGGTCAGTTACTGAAGATGATGAAGGTAATAAATTACTTCCATTTTGGCCTAAGAAAGAATTCGCGGAACATTGTGCAACTGATGGTTGGGAAATTTACTCAAGTAAAAGTATGGATTTGTACGAGTTCATAGACGATTTTCTACCCAATTTAAAAAAAGAGGGTTTAAAACCTTCAATATTCTTAAATAATGCTGATTCTGCTGTATTAGAAGTCGATATACTAATTGAGGATTTAAAGACAGAACTTGAAAAATACTAACAGGATTGATAATCGCTATTCCCAGTGAGAAAAATGCTATACGTGAAAGAGAACAGCAAATGATCATAAAAAATGGCGGGGCGGCGCCAAATCTCAAAATGGTACTTCAGGGAATGCGATCAATGGCATTTCTCCGAAAAATAAGAAGTACAGTAAGTTAATCAAATCCGCAACGAAGGAGTTTGGAAAACCGTGAAAAATACGAAACGTAAACGAATAAAATTGGGTGATATCTACGCTATCCCTTTGCCTAACGGTAAGTTTGCCTTTGGGAGAAGGCTTAAAGATGCCAGCATTGCAATCTATAATCTTATAAGTGACTCTATAGAAGAGATACCTCAAGAAGAAGAATACCAATTTATCGTGGGTGTATATGATGATGTACTGAAATCAGGCGATTGGCCGGTCATTGAGAATCGTCCATTCCCGGATGAAGAAGAGGCTTGGCCCCCACCTGCCTGTATCATTGATAAGATATCAGGAGAATATTTGATTTATCATATGGGAGAGATTAGACCTTCTAATAGCGAAGAAAGCGAAGGATTAGAGATTGCGGCTGTTTGGGAAGCCCATCATATTGTTGATAGAATAATGGGAGATGATAAGTGGCACCGTTACCCGAATTAATAGTGTAAGAGTATACCATCTAAGGTTCCAGAGATCAGGTGTAGCGGTTTGAACCGCTTATTCACTTTCCAATACAAACATTAAGTCACGGCCTACATCCGTTTCTATAGGGGTAACACCAAGCGCTTCAACCATTTGCTCTGTTAAAGTGAACTCTTCTGGCATCTTATATAAACAAAATCAACCAAGCCAAGCCCTCCTTTTACAAAGAGGTGCTTGGCTTGGCTTGGTTTGCATTCAGAGGCAAATAACAATGCAAAGTTAACTTGACACATAATGCAAAGTGAACTATGCTAAAAATGCAAAGTAAACATTGCAAGGACGTGATCACTTGAAGACAAAAATTGCAGAACTGCGTAAGCAGCATAAGCTGTCACAGGAAGAGCTGGGACGAATTGTTGGTGTTACCCGGCAAACCATCACCTCTCTTGAAAGGGGAAAGTATACGGCTTCCCTTATTCTTGCTTACAAAATTGCCAATTTTTTTGGACTCGCCATTGAAGATGTTTTTGATTTCAGCGAAGTGGAGGAAATGTAAATGGACAAGTACAAGATTAAAGTAAAAACTCGTAAAAACGTACTGTCACTAGTAGCCGCTGCTACCCTATTGATCTATGTAGGACTTATATTTTACCGAGGTGGACTACCCGATTTACCTAGTTTTATTAAGGGATTTCACACAGGCGCTTTTATCGGGGTTGAAGTGGCCGTCGCTTTTTTCCTCGTCAGGTATATAAAAGCCAGTATTAATGAAGCCGAGCTGAAGAAGCAGTATATTGAGGAGAATGACGAGCGGAGTGTAATGATACTCCAGAGAGCCGGCACACTCAGCACAGCAATCATTCTCATTAGTCTGGGCGTTGCCTCCGTGATCGCCGGTTTCTTTAATCCCTTGATATTCTACACCTTACTAACTTGCTTATTATTTGTTTTAATCGTATTTTTTGCACTGTGGATGTATTATGCGAGAGCAATTTAACGTTTAGATCAAAGCAATGGAGAGAGGTGAATGTTTACGAGTGTAGTTGTACTTGGTGCATATCGAGCGTTCCGTAATCGTGAGGTATTTTCGTGATTTGAAACACTATGAGGGAACATCATGTATTACACAATTAGGTCCGTAGATTCTGCGGACTTCTTTTCATATGAATAAGAATGGCAGTGTCCCGACCTAAGACAAGAACTTAGTACCGTTGTTGAAATGGTTAAGAACATGGTACCGATGTCGATTAGAACACGGGCAGATCAGTTTCGGTATGTGGTATTATTTGTTTGATATAGTAAACTAAAGGGTGAGACTAACATGAGTCAGTGTTTCCCAGCAAAGGTAAGCATAACGATCAAAGGCTTAAAAGGGAGTGAACTATATTAATATACAGCATCCCTATTTACGACAAATTCAGCTTAAGCGGCAAAAAGTACCCACCTATAATCGTTACCCCTTTGATTTGGCGGTTATTCGAAACCTAAACACTCTTGATTTCCACCCCAAAGTAACCTACATCGTAGGTGAAAATGGGATGGGCAAATCAACACTGATGGAGTCCATTGCTGTCGCATGGGGATTTAACCCGGAGGGTGGGACAGTCAACTTCTCCTTTTCAACCCAGGCTACTCACTCGAGCTTATATGAATATATACAATTGATCAGAGGTCCGCGACGCCCGAGGGATGGCTTCTTCTTCCGGGCAGAGAGTTATTATAATTTAGCCACGACGATCGATAAGTTGGATAGCCAACCTTCATTTGCTCGCCCTATTATAGAATCGTACGGTGGCAAGTCCTTGCATGAGCAATCCCACGGAGAGTCGTTCTTTTCCACTTTCATTCATCGGTTCGGGGAGAATGGATTATATATACTGGATGAGCCTGAGGCTGCACTGTCTCCCCTTCGCCAAATGGCGATGTTGACACGAATCCATGAACTTGTTTTGCAAAACTCTCAATTTATAATTGCGACCCATTCCCCAATCCTTATGGCATATCCAGATTCGATTATTTACAATCTAAAGCCAGATGGTATTGAAGTCCAAGTATTGGAAGAAACGGACCATTATATGATTATGAAAGAGTTTGTAAATAACAAGGATCGAATGCTCAGAGAATTATTCGAAGAAGCTCAAGATTAAGCTAACGGGAAACGTTAGCCCAATAAAACCAAGGAGACAGCCGGCCATAGTGCTCGGCTTCTTTTGTTCAAATAACGGTAACGGGCAGGTTAGTTCAATTATGTCGACAGTATCTTTTGGAAATTTACAAAGGCAGAAAAGTCTAGGAATCATGTGGTCATTTAGGTGATGAGTCTGGAAATCAAACTTATGACGATTTGAAAAACTGGAACCCTTTTTGCATCTACAAGTATAAACAAAGTTCTTTTCCTAAATAAGGATTAGGACTTTTTACTGCAACCAATCTAGGACCCTTCTTATGAAGAATGATGTTGCCAGCATCACTGTTTGTCGGTCAAGATTTAATTTTTTCTTCTATTATACTTGTTGTTCACTAGAAGGGAATCAAACAGTTCATCTTCGTTACTAGTGCAACTCGCGCAAATTCCACACAGCGTGTGAATGCTTCAAGTCTTGTTCTGAATCATTATTTCATCAATTCCTTGAGTTTTGGATTTTGATATATGTGTAACGATAGCAGCACTTAAAACTTTCTTCTTCATACATCGCTGAGTCTAAAGAGATGTATATTCCTTCATTGAAGATTGTGTTCTTGAACCTTTTTGTCTTATGCTGCTAAATCCGATACCGCATAAAATAATGATAACTCCAACCCATTGAGACCAACCTACAAATTCCCCCAGTACAAGAGAAGACATAATAACGGCCATGGGTAGTTCAGATGCGGTCATAATTGTACCCATTCCTGAACCGATATGTGGCATACCTATAGAGTACAAAAGTGGAGGTAATACTACGCCAAAAACTCCGAGAACTAATCCATACGGGCTCAATCCTGCCAGCACATCCAGGTTAAATAAGAAGGTTGGAGGGAAGACCACAAAGACAGTAATAACAGCTCCAGTTGAAAGAAGGGCGCTTTTCATTAAGGGCGATGTATCTTTCGCAACAGAACCACTGAGGAAAACAAATAAAGCAAAGGTTGAAGCAGCCAGTAGTCCCCAAATGGTTCCTTGCCATGATAACGAGAGATCTCCTTGAGAAAAAACATTTGCAGCCAGTACGGAACCAAAGAGCAGGACTCCAATCGAGATTAGTTTACCTCGGGTTGGTTTTTTCTTTTGAAGAACCCATTCGTATAATGTCCCAATCCAAACAAACTGAAATAGTAAGACAATAGCTAGAGAAGCATTTAGGGTCTGTAGTGATTGGTAATAAAACATACCTGTCAGTCCAAAGGGAATTCCGGATAATAGAAGTTTTGTAATTTGCCTTAGAGTGAGGCTTTTCTTCTTGACAAAAATTACAAAAAACCAACTTAAAACGGTACCAAAGAAATATTGCGCACCAGTGACTTCTGGCGTAGAAAAACCTGCACTATATGCCAGCTTAACAAATGTGGAAAGTATACCGTAACAACAGCCTCCCAAGAAAACAATAAGTGCGTAATGCCATAATTTCATGAATAATCCTCCTTTTTTGCATACAAAAAAGCCACACAAATGCGCAAAGGCATTCGTGTGGCGAAAATAGAGATCACTCTCTAGAAAAATCCACATCCATCGGGTTTTAGTATTTCGTTCATTTCGGTATCAGTATAAAAGCAAAGGTTTGCTCTTGTCAATAACTTGTGACAGAGAGTATGAGGATAAAAGTTTAAAGTAAGTGAGATTCACAGAAACAGTTGAGTAAGAAGCAATGTACTTATATAGCAATCATGCTCAAAATGCTATGGAATATTTGGACTAAATTTTCTTTCATATATGAAATGTAAGGATGCTCAGTTGAATACCTCTTTATAAGTCAAGTTCTAGTAAAAAAAACTTGCATTTTTTAAAAAAAGTGTTTTATTATTGTCCGCAAAGAGAGCTTGTACATTAACTGGGTTGTGACTGTTCAATCAGGCAATACCATTTCTGGCCAGAAAAGACGTACTATTTGCTAACTTTTCACAAAATTCGAAGCCTGTTGACCAATTTAAAATTACTAAAATAGCCTTGCAGAATTGAGCATCCTTGTGTAAGTAAACAGAACGCTGAACTTCAGCATGGAAATGATGTTTAGAGTCTATCCACTGGGCAGCCATGTTGACAGTGTTGAAAACGTTAACAGCATGGTTCATTGTATAACACGATTGCGCTTTCAATTTAAAGAAGGAGGTAATTGGATATGTTTAATAAAATCACTACATTTCCGGAGGGTTTTCTGTGGGGTGGTGCTACGGCTGCCAATCAAATTGAAGGGGCTTACTTGGCCGATGGTAAGGGACTAACGACCATCGATCTGATGCCGAAGGGACCTAAGCGTAATGAGGTCTCCATGGGTAATTTAAATTCATTTTTACCAGAGGAAGGCGAAATGTATCCTTCACACGAAGCTATCGATTTTTATCATCGTTATAAAGAGGATATCGCTCTTTTTGCAGAAATGGGCTTCAAATCATATCGGATGTCGATTTCCTGGGCTCGCATCTTTCCAAACGGTGACGATGTAACTCCTAATGAAGCTGGATTGCAATTCTATGATGACGTATTTGATGAACTTCTGAAGTATAATATTGAGCCTGTCGTAACCATTTGTCATTTTGATTTACCTGTGAACTTGGTGAAAACGTATGGAGGCTGGAAAAATCGAATCATAATTGATCTATTTGAAAAATACTCCAGAACATTGTTTGGACGCTATAAGACTAAAGTGAAATACTGGATGACATTTAACGAGATTAATATGTTGTTGCATCTGCCTTATACAGGAGCTGGTATTATTTTTGAAGAAGGAGAGAACAAACAACAAGTTATGTATCAAGCAGCGCATCATGAACTGGTTGCAAGTGCTCTGGCAGTTAAGGCTTGTCATGAAATTATGCCTAACGCCATGATCGGTTGTATGTTGGCAGCTGGAAATGTGTATCCGTATAGTAGTAATCCAGAAGATTACTGGGAAGTGATGGAAATGGAACGAGAGTCCTACCTCTTGATTGATGTACAATCTAAAGGGGAGTATCCGGGATATGCAAAACGCTTTTTCATCGAGAATGGAATTCAACTTCAGTTTGAGCCTGGAGATTTGGAAATTTTGAAGAAATATACAGTGGATTACATTGGTTTTAGCTATTATTCGAGTCGTTGTACCAGTGCTGATCCTGAAATATTAAAGAATTACACAGATGGGAATGTATTTGGTTCTGTAATCAATCCTTATTTAGAAACCTCAGAATGGGGGTGGACAATCGATCCGAAGGGTATGAGGATTACTTGTAACCAGTTGCATGAAAGATACAATAAACCATTATTTATCGTAGAGAACGGACTTGGTGCGCAAGATACTCTTTTGGACAATGATACCGTTGAAGATGATTACCGTATTAAATATTTAGATCTTCACTTTGCAGAGATTGCTGAAGCAATAAAAGACGGGGTTGATATTATAGGATATACAAGTTGGGGACCGATCGATCTTGTCAGTAACGGTACCGGCGAGATGAAAAAACGCTATGGATTCATTTATGTCGACAAAAACAATGACGGCTCTGGCACGCTCCGAAGAATCAGAAAGAAAAGTTTTCATTGGTACAAAGAGATTATCGATACTAATGGAGCAAAGTATTTTCATGAATAATTGATGGATCGATATTGGCATTTGCTTTCTATAACCATTAAAACCAATTAATCATTTCCCTCTAACTTTGAAATGTATAATCAAATTGTATAAGAAAATCACCAATATACTCCGCTTCAAAAGCTGGGGTTTATTGGTGATGTCATGAGTTTAAGTGTTTCGCAACTCATCCATGGCTACGGAACCTTTTAAAAAGCGTACGAGTCTCCGTCTTCGGGTACAAACAGGTTATCTGATATACCTCTTTCATCCACAAACTTTTTCAATTCTTCTCTGGATAGTCCCCAGTGGTTTACAGCTTCCATGTGCACAGAAATAACCTTAGCGTTAGGGGCGGCTTTGCAGACCTCATAAATATCATCTTTCCCCATAACAAGTGAGCCCATTTCAATGAATTGATTGTCTCCGCCATTAACAACAATGACATCCGGTTTGTACGTAGTTAGTACTCTATGAATAGCTTCATACCATACTGTATCGCCAGCTACGTACAAAGTTTTCTCACTGGAATGCTTAAAAACAACTCCGCAAACTAATCCAGCCATTTTCAAGATTTCTCCTCTTCCGTGTTCGCCTGGAGTCTTTATCATCCGGATCCCATTGAATTCAGTGTCTTCTTGAAGTACCTCAACATTAGTGAAACCATCTTTTTGCACAAGATCAGCATCTTCTTGATTTTGAACGAACATTTTAATGTCTTTAGGTATGACTTTCTTGGCTACATCATCATAGTGGTCCAAATGAAGGTGAGTAAGAATAACAGCGTCTAGATTATTTAACAGGCTTTCTGTAGGTACCGGAAGATCGACCAATGGATTGCGGTCTTCTCTTATAGAATTAGGAAATGGAGGATATGCTCCTTTTTCAGCTAAAAATGGATCAACTAAAAATTTGTATCCTGCATATTCAATCACAATTGTTGCATTTCGAATTTGTTGTATCTTCATTGTTTTGTAGCTCCCTTTTCTAGATATTTCTTTTATAGTCTACACACTTAATTCAGACGAATACATAAATTAATTCAAGTGTTTTTGATGTTTTAGTTTATTTATGAAAGCATGTTTGACCGTTAGGTATTCTTCTACGGTGACTATGCAAAATCTATTTTTATATAAAACTTTCATCTTTAAAGCAAAAGCGCGAAATTACTTTATTTTCTCTATGTAACAATGGATGAAGAAAGTATACATTTATTTGGTATGCAATCGAGAGGTCTACATTCAACATAAAAGTTTATTATTCCTCACAATTATGCATAAATAGTACTTTGAGGTGAAATCATGAAAAAGTTTGATATATCTGTCTTGTCCGTTGCTCCATTAAGACAAGGCGAAACAATGAAAGAAGGAATAGAATCCGCAGTATCTTTAGCTAAGGCTGCAGATCGAATGGGTTATAAACGTATTTGGTTTGCAGAACACCATAATCACGATGCATATGCAAGTGCAGCTGTCGTCTCAATTGTACAGCACATATTATCAAACACAGAGGAAATTCGTGTGGGTTCAGGTGGGGTTATGTTACCTAATCACTCACCTCTAGTTGTAGCTGAGCAGTTCGGAACACTTGAAACGTTGTATCCGGGTCGAGTAGATTTAGCATTAGGACGTGCACCTGGCACGGATCAAAAAACTGCTGAAGTGATTCGACGTTCCAACCACAATGGTGTATTTTTCTTCGAACGAGAAGTAAAAGAAGTCTTGCAATATGTAGGAAACGAGAGCGTTCAAGGGGAGATACGTGCTTATCCAGGTATTGGAACCAATGTGCCAATTTTTGTATTAGGTTCATCCATAGGTTCAGCTAAAATCGCGGCAAATCTTGGTTTACCTTATGTATTTGGGGCACAGTTTTCACCTCACGATATGAGGGAAGCACTGGATATTTTTCGTGAGAACTTCAAACCATCTGCCGATCTGCAGGAACCATATGTGATGGCTTGTATCTGTGTGATCGCAGCGGATTCGGTGGAGGAGGCTAAACTAATTTCAGCGAGCCATCTGCAAGTATATATTGATATCTATACAAATAATTTAAGTCAGCTTGTTCCGCCAACTGAAAAATTCCTTCAATCTTTATCCCAAGCTGAATTGGACATTATATATCATCGACTAGGGTATACCATTCTGGGCGATGCGGACACTCTTCGGCGAGATTTAATTAAATTTCAGCAGACATATCAAGTAGATGAACTCTTTGTGATATCAAATATATACGAATCTGAGAAGGAAATTCATTCTTATGAGATTTTAAAAAGCGTTGTTGATGAATTATCCGATCAGAAGTGACTTAAAGAAAGTTAGTTCCGTCTTCTATGAAATGAAAATAATTCCAGGAAAGAAGCGGGTCTTAATGAGTCTCGCTTTTTTCTGGAATTATGACACAAACTTAATATTTAATCATCAAAGCTTCAAATATCCATTTTATTAATAACAGTGGAGAGTTTGTAATTGGCATGTTTATTTAAATCAACTAGAAAATCATTTAAGTATTCATTGGACGGAAACCTGCACTCCAACATATAACATCCCTCACCACTAATCCTATAGTTATTTATTATATAGTTCATTTGTGTCTTTATAAAAGAGAGATAAAATTGATGGTTTGTTTCTTTTGTGAATATTGTAATAAATGCATGTATATAGCAGTTCAATTTAGCTTGATTAACTTTAATGGTATATCCCTCAATGACTCCATTGTCTTCTAATTTTGCTACCCTGGACGCAGTAGCTTGTCCAGTCATATGAATTTTAGTGCCAAGTTCTTTCATCGTAACTCGACTGTTATTGGATAATTCATCTAATATTCGACGATCAGTATTATCTAACATTTGAATTCCTTCCTTTAATGAATTGAGGATCAGATATCTTTAATTTCATTCTATCCCCTATGCAACAAGTATAGTCTGATTCATTACAATACACCACGCACAAATATGTAAGATACTTATAAATAATCAAGGAGAATCATCATGAGCCAGTTAAATACAAGACTGTGGACAAGAGAGTTCATTTCTCTTTCAGCTATAAATTTCTTTATAACTTTAATTTTCTTTTTATTAAATTCGACAATTACGTTGTATGCGATTAATGAGTTTAATGCAACATCCAGCCAAGCAGGGATTATTGCAGGTGTTTTCATTATCGGATCATTAATAGGTCGGTTATTAACAGGGCGACTGGTAAAATCAAAAAAAATATTGATAACTGGACTGCTTATGTTTATTTTAACAACATTACTTTACCTCATTCATTACAATATTTCTTTTCTCATTTTAAGTCGATTGATAAATGGATTCACGGTAGGGATGGCACAGACTGTTGTAGGCACAGTTGTCGTTATGACTCTTCCAGCATCTCGAAAGGGTGAAGGGATTAGTTATTTTGCAATTAGTACGGCATTAGCGACTGGTTTAGGTCCATTTATCGGTATGTATATGAGTCAGAATGCAAGCTTCGATATGATTTATTATTTATGTTTCTTGTTGGGACTTATTAATTTTGTGATTGCAATTTTCATAAAAATCCCTTTGCCTAATAACACTGAAGCGAAAAAAGAAAAGGGTATAAAACTTTCTGACTTTATAGAACTGAAAGTGTTACCCATAGCAATCATTGCATTTCTGATGAGTTTTTGTTTTTCTGGTATAATCTCGTATTTAAATGTCTATGCTTTGGAATTGAACTTAGTAGATTCGGCAAGTTTTTTCTTTATGGTGTATACCGTTTTTGTCCTGATATCGAGACCATTTACTGGACGGGTCGTGGACAAAAAAGGAGCAAACGTAATCATGTATCCCGCTTTTGTCCTTTTCGGGGCAGGTTTACTCCTTTTAGGATCGGTTACCAGTGGCGTTACTTTGTTGGTGGCAGCAGGACTGGTCGCTCTAGGTTTTGGTAACATTTCTTCTATATCTCAAGCGGTATCTATTAGTTTAGCCGAACCCCACCGAGTTGGTTTAGCAACTGCCACTTTCTTTATATTCATAGATTTAGGGAACGGATTTGGACCATCTGTTATCGGTATGATCATTCCATATACAGGATATGATGGTTTGTACGTATTTCTTGGCCTTCTTGTTTTGACAACTCTTGTTTTTTATTATTTCTTATATGGTAGAAGAGAAAGTGCACATCGAAAACAACTTTCTACAACAGAACGATAACAGGTAGATATGCAATAAGAGGATTTAATTTGGCCGTTTCCCATGCTGTATTAAGGGACGGTCGTTTAGTCTCTTTGGAAACGCTTCTGACAATTGAGAATATACCGAGCGCAGAACATCATTCCCAAAATATCCAATATTTCGATATCCTTGTCGACCAGAGTCGACCTAGTGCTGATAGCTCTTTCTTGAAATCACCTACGTTGTATGTCTTTCAATTAAAGTATATTCCAGAGGAATCAAGGTTTTGTCAGCTGAATGAAGCATGTTCTGTAGAATTAAAAATGCATTCTCTGCCTGCTGATCCACAGGATAGTGAATCGTTGTCAGATCCATTAATTTTGCCAGCTCGGTGTTATCAAATCCGATGATCCCAACGTCCCCTGGAATCGAAAATTTAGACCTCCTTAGTTCAGTAATAAATCCGGCTGCAACCTCATCATTAGCACAAAAAACAGCATCGGGTCTGTTTGTTTGTGCAATCCACCATCTTGCAAGTTCTTCTCCGTCTCGCACATAAATCTTATCCTGAAAATTCGGGAAGTCCACCGTCAATTTATATTTGGCAATAAAGTCAGCGTGTGCTCTCATACGCTCTTTTGTGTTAAGTCCGTTAGATATGGGATATACACTAAGGATCTTTCTGTATCCTTTGAGGTATAAGTGTTCGAGTCCAATCCCATATGCTTCGTATTGATCCATAAACACAGAGGGGATATTACCTTCTTATTTAAAACTGCTGGTAAACAGCAAGGTTTTGTAGCAGGTATGAACTCTACTTACACGAGCTTGGGGAATTTTTTTGGCCCAGCATTGGGTGGTATTCTATTTGACATTAATATTCACTACCCTTACCTTTTTGCAGGAATAGTTCTGATCATTGGTTTAGGACTTACAGTATTATGGAAAGGAAAATCTAATCAAGCCTCACTACGATAAGAAGTGTTTTTAAGGGGAGAAACGCCAAGTGGAAGAGACGTGAAATATAGCCTTGAGACAACATAAAGTAGGGTGGCTGATAAAATAATCTCTCAGGGAATGTACTGCAGCACATTCCCTGAGAGATTAAAGTGTTATTGAAACGAATTCTGAGCGATGTTACTGAAAGTATTCTTAAGAACCAAAAATTGTTTTTATATGCGGTTGTTGCAACCAATCCTTCAGCGAGGTCAATTGGATATCAGGGACAACCACACGATCTTTCACGTCATAATAGTTCAGGTAATCAATATTAGCTCCGATCCAACGATAGAAGCCTCCAATACCAGCTGCTTGGTCCGCCCCCATTACTGGTGTGAGCGCTGCTTCAAAATCATCATAGTTCAAGAAATTGAATTTTATATCTTGTCCCAACGCTTGTGTAAAACGCTCACCGAGTTCTGCACCAGTAAGTGCTTCCGAACCTGGAGCTAACAGCACTTGACCTGCCAGCTCAGGATGGGTTAACGCATAATAATGATATTGCGCTGCGTCTTCGGAGCTGATCCAAGGGATCGGTTTATCTGCTGGCACAGGGTAAAAGAGCATCCCATTATTGATCAGACCCGGAATCAAGAAGTTCTCCATATAGAGTGTGGGTTTTACCAAAATAGTTGGAATACCGCTTTGTTGTACGTACTCGATCAATTCTCGTTTAACATCCAACGTTTTGGTGTCGGTTGGTTGTTCTGGTAAAAAGCCATTCGAATTCACAACGATCAGTTTCACGTGCGCTTGTCGAGCTGCTTCAACGGCATTCGTAATTTGTTGCTTCATTAATGCTGTGTCATACTCGATTGGCATATTCAAGAAGACTTTATTAACACCATTATTAACTTCATTCAGCGATTCAGGTACAGACAGATCTCCAACAAATGCCTCTATACCTTGTTCTTTTAAAGTCGCTACGTTTTTGTCATGACGTGTAATGGTGCGAACAGCTACCCCTTGGGAAGTTAACAATCTTGCTACGGCTCCACCTTGTACCCCTGACGCTCCATAGACTAATATCGTTTCCATATATACAACAGCTCCTTATAGTTACATTCATTTGTTCAGTATTGAACTAAATGTTATATTTATAATAACTAACTCACAAACTTTATGTAAGTACGCACATTCGGGATATCAGGTATCTCCCGTGATACTTTTGGAGGTAAACTTATGGAGATCGAACCACTGGAAAATTGCAGTCCTTGTCCGGTTGAATTTGCAGTCAATACAATCGGTGGCAAGTGGAAAATTCTAATTTTGTACCATTTATTGAATAAAGATATTATACGGTTTAACGAACTACAAAAATCACTCTCCACGGTGACGCATCGTACACTTACGCGTCAATTGCGTGAGCTTGAAGAAGATGGGCTAGTGAGCCGCGTTGCTTATGCTGAAATGCCTCCTCGTGTCGAATACTCACTAACAGATAAAGGACATAGTCTCACCCCGATTCTATTGCAATTGCAAAACTGGGGTCTACAACATATGTAAGCACCTTGAACACAAGAAAACACCGTTAAAGTCGCTGTAATAGCCAATTTTCCTATTATAAGGAGTCGGTATTATTCATGCTCATATCTGAATTAAACTGATATTTAAAAGATGCCCCCAATGATTGAATACATCATTGGGGGCATCTTTTATTTAAATCATGTATAAAGATAGCTTTTTTACCTCTCGAATAGTTCAGCTGAGGCATTCAGCAATTATAAATCTTAGGATAAGCTTATTTAAAATACTTTGAGAAAGAAGACTTCCTCGTAGATGAAACGATTAGTAGCAGACCAGCCATTCATAGTTAAAGTGTAAACTAGGGATAATAATGCTTTAAGAAAAAAAAGATCTAATAAGGGGACAAAACTGATGAAGGGTCGATTTAAATTTACAGTCTTTATTTTAATAATGCTGGTAATTGTAAGTGGTTGTCAAAATACTTCAAAACAACAAGTTCGACCATGCTAATTTAAGAGGAATTCTTAAAGAAGCTAGTATCCTATGCGTATCTTAACACTCAATCCATTGAAGAGATAAGACAGAATACGATTTTGATGGGAAAAATCACAGGCAATGAGCAGCTTTTTATATTCCAGAATTTTAACTAATGGCCAGAAAAAAAGGTTTCCAAATGTCGAGGGACAAAAACATATTACCGATTAGGCATTAAAACTGAACGGTTCTTTTCCTCGTTAATTCATTAAGCTAACGGGCAGGTTAGTTTAAGGACAAAAGGGAACAGCATACCTCATATAGAATAACCTTATCTCTTAAAGGGAGGAGTATCAAATAACTTTCCACCACAGTTACGATTTAGGATTTGTCGTCATGAATGTAGTAAAAAAATAAACCCAAAGTTGTTAAACTAACGGGAAACGATAGCTCATACAACAAACAAAGCAGCTGACCAACCGGCTGCTTTTATTCAACTAACGGGCAGGATACTTCGGGAGATCTTGGTGCTTCTGAGATTTCGTTACACTACTAGCTGCAGTTTTGCTATTTTTAGAATTTGCAATTCAAGTAAAAAAAGGACAGGGGTGACCTGTCCTTTCTTAATAGATGAGTGTAAAATCCTGATGAGTTTACGGTTCGATCAAGGTTTACAGATCTACTTTCAAGGTGCCCAGCATCTTGGCGAATTTCGGATCGTGGTAGGATAAGAAAAGACTTTCCCGTGTATCGAGGGTGGCAATCTGTTGCATATCGTCTGCGCTCAACTCAAAATCGAAAATGTCGAAGTTTTCGACGATCCGCTCTTTTCTCACCGATTTTGGAATAACAACGACTTCACGCTGAACAAGCCAGCGCAGCACGACCTGAGCGACGGACTGGTTGTGTTTTTCTGCTATCGAGGCCAGCACTTCGTTACCGAACATGTTGCCCTTTCCTTCAGCGAACGGCGCCCACGACTGGTGCTGCACTCCCTGCTCTTTCATAAAAGCGGTACTCTCGATCTGCTGGTAGAACGGATGCGTTTCAACCTGGTTGACTGCAGGTACGATTTCGTTATGCACGATGAGGTCCATCAGACGGTCGGGCAGGAAGTTGCTGACACCGATCGCCTTGATCTTGCCTTCACGGTATAGGTCTTCCATCGCACGCCAAGCGCCATAGTA
Source organism: Paenibacillus sp. AGC31 (assembly GCF_057334655.1). Lineage (NCBI taxonomy): Bacteria > Bacillati > Bacillota > Bacilli > Caryophanales > Paenibacillaceae > Paenibacillus > Paenibacillus sp. AGC31. The sequence continues at coordinate 183,151 of NZ_JBHFJH010000030.1, forward strand.
ATCGCCGAATGGCTGGTGTATAAGGTATAGATCGAGATATTCGAGCTGTAACTTCTTCAAGGATTTGGCAAACGCCAGCTTGGCACTCTCGTATCCTGCATCTTGAACCCAGAGCTTGGTCGTGATGAACAGCTCCTCACGCGGTACGCCACTGCGCTTGATCGCTCGTCCGACCGCTTCCTCGTTCAGATAACCGGCGGCGGTGTCGATCAGGCGGTAACCGGCCATCAGCGCTTCATATACCGCGTTCTCGCATTCTTCAGCATCGGGAACCTGGTAGACTCCGAAGCCGATAATCGGCATTTTCACTCCGTTGTTCAATGTTACGTTTTGCATTTTAACTCCTCCTAGTATTTAAATGTATGATAGCAAACGGCGCGTATCCCGGGAATCGGGCACTGCAGCGGTAATTCCACTTACGGCTGAATTGCATTACAATAAGCTTAGAACCTTCGTGCTACACGAAGTCAAGTCGTCTTCACAACTTTATTTTCCAAGGAGGAATTGACATGTATACGGTCAAAAAAGCCGCCCAGATAACGGGACTCACCCAGCACGCCGTGCGTTTTTACACGGATAAAGGCCTGGTGCCTAGCGTACAGCGCAATCAAAATAACATTCGGATGTTCAACGACGAATCAATCAACTGGCTGCATGGCGTGAAATGCCTCAAGCAATCCGGGATGCCGATTGAATTCATTAAAAAGTATATCGATCTCTGTCTCGAAGGGGATTCGACCATTCCGCAACGCTTCGCACTTATGATGGAGCATAAAGAAGCGGCGCTCGTTCAGCTTGAAGAAGCCAAACAGCACGTTGCCCATTTAGAACAAAAAACCGACCTATATCAGGCCATTCTGGAGCACCGCACTCCAGACACGACCAATCCCGGTAACTGGGACAAAATTCAGCATATGCATGCTGACGTATTTTACTCGCCCTCTGTTCGGAAGGCGTGAGACATATTTTGAGCACATCAACCGTTTTGGGGAAAATCTTCGGTTTAAAACTCTTGATTGGCTTGCAATGAACTAGATTCACATCAATCTAGATTGAACTAACGGGAGACTATAGTTTAGAGGGGCTTGGTATGAAAAACATTTTTCTGATTGGCGGTACAATGGGCGAAGGAAAAACAACAACTTGCCAAATTATGAAGGATAAATTGAGCAACAGCGTATTTCTTGATGGGGACTGGTGCTGGGACATGCGTCCATTTCAAGTGACCGAGGAAACCAAAGAGATGGTTATGCAAAATATATGCTTCCTTTTGAATAATTTTATCAAGTGTACCGTTTATGAAAATATTGTCTTTTGCTGGGTAATGCATCAGCAAGCTATTGTTGATGAGATTATTACACGTCTTGATACACAAGGTTGCAAAGTGCATCTCATATCCTTGGTATGCAGTATAGAGGCATTGAAAGAACGGCTGACTAAAGATGTAGATGTCGGAAATCGTACGGAAGATATATTATTAAGAAGCCTAGAGCGCATTCCTCTATACGAACAACTGAATACAACTAAAGTGGATGTCTCGAACATCACCGCCGAGCAAGCAGCAGACTTTATTATTCAGCGGTTCTCAATACCAACTAATTGAATGTGTAGTCTGGTTTCGCATGGAACAAATCTATAAGATAAGAATGCTGAATTGCACTGAACCGGTCTGGAGAACAGGTTGAGAAGTTAGAGTTACCGTTTGAATGTACAATTAAACAAGGTAAGTAGCATAGAAAACGTACTGATTCAATATAAAGAAGAAGCATAGTTTGATGGTATTACAATTGTAAATTATTACTCAGGGTATTCCACTAACGGGAAACGTTAGTTGAGTAATAGCAAGGAGCAGTTTGCCGTTGGTAGCTGCTCCTTTTTTAATTAAGATAACTGGCGGTTAATGGAGCAGTTAGATAGAATAGTTGGTATTAAAAGCTTTGGAAAATGGTTTTAGATCGGAGATGAGGTTGATCTGTGACACTATTTTATTATATTGTGCAAGCCATGAGCTTCCTTATGTTACGAATGTGAACCCTGCCGCTAAGGATCAACTCAATATGCAAATACTACTGGAAAAATACCCAAAGGGCGATAAACTTATGGAGGTCTACAATACGGAAGAGGATGTGTCGAGGGGCATGAACATGGTCCCTTTGAAGTCGCTATTTTAGCGGCTTTTTTATTTTATCGGTACAAGTTCTTGTCCCAAGCCAAGGACAAGAACTTGTACCGATTGCCGGAATGGACAAGAACATAGTCCGATTACCGATGAATATTTAAGTGTGGGCAATGGGTCTCTTTTGAGTGACACACCCCATTTGAAATGAATAAAACAAGCTAGTCAAAAATAGGGTAAATACAATCTGATTTGACGAGAGAGCTGCAAGGAAGGGGACTAATCCATAATATGAGACAAATTTAAACACCTTCAAGAAAATAAAAACATGTTGTAAGAAATGGAAACAATAGCGATTTTTTATTCTGCTTCCGTCAAGGTAGAAGCATTTAGATTTTAGACATTCTCGTTGGTTTCGCTCCATCTAACATTATGTGGTTGAACTGTACCTCGGAAGCTGACTGAACAAGAAGAATGTAATTTCAAAGAACTTTTGGCATAATGGAAAAATTTGGACAGCAACATTTAATCGGTTATAAGCGTAATTACCATTAGACACCAGTAGAAGAGGGGATAGGAACAAAATGAATAAGGTTTTATCAGGGCTATTATTAGTTTTGGTGATTTTGGTCAGCTTACCAGGAAAGGCTTATATGGAGCAGGCTCCCCTGGAAGTAAGTTTTCAGGACGAGCAGTTGGAGCAAGCCATAAAGCAGATTTTAAAAAAAGATGAAAGTGCGGCCATTATGCAAAAAGATATGGAATCATTAACCTTGGTTGATCTTTCAAATCGAGGAATTAAAAGCATTGAAGGCTTGCAATATGCTTCAAATTTGACACATCTGGACCTGTCCAGAAATGAGATTAAAGATATTACGCCACTTAAGCCATTGACTAAGATTCGCGAACTTGATATTAAGAGCAATCAGATCGCTTCAATTCAGGGTTTGTCTGCCATGGCGGATATGGAAATGTTGATCGTAAACCGGAACAAAATTTCGTCAATTGATGTAATCAAGCAGCTTGGGCGACTGCATACATTGGAAGCGAACGATAATCAAATCTCGAACATTACCGCATTATCGTCGGCCACAGAATTAACATGGCTAGAAATGAACGAGAACCTGATTGCAAATATTCAGCCCTTGAGCGGATTAACCAAGCTAAAGAATTTAAAGCTAGCGAGCAACCAAATTTCGGACCTGAGTCCACTAAAGCCGCTATCCAAAAGTTTAATGAGCCTTGATATCGGAAGCAATCAAATCTCGGATCTCAGTGAGCTTGAAGGGATGACACTCATGACATCTCTTTCCGCGGAAAACAATCAAATCAAGAAACTAGATCCACTGAAAAAAATGTCTAACCTGTCATCTTTGAATCTAAACTCTAATTTAGTTTACAATCTTGAGCCTTTGAAGTCCCTAAGCGAACTCCATTATTTATATCTAGCGGATAACCGTGTATGGAATTTGGATCCCATTCGAAATCATACGTTCGATACTCATTATGACACAGGAGCGCTAAGATACGCATTGCAATTAAGCGGTAACTATTTGGATTTAAGAAATACGACCAAAACGTATCAACTTCTCAATAAGCTCGATGGAGAAGGATCCCTCTATTCCCAACTGAAAGCCCAGCGATTAGTAATAGGGAGTAAAACTGCTTACGTTGGAGAGAGTTCCTTTAAGTTAAGCGAAGCTCCGCTTATTGCATCGAGCCGTACTTATGTCCCCATTCGATTTGTATCCGAGCGATTGGGTGCGAAGGTAGGCTGGAACCAAAGCAAACAAGAGGTAACGATCAGCAAAGACAACACGACGATCCGTTGGAAAGTGAATGAGAAGAAAGCAAACGTGAATGGAAAAACCGTATTATTTGATGCAGCTTTACTGTTGAAGAAGAATAGTTCGTTTGTACCCGTACGCTTAGTGTCCGAGTTGCTAGGAACCCCCATAGAATACATGGCGAACCCCAAAACTGTAATCATATTTGAGCAAAAATAGCTTCATTACGTACTGCTTGATCCCTCCGGCATCATTTGCTGGAGGGTTTTGTGTTATAGACTTTAGTGTGAAGCGATCCGATTTACACCATTATCCATTTAGATTAAGCTAGGGCTGCATTATTAGAACCGTGGGAGGAGTCATCTATGAAAAAAACAATACTCGCAATAATACTTTCTTTAGTATGTACCTTACTAATCGGTAATCCAGCGATAAGCTTCGCCGATAATTTTTCGAATACGGTTGACAATGGGAAAATTGAAGATGGACGAATGCTGATTCCATTGCGTGCTGTTTCAGAGAGATTCAATTCAGAAGTAACTTGGAACCAGGCAAAAAAAAGCATTACGATTATTCGTGGCAAACGAGAGCTGTCGCTGCGTGTTAATTCTCGCACAGCTTTATTAAATAACGCCGCTTTCATCCTTGATGTGCCAGCAAAAATCGATAATGGAACAACTTATGTCCCCGCACGTGTTTTTGCTGAAACCTTTGGCGGAACAGCGCTGTGGTCCGAACAAGAACGAAAAGCAACCATTACGATCGGTCTGCAACAGGTCTTTATCCATACAGAGCCGCTCAAGCCATGGAGAATGAATCAAGACAGAATAAACATACTTAATGAAAAGATAAATGAAGCCACCGATCTCTCAGGTTATTCGCAAATTCGAACACATTTCAGACCTTATTTTACGGACTCATTTATAAATAAGATCATACACAGTAATGGCATTAAAAATAATGCTCTACTAACAACAAAGGCTGATATTATCTACAGCAGTACCACGGCGGCTAGAATGCACCAATCATCTTACTTTGAAAGCGGTCCTATCAATCTCGAGCTCGTTGATCGTTTTGTATTCTATAAATTCGTTGATAACCTATGGAAGGTAGACGATGTAAATGTAGGCAGACAAATTATTGAGCCATAATACGGACGAGGGCAAGAGTTTGTAAGAGAATTTAGATATCTTTGGATGATAACTTCATAGGGAGTTTTAGAACAGCCGATCCACATCGATCGGCTGTTATTATTCAGCTAACGGGCAGGATAGTTTAATGAATGACAGATTGTCAAACCAAGTGCGACAGTTCCTCTGTGAAAGATTCGTGAGCGGTTCTCCAGCCCAAGCATTTTCGGGGTCTGTGGTTAATCAGATCCAGTGAGTGGCCGAGATCTTCATCCTCTACTTGAGCGAAGTCGGTGCCCTTGGGATGAAACTCCCGCAGTAGTCCATTCCCATTTTCGTTGGAACCGCGTTGCCAGGAAGAATACGGGTCAGCAAAATAGACGTGAAAGCCATGTGTGTCTTCCAGGTTTGCATAGCAAGCAAATTCCTTGCCTCTGTCAGCCGTGGCTGTAAGGAAGGTGCCTTTAGGGTACTGGGAGATGGCTACACCAAGCGCAATTTCCATGGACAAAGCGGTACGATCCGGCATGAGAATGGCGGTATACAGCCGGGTTTTGCGTTCAATGAGCGTGGCTACGCATCCTTTACTTTTCCCACGACCTGATACGACGGTATCCAGTTCCCAGTGCCCAAACGTTTCTCGGGAACGAACCTCATTGGGGCGATCCGAAATGGATCTGCCGATAGCGAATTTACCGCGAGTTTCTGTGGGTTTCTGACGCTTCCCTTTGTGTCGAAGGACCTGTAACACGCCTCGAACTAGACGTCCGGCATAGAGCCAACGATAGATGGTTTTAAAGGAGACCGACGGCAGACCTTGGATGCGGAAACGTTCTGTGATCTGTTCCGGAGACCACGTTGCCTGCAGTTTTTCCTCCAAGGAAATAGCTAAGACTTCGGACCATTTACCAGGTGAGACAGAAGCCTTACGACGCTCCTCATACGCGCTCTGAGCCTGTTCTGCCTGATAGGCTTGCGATGAAGTAGCACGATTCAATTCACGACAAATCGTCGAAGGATGTCTTCCTAATTCTTTTGCGATGCCTCTTGAACTTTGACCTTGCCGATGGAGGATTTCTAGCTTGCTGCGCTCGATTATGCTAAGATGTCTGTAGCTCATGGTGGATTCTCCTTGTGTGAATGGTTGTTGTGGTGACTTCATTCTACACGAATCCGGCCATGGGCCATTTTTTATTTATTTCCAGCGGGTGTCGCACTTCATATTACAATCTGTCGAATGAAATTAAAAATAAATACTGAAATGGATGAGAAAACGTTGAAGAAAATCCCATTAACAATACTATTGTTCAGCTTAGTGTTAGTCGTTTTGGGTTGCTCTAGTGATAAACAAATCGCCTCAAGTCTTTCTGATGAAAGAATAGCAGAATTTCGCAAACAATACCCACTTTCTCAAGGAAATCCTAGTCTAGCACAAACCGTAGACGTTCCTTTCGATCAAATTCTCGAATTGTCAGATTCAGTAATTATTGCTGAAGTTATTAAGCAAAATCCTAATTTTAAATCTACCTTAACTGCTGAACCAGGGACTCCAGAAGGTGATGCTGCGGAGAAAGACAAAGCCCGAGGTATAGAGCCTTATAAGCCAACATTTGTTTCGTATGAAGTCAAAGTGGAGGAAGTGATCGTGGGAGCAGATGTGGAGGATACCACGAACTTATTTTATAATGCTGATTTCATTGGAATCGAACCAGATTTGAAACCCGGCATGAAGATCGTTGCTTCTGTGAAAAAGGGAACCGCACCTGAACAGCAAGGAAGTTATTCTTTTACGAGGTATGCCACCTATTATGTTGTTGATGAGAATTATGTTTTATCTGCTTATCAAGGGGAAAGTGAAGAGATGAAGAGTTTTACGAAACAAACAGATGGAAAAACACTTAATAATCTGGCAGAGCAGGTTAAGGAACTTTGGACGAATTAGGGAACAGATATCTCGATCTTACTGAGTCTTTGATGTATTAAGTAACGTCTTTCCAAATAGATCGACGAACAAGAACATAGTCCGATTGTCGATGAGATGCATTTTTAATAATAAGTGATGTATTTAAAACCTCAATAGGCAACATTATAAAGGACTTTTTCCAGAGATAGGCGGATATAAAGAACAAAATTCTTTTCGATAAGTTATCAGGAGAATTGGCCGAAATCAAAAAAGAACTGGGATTAAACTAACGGGAAACGACAATTCAATATAACCAAGAAAGCAGCTGACTATTGAGTCCATCTGCTTTTTATTCCGTGCGTCCAAATAATAGTAAATAATAAAAAAATAAGGGTCTTCTCTGATCCAAATAAAGAGCGCCGCAACGCGGCTCTTATGTTTATTGATATCTATGTCCGCCTAATTGGTAGCCCAAACAGGATCTTCTCCTGTGGAGTAAAACACCACATTTCCATCGTCCTGAAAAACCAATGTATCGCCACTTAGGTCTGCTGGTACATTAACTTGGTAGCGGGAGTTAGTCCATTGTTAACTACTCGTTTTTGTAGACCATAGCGACTTCCCTTGTTTATAAAGCACTAGATTGCCATCTGTCTGCATGATCAGGTTAAATCTTCTGTCGTTAGATGTAAGTGATTGGCCTTGTGTGCTATTAAGCATAATGAAGTCCATAGAGTACTTGTGCTGATCGAGACCATTTTTGAGGCTGAAAAGACCAAGAGTGATTCATAGAACTATTTAAAATGCTAATGATTACAATCTCAAGTGGGTTTAGACAGAGGGCCTCATAGTTCTCATTTTGTTTTCAGTTTCCGAAAGCATAGCATTGAAGTGATTTGAATAATACTTAAAGGAAACAGTCGTTTACCACAGTGATGGCTCCAGCTTTCCACTGAAGCTTTAATTGAATGAGATCAAGTGGTACGAAATTCAAGCATCGTTTCTGGGAATCCCGGAATGGTGCCGTATTACGCTGTAGTGGTTCTCCGGCACCGAATTTTATCTTTTTCTTAGTGGAGAAAATATACAAAAAGGCAGACTGACTTCTGGTTTGCCTTTTTGCTGTGCAAACGTATAATGAGAGCTTGAAGGGGGAAGAGGGCTATGACTATCGAATCGAGTTTTCGCCGGGCCAATCACATATGCAACCGTTATATTACGAAAGTGGAACAGGCGGGGCTTTCAGTGTCCATTTTATATTGGGGATTCATGCCCGACCATTTCGACAATGCCCTTCACCGTCATTCCTTCTTCGAGGCCTGTTATGTGGTAGACGGGGAAGGAAGCTACTTTGAACAAAATCGGCAGTATGCTTTAAATAAAGGTACAGCGTTTCTATCTCTTCCAGGCGAATGGCATCAAATCCGCAGCCAGACAGGTCTGACGCTTTGTTACGTTGCTTTTGAGCTGGATGAAGCCCCCACAGATGCTTATTATGCCGAATCCTTCCGACGTCTTGCCGAGCTTGGACAGAACGTAGTCCCGCAAGCAGACATTACGCCGACCGGCCATTTATGGCAGGCTCTTATTGCTTCTTTTGACTTGCCGGGGGCAACGCTTTCTCTTGCTGTGAAGCAAATCTCGGCTTCTCTGCTGTTATCCATAGCGGATTTGCACGCTCCTGCACGAGCAGATTCGGCCGACACAGCGGAACAACCAGCGGAAACCAATACATTATTCCGCCAGGCTAAACGGTATATAGATGATAATATGAACAATGAGCTTACGCTTGTGACGGTGTCAAAGCATCTTCACATTTCGTCCCGCCACCTAACCCGGCTGTTTCAGGAAAACCTGGGGCAATCCTTCGTTCACTATATCCAGGAACGGCGTGTGCAACATGCCGCCTGGATCCTGTTAAATGAACAGACTCCAATCAAAGATATTGCCATCCAGTGCGGGTTCCAGTCCGTGCACTATTTTACCCGGATTTTCACACGCGAGCTTGGCGTTTCCCCGGCCAAATTCCGCCGCATTCAGTTTGCCGAAGGCCGTTCCGGCCAATTGCACTACCCTCCTAAGATGTCCTGATTGTACAAAAACAGAGCTTGATCGTTCAAAGACAGCCCCTCCAACTCCCTATACAATAATGACATAAATCGATAGAGAGCTGGAGGTGCAGGCATGCCACGAATAACCCCCTTGACCTTTAACGCCGACCCCGTCAATTTCATCCGTCTTCGGCCAGATCACGAGACCAAGTCCGGGATCTGGAATGGGTATGAAGAATGGCTTGAGCAAATTTGGTCCGACGGTGCCCGGAGCGGTTTGCGTCCCGTTTATATGATCATTGACGGTACACACGGTGCCCCGTTCAGCGAATGTATGGAAAGGCTCCGGTCGCGCTGCCGCCGGGAGAACAGGGTTTTAATTGAAATAGACAGCACTGATTATTTGAAGCCTTCAGCAGATCTGCTGAAGCAGTTTCACCCTTATCTGACCGATAATCGTGCTTTTGGCGTTGTGGCATCGGACGTAACCGTTGAGGATTATTTCAGGCCAAACGCACAGGCGGCTTGGCTCAGCGATATGGAGTATCAGCTGCAGCTTTATGGTTACGCCGATAATGCAGAGCCCCACCTGCCAAATAGAGATCAGTCGGCCCCCATCGTTGTGACCTTCGGGCCCGGTGCCGGCTTCCTATCAACAGCAGCGGAGTCGGCTAACGTTTCTCTTTTTTGCGACTTATCCAGAGAGACTCAACAGAACCTGCACCGGCAGGGGATGGGTTCCCTGGGATTGGGGCCATGCGAGGATATGATCGAAACCTACAAACAGGCCTTGTTTTTGGAATGGCCCGTCTGGGAGACATATCGGAAACGCCGCTTATACAATTTTGACTACTATATGGATATGAACAATCGGGAACAGCCAGTTTTGGTCACCGTCTCCATGCTTCAACGACTTTTGGCTTCTGCAGCCAGACAGCCTTTTCGAGTAAAGCCGTTTTTTGCGCCGGGAATTTGGGGCGGACAATATTTGAAAGAGTTATGCGGCCTGCCCCGGGAATGGGATAACTGCGCTTGGGGTTTTGAACCTGTCGCGCCGGAAAATACCCTTTTAATTGGATATCGGGATTTTATATTGGAGCTTCCCTTTCCGCTTCTGCTATCCGCTCATCCGGTAGCAATTTTGGGAGAGCGCAATGTTCGACTGTTTGGCGACTATTTTCCAATCCGGTTTGATTATCTCGATACGATAGACGGGGATCATCTGTCTTTGCAGGTTCACCCAGAGCAGACTTACATCGAGCAGACCTTCAATGAAACGATGACGCAGCAGGAATCCTATTACATTATGGAGCAAAAGGAAGGCCCCCAACCTTTTGTGGCGCTGGGCTTCACCGAAGGAACAACCGGGGAGGAACTTATTCAGGCGGTTGAATCCGCACATGCCTCAGGAGAACCGCTGAAGGTCGATGAATATGTGAACATCTTGGATGCGAATAAGGGTGATCTGTTCCTGATCCCGCCGGGAGCTGTTCATTTTTTGAGTAAAAATAATCTGGTACTGGAGATCTCTTCGACAACCTGGTGGTTTACCTTCAAAATTTATGACCATTTGCGGCTCGATCGAGACGGGCGGCCGCGGCCGGTTAACAGCGATCATGCCAGACCGAACATACTGGAGCAATTTGACACCCATTATGTTCATAAACATTTGGTAGCCGTCCCAAAGGAATGCCGAATCCAGGGAGCCAGCAGCGAAGAGCTGCTGGGTGAGCGGGAGGATCTGCTTTTTCAGGTGAAAAGATTGAAGCTGGACGGAGAGTGGATCGACGATACGGGTGGAGAGTTTCTCATGTTTAACCTCGTAGAAGGCAACCGTGTGCGGCTTACTCCGCTTGATAACGAGGCAGCGGCCGTGGAGTGGGGGTACGCAGAAGCGTATATCGTTCCCGCTTCAGTCGGCGGTTTTCACCTTGAGTCTCTGGGCGACCTGCCGTGCACCCTGATTCGGGCACGGGTTTCACCAGGTTGGAACATCCCCCTGCTTCCTCATCACTGGAATCCGGTGAACGCGGATGAATAACGACGTCACCATCGCTATTGATGCTGGGGGAACTTTTTTGAAGGCTGGCGTTCTAAGAGGGGGGCATCTATTGCCCGAGCTCTATGTCACAAGGCCGTCGCACTCCGATGGCAGCCCCTACGAAATCACCGCTAATCTGGCAGCCGTGATTCAGGAACTTGCCGCTGCCTACGTCGCCTACATGGAGCGGGGTGATTCCGATAAAGAGACCGCGGAAGCGGCCAGCTTTCTCAACTTTCATATCGGCTTTGCTATCCCCGGTCCCTTTGAATACGAAACAGGCATTTCCCATATCCGGGGATTGAATAAATACGAGCAACTCTACGATCTGAATTTAAAAACGCTGCTGCGGCATAAATTAATGAAGCTTGCGACGGAAAGCACCTCTCCCGCATGGATTTCCCGGCTGGCTGCCGCAGATATTCGGTTTGGCAATGATGCTGCCTTGTTCGCCCTGGGAATCAGCAGGCTTTTTCCTCAAGAGAGGTTGCTGTGCCTTACGCTAGGAACGGGCCTCGGCTCGGCTTTTATTGAGAGCAGGTCAATTGTCAGTGGAAAATGGGGCATTCCCGACTCAGGCATGTTATATGCTGAGCGATTCAAGGGAGAAACCGCCGATGATCTGTTTGGAGCTCGAGGGATTCTGGCCTTGGCGGACCGCCTTGGTGCCAGAAGGGACGGAGAAGACGTGTACCGTCTGGCCATGGAGGCCAGACAGGGAGTCTCCTCCGCCATCCGTGTATGGCAGCTTTACGGACAGCTGCTCGGGGAAATGCTGCGTCCGTACGTGGCAGCGTTTCACCCCGCACGTCTGATCCTGGGCGGACAAATTGCCGGCACCCATGAATTGTTTGGTCGCGCACTTTCAGAAGCACTGTTGCCCGAGAAGGTTCCTTTGCATTATGAGAAACAAATGCAGGAGCATGTGTTTCATGGGATTTCCCAACTTGTAAGCGGTACCTATTCCACGAATGAAGGAGAAAAATAAATATGACGCTCGAACGACAAATCAAACAGGCAGTTCTCCCTACGCTTGATCGGAAATGGAAAATATACGTCATTCACCATTCCCATACCGACCTTGGTTATACTGATCGACAGGAAAAGATTGAGCAATATCATGTCGATTTTATCCGTCAGGCGCTGCATATTGTTAATGAGGCCCATAATGGAATAAAACCCGAATGGAAAGGATTCCGCTGGACCTGTGAGACATTCTGGGCTGTGGAACAATTTTTGAAGCAAGCCGGGGATGAGGAGAAAGCTGCATTTGCCGACGCCGTGCGGCGCGGTGATATTGAGTTATCCGGTACTTATCTGAATATGACCGAACTGCCCGACATGCCGTTGTTGAACAAAATACACGGCAAGGCACAGCGTTATGCCGACTCTATCGGTTACCAAATAGACAGCGCGATGACGGCGGATATCAACGGCTACAGTTGGGGATATGCCGACAGCCTGCTGGATAATGGGATCCGGCATTTATTCAGCTGTATACATACCCATCACGGTATGTATGCGCTGGGACGCAAGCAGTCTCCCTTCTGGTGGGAGGCCCCAAGCGGGGAACGCCTGCTGGTCTGGAATGGAGATCACTACATGCTTGGCAACGAACTTGGCTTATGCCCCGGTGCGCTTGGCAAATACATGATTCGTGATGAATTTGGCCACAGACGGATGGAGCCGGCACACATTCACGATCCAATCGCCAATACTCGCATCCACCGCTACTTGGCTCAGCTTGAGGCGGAGCGGTATCCGTATGATTTCGTACCGGTGATGCTGTCCGGGCTGCCTACGGATAACGGATCTCCCAACAGCGCAATCATAGAATGGATCGAGGCGTGGAATCGACGAAGCGGGGAGGTGGTCTCCGTGGAGATGATCACCTTGAGCGGTTTTTTTGCCCGGCTGAAGGAGGAAGGGACAGACGGACTGCCTGTTTATAAAGGAGATTGGCCCGACTGGTGGACGGACGGCGTTAGCTCCACGCCGATGCATACCCAGATTTATCGGGACGCGCAGCGTACGCTCCGTAAGGTGGAAAAGCTCGATCCTGAACAAAAAAGCGTCAGTCTCCAGGACATTGAGGCTGTGGAGCAGTCGCTTGCCCTCTATGCCGAGCACACCTGGGGTTATCATTCCTCTGTGTATGAACCTTGGCACAAAAATGTGCAGCTGCTTGAGGTTCGCAAGGCGGCACACGCCGCAGAGGCAAGCAGGCTTGCTTACCGAGCGCTGGATCAGGCGCTGCTGGCCGATAATGCTGCCACCTTGTACCCAGGGCGGCCTTACCGCTTCAAAGTCACGAACCTGTCGGAGCGGGAGGTAACCGAGTTGGTTCAGTTGAATCTCGAAGGATGGGAGCCGGATGAACTGTTGAACGGAGTAGAGGTGATCCGGGAGGACACGGGAGAAGTACTGATCCAGCAGTCAACTCACCCGCAGACGAGTATAGTGGAACTTAAGCTTCAAAGTATGGAGAATTGCATACTGATTCTGCGCCCGCTTCTGGTAGCGCAGCAGGATCAATCTTGCTTAACGTCAACCTCCAACTCCAAGCTGATCGGTGCCGATCAGGTGTACGATATGGAGGATATGTATTCGTTGACGCAGAGTAGCCTGCAAGCGCCAATCACCGTTTTTCAAAACGGGCTGGAGTCGCCTTTTATACACTTGACATGGTCGGAAGATCGAGGTGTTTTCTCGTGGATCGATAAGGAGACTGGCCGTGAACTGCTCAAGCCGGATGATTCGTATGGTGCTTTCACACCCATCTATGAGGTGACGAATCCGGCGAATCCGGCGGATGCTTCCCAGGTGTGGAGCATCCGTTCAAGAATGGGGCGCAACCGTAAAGGCCTGAACGTGGATCGTTCGGTTGGTCAGCTCGTCTCTGTCCGCGCAGTGGATAATGGACCGCTATTCGCTACGGTTGAGCTAGGCTATCAGCTAAAGGGCATCGCCTATTTCTCATTGTTCCTGCGGGTCTATGCTCGGCAAAACCGGTTGGATATTTCGGTACGTTTGCATAAAGAGAGCGTTTGGAATCCAGAAAACGTATATCTGGCTTTACCTTTCACCTCGGGAGGCACGGGGCCGGTTACCCTGTTTGCTGACAAGCCGGGAGGGTTGGTTCGCCCGTGGAAAGATCAGATTCCGGGAACCTGCCTGGATTATTCCTCTGTGCAGTCGGGCATTGCCTGGCAGGATAACGACCGCAGCCTACTGCTTGCTGTCCCGGACACGCCGCTTGTGCAATGGGGGACGCTGGATTACGGACTCCGAAAGGTACACACCCAGCAAGCGCCCGATGCTCAACCGGAAGCCTATTCCTGGCTGATGACGAATTACTGGGAAACGAATTTTAAAGCCACCTTGGGCGGCTTCTATGAATTCCAATATTCTATATCGGCCGGTGGCAGACTTTTGGCAGAAGATATGGCCGTAGCTCTGCAAGCGCTGAACGAACCGTTTGCAGTTGCCCGGGTCATCGAAAAATAAAATAAACCGATAGGCAAAAGCCCGGACTCATATTGAAGTGCACCCTTTAGAACAGACATTGAATAAACCCATGGTTTAACCAATGAAATTCTTGGGGTGCCTTTTTGTACTGCTATAAAGCGTTCCTGCCCAGCATACTAAAGGGCAGGTTAGTTGCAATATATGGTAATATTACATTGAGAATAAGTTGCCTAGGTAAACAAGGGTACCATCTTTTTTTGTAAAGGAGAGGAGTATGGTTATGGTTGGTAAAGAAATAAGGGACATAATTGAAAATTATCTTGAAGCATACAATTCATTTGAAATTGAAAGAATGGTCGGACTTTTACATAATGACATAATATTCAGGAATATTTCCAATGGAGAAACTACAACGGATACCAGAGGAATAACAGCATTTAGGGAGTTGGCAGAACAGTCGTCAACGATGTTCTCCAGCCGTCTCCAGACTATTACCAATTACTGTGTTATAAATGAAAAAGTAGAGGTAGGAATCGATTATGAAGGTATTCTTGCCGTGGATTTTCCTAATGGATTAAAGAGTGGGGATAAGCTGCAATTAAAAGGAAAGACAACATTTGAGATTAAGGAAGGAAAAATTTCTTTGATTGAAGATTACAGTTGAATACACCACACGTTTTTTAAGCTCCCTCGAAATGATTCAGTTTCCTCACTCAGACTCATGAATTCGCAGGATTTCACCCTGTGGTGAGTGTGAGAGATGAAGTTATGGAGGAACTTTTGGTTGGGGTTCATAGAAAAGGGCATGCGCAAACAAAGGTGAGGCATCCATCACCCATATTGTTCCATATATTGCACGTCTCCACTTCGCCCTAGCGATTTTCGCTCCCATGTCTCAACGGGTCAAAGCCCTATCATTCCTTCGTCACATCTAACTAAGGGGTGGAGGTCGGTCTTTCTAACGGAACGGGTCCGAGCCCTTTTGCGTAACGACTCCCGATACTCCGTGCTTCTTATCATCCTGCGAATGCATGAGCTGGTGAGGATCGACTGGTTTTATGCTGCTAGTGGAAAAACTTTGGTCGAATCGTAAGTTTCGCTGCTTTTAGCCAGAGCGACAAGCATACGCGCTACTTTACCGCACAATTTCATAATGGATTTCATCTTCTTTAGTTTCTTTTCCTCAACATTGTAGTGGTGTAAAGCCCGAACTTCCGGGTTGGTCATCACCATGCTCATCGTCATGAGATACAGAAAATGACGTAAGCGAGGTCGGCCCCGTTTGCTCAGCACCATCTTTCCTCGCCATTTCCCGGAACTAGCCTCAGCTAGATTCAAGCCGGCGTGACGTAATAGCGCATTACCATGTGAATAACCGCTTAGATCTCCAGCCTCACCGAGTATACCCGCTAGATTTGTTACGTGGATGCCTTGTATTTCAAGCAGGGTTTTTGCGTAAGGAATAGGTTCGAGAATAGTATGGAGCTCATGCTCAATCTGCTCAAGTTGTCGCTGAGCCAAGTCATATTCTTCAAGCAGCTGACCAAGATGAAGCTTGTAAGAACGGAGTGCTTGAGTCGTGCCCACACTGGATTTTGCAAGTGAAATAAGCAGCTCAGCGCGCTTCACTCCAGCATGGCGCTTCACATATTGCTTCCAACCAGCAAGAACTTGATCCGTAGTTAATTGACCAATCTCACTCGGTAACGGGAAGAGTCTGAGTGTGGCGATTGTACTGGTGCAGGTAAGGATCTTAAAAACCTGCCGCAACTCAGGAAAGACAATGTCTACCCAGCGATGAATCTGGTTGACGGTACTGTTGAGGCGCTTGGTAACTGTTCCTCGGTTAGCCATTAGAATACGTAGTTCTTCGTAAGTCTCGGAATGAAAACGAACAGGGGAGTAGTACCCATTTTTAATCATGTCCGCAATAACAAGCGCATCTTTGTGATCGCTTTTAGAGGGAGTATTATCTCGGTTTTCCTTGTTCTTTTTGACAAGATGAGGATTAACTAGAACAGCTTCTAAACCTTGATCGGAGAGCCAGCGTGCTAGGCTGAACCAGTAGTGACCGGTGGGTTCCATGCCAACCAAGATTTTGTTCAGTTGGTGGGTTTTAAGTAAGTCCTCAATCCAACGTTTGAAAAGCTCAAAGCCTTCACGATGATTCCCAAATTGGAGCGGATTCCCTAGAGCAATCCCACGAAAGCTGACGGCCCTGGCTACATGGGTCTCTTGAGCGATATCTACGCCGACCACTAAATGATGAACGGTAATGTTTTCAATGAGTTGATTTTGTTTGTCTTGTGCTTTAAACTTCATGATAGAGCGACCTCCAGATGGGCTTTTTGAGGCAATGACCTCGTGCGTAACCCCATCTTAACGAGGCGCTCTTTTTTATTCAAACTCCAAATATTCGTATTACAGGAATTCTAACGGGAAACGTTAGTTCAATATAACCAAGGAAGCAGCTGACCAACGTGATCGGCTGCTTTTGTTCAACTAACGGGTAGGTTGGTTCAACTGTAAATTATGAATGAAAAGGAGAAAGTAAACGGTAATCGGTACAAGTCCTGTCCTTTAACGGTACAAGTTCTTGCCCCCAAAACTGTTACTGCGTGAATTTCTCAATGTACCTCCCAAGATAAGAGATATGGCAATTAAAGATTTTTTTTCAGTTATGAAAAGTCATCTTACTTACATAAAGCTTGGAAATATATTTTAAGCAGTATACATGTCGAAGGACAAAAACATAGTCCAGTTGAAGTCGCTATTTTAGCGGCTTTTTTACTTTATCGGTACAAGTTCTTGTCCCGAGCAAAGGATTGTCGTAATAGACAAAAACATGTTCCCATTTCCGATTAGATAAATATCTAAGTGAGGCAGCGAGTCTTTTTTGAGCGATTAACAGACTACAGGAAGGATTATGATCAAGAGACCAGCTTCAACGCTAGGAGGTATTTCCACTGCAACTGTAATCTCATTTGAAATAGATAAAAAGCACTTTAGCAAAGACAAAGGGAAGAAGTTGAATGTGATTTTGGATCAAGGTAAGGGGAGATCAGAGTTGAAACGAATGCCGTTTGAATGCCCCACAGAGCACTAAGACGAACGTATTTCTAAAATTGAAGAACAAATTTGTGAGATGTTAAAACTTCGGAAGCAGCTTTCAAACAATAATTCTGGTTTCCCGCCATTTGAATATATCTCTAAATGGGCTGAACTTTTTGAACGTAACTTTTAGTATCGATTGGGATATGAATTTGTCAGAGGTATCCTCCATCTCTAAGCCTTACAACCATTTTGAATTACAAATTGGAGAACAATATGATTGCCGCATGATTCATGGTGGCAGCCACTCAGGTCATGCTTCATACAATTATGTAGTATCTCCGCCATTACCAGATAAAACTCTAGGACTTGAATTAACGTTATAGAATATAGTAAGCCATTAAGTGACAAGGAGACGGGGGCTAAGATTGTTTTTAGGCTGGAATAGTTTCAACAAGCGACACTTTGCTGATAGGGTTATCCGTTAAAGCGGGAGCGGCTGCTTGATAATCTCCGTGGCCAGCGTGTAACTTTGATGACATCATCTCAATTAGCACCATTGAGTATTACCGTTTTCAAAATAAAGAGCAGTTTTCTTATAAATGCACTTGCCCTAATCAACATGAACCTGCTAAACAAGATATAAAATCGATGATATCGTATACCCCACCAAAAGTTGCGATGCTAGTCAGAGTGCTCCAAGTGAGAAGCATTTCATGCTCCAAAAAACAGTCGAGGCATATTTGAGAAGATTGAATTTTTGATGCCGTTAATCTGAAGAGATCGACGTTTTTTTTGTTTTACTGTTGTCGGAGGGACAAGAACATGTTCCTAATGAAGTCGCTATTATAGCGGCTTTTTTTGTTTTTAGGAACCAAGTCTTGTCCCAAGCTGAGGACAAAAACATTGTGTCATTTCGGATTAGGTAATTATCTAAATAGTATTATGATGGAATCCTGTAGCGAGATAAAAGTTAAATGAATTGAATATTTTGCTTGAGTAAGTTTTTTTGTATCATGAACTAACTTTTCTAGGCAGACAATCATGAACAACATCGTCGGTAAAACCAAACAATATGCCCAGTTTATCTATCTATCGCCTGGCTACAACCTTTGTCGTGTCAAGGGAAGATGAGTTGCACGGGGATGACGGCGTTCTTAGGAGAATAAATATCTTCCATCTGTTCACATAACAGCTTGACGGCTGTTCGTGCCATTTCCTGTTCATCCTGCTGCACATAAGCTACGCCTGAAAGATGTGGATTATCGAAAGATAGTAAATCGATATTTGAGTGTTCGTTCAGAAGACTGATCGCGGCGGATGTAAGGCGTGCTGTTTCTTCAGTCAAGGAGAAGGCTGCCGAAATTCCACTGTGGTTCTGCAAGAAGTTGCTTACATAGTCCAATGCTTGCTCGCTGCGTAGAATGTCGAGAGGAATGTGACACCACAAGCGCTTGTCAATCGAGATGCCTTGATCTGTGTACGCCTGCTCGAAGCCGAGCGTGCGGTCCTCGACGGCTGTATTGGCATTTTCAGGTGAGATGAGCGCAATCTGCTGATGACTCTTGGATAGCAAATGGGACACAGCTTTATACGCACCGCCGTAATTGTCGGATGTAATGGTGTACGTCTCAATGTTGCGCAGATAGCGGTCGATGAACACACACGGGAATTTATCGAGCGACAGACGCAGTAATGATTCGTTGTACTTCTCATCTTCTGTTGGAAAAACGATCAGCCCCTTCACACCGAGCTCCGTTAGTGTACGAATGACGTTTGATTCGATAGAGGAGGACTCGCGCGTGATGCTTAGTACCATGCTGAGGCCGGCTTCTTGTAGGTAGTGTTCCGTGTAGTCAACGAGCTTCTGAATGACACGGGTTCTCATCGTCGGAATGATGAAGCCGATGAGCGGCATGGAGGACGCGCTGCATGGGGATGGCGAGAAATTGATGCTAGAAACAACAAGACTAGAAGAGACGAATGAGCCTTTGCCTTGTACGCGTATAATTAATCCCTCGTCAGCTAGTAGGGTTAGGGCGTTCCTGACGGTAATTTTACTTACTCTGAATTCGTCCATTAGTTCTTGCTCAGAAGGAATGCGATCCGTTGGCCGAAGCTGCCCTGATTTAATTTTCTGTATAATGTTTTCTCGAATTTGTTTGTAGAGCGCCAGCTTTTTCAAAGAGTAGCATCTCCCCATAAACTTTATGATTTTATAATCAATTGGTTATATAAAGCTTATTTCATATATATTATAATACGGCATGTAAAGCGCTTACAATATGGAATCTAAGAAATTGTTGCGAAGGGGTCTTTTCTTTGAAAGGTTAGAATTATGTTAAGGATGGTGGTGCCAAGGTGTATTGAAACCGCTTAAATTAACAGAACTAACTAGTCAGCCAACTTTTCAAATGCATAACAAAAAAAGAGAGGATGACGAACAAATGAAAAAACGCAGTGCTTTAATCTCCATCGTTACACTCCTTATTATGTCACTTGTTTTTACTGCATGTGGTAATCCTTCCGGTTCAAAAACGGAAACGCAGCAATTAGGCGCTAATGCCGGTGAGAATGCAACAGAATTATCATTTTGGACATTCGTAGATTTGCACGGCAAGCATTTGGATAAAATGCTGGGGTTATGGAACCAACAGAACCCAGACAAACAGATTAAGTTGAATGTAACGGTTATGCCTTACGATGATATGCACAACAAGCTCTTATTGGCAGTTACAAGCGGAAAAGGTGCTCCTGATATCGCGGATATTGAGCTTGGTAAATTTCCTAAATTCTTGGAAGGTGACAACGTTCCACTGGAATCTTTGAATGATGTATTTGCACCATACAAAGACGTTGTTGTTCCTTCACGTGTCGAGATTTATTCCAAAGCCGAACAGGTTTATGGATTCGATTATCACGTAGGTGCGACGCTTGCTTTCTACAATACTGAAATTCTCGAGCAAGCAGGTGTTGACTACAAGACAATCAAAACGTGGGAAGATTACAAACAAGCAGGTATCAAGGTTTATGAAAAGACTGGCAAGTACTTAGGTACTGCTGATACATCAGCTACATGGCAAGCATCGCTGCTACTAGCTCAGCAAAACGCTGATTTTACAGATGAAAATGGTAATCCAAAAGTTAACTCGCCTGAAATGATTAAAGCGTATGAAATGTTAGTCGATCTGCAGAAGAACAATGTTATTCACACGATCCCTGGCGGACAACCCGACACAGAAGAAGCAAAAGGCGAATACAACAAAGGCAACTACGCAAGTGCATTGATGCCTGAATGGTACATGTCCCGCTTTGTAAACGAAATGAAAGACCTTAAAGGTAAGTATGCAATAGCTCCATTGCCTGTATTTGAAGAAGGTAATCCTCGTTCCGTTGGCTTAGGCGGTACTGGCACAGTTGTTACTAAGAATGGTAAAGACGTTCAGTTGGCAAAAGAATTTGTAGCCTTTGCTAAGCTTTCGAAAGAAGCTACTACTGAAATCTGGAATACACTTGGATTTGACCCAATTAACATGGAAGTATGGAAAGATGATGCAGTTACGAAAAACCCTGATAATGAATACGTCCAATACTTTAAAACAAATGCATTTGATACTTTGAATGAAATCAAGGACGAAATTAGAGCGATTAAGTCCGTTAAAGCCTCACCAACCATCGGCAATATATTCAATACGGTAACTTTGAATGCTATCTTTGAAGATGGCCAAGACGTGAAGGAAGCTTTGGATGAAGCACAAGCAGCAATTGAACAAGAATTGAAATAAATATAATAAGTAAATGATTTGATTAGACCTGTCGGCAGGTATAGTAGTCGGCAGGTTTAACCTTAGTCAAGGGAGATTGAGAATATGATAAAGAAATTTGTATACTCTCAAAAAGTTGCGCCTTATGTTTTTGTATTGCCATTTATACTTATATTTTTGATATTCTGGTTTTTTCCACTTGTAAATTCATTCGTAATGAGCTTTCAAGATAGAATGTTAGGACAGGATCCTAAATGGATTGGTGAAGCGAATTATTCGAAATTACTTACTGATAAAGTGTTTTTGACATCTATTAAAAATAGCGTTGTGTACATGTTAGGAACCTTAGTGCTGTTAATTCCTTTTCCTATGTTATTCGCCGTTATGATAAACAGTAAGTTAATGAAGGGAAGAGAGTTTTTTAAATCTTCGTTCTTTCTCCCTGCATTGACTTCTGTCGCAGTTGCGGGTACCATTTTCCGCCTTACATTCGGTGAAATGGAAGGTTCATTAATGAATAGTTTCCTGGGTCTATTTGGTATAGAGCCTATTAAATTTTTGAAAGACGGAAATTGGAGTATGGCAGCACTATTAATCCTCGCATGTTGGAGATGGACAGGTGTTAATATGCTTTACTATCTATCCGGTTTGAAAAGCATTGACAATGAATATTATGAGGCTGCTTCAATTGACGGGGCATCTGCTTGGCAGAAGTTTAGAACGATCACAATGCCATTATTGAAGCCGACCACGGTATATGTTACGACAATTAGTGTTTATGCAGGTTTAGCCATGTTTACCGAGAGCCTGATGATGTTTAACGGTAACAATTCACCCAAAAATATTGGCTTAACCATTGTTGGATACCTGTATAGACAAGGGATTGAGCAGAATAAGCTGGGTTACGCAGCTGCAGTTGGTATCATTCTGTTAGTCATTGCTATGGTTATCAATTTAACGCAGTTGAAATTTAGTGGAATGTTCAAAAAGGAGGAGGATTAAAGTGGGCAGAAGTCAGACGAGGAGTGATTTCATCTCTAGAATAGTAATTATTTGTTTATTCATTATACTATTCGTTATAATTATGATCCCATTCTACGCAGTGGCCCTATCTTCCTTTAAACCAGGTGAATCATTAGTTAGATATGGTCTTAACCTAAATTTGGATTTTGAAATCATGAGTTTTGATAATTTCATCTATCTGTTTACTGGACAACATGATTATTTTGTGTGGTTTTGGAACAGTATGATTTTAACAATCGTTCAAGTGGTTTTAACGCTTTTTGTAAGCGCATTTGTTGGATATGGTTTTGCAGCATATCATTTTAAAGGTAAGAACTTCCTCTTTATATGTGTTTTGCTCATTATGATGGTGCCTTTCGAAATACTGCTGGTTCCCTTGTACAGCCTAATTAATGATTTGGGAATGGTGAATAGCTATTCGGCAATCATTCTGCCCGGTATAGCCAATGCCGCGACAATATTTTTCTTCAGGCAATATCTACGAAGCATACCCAAAGAAATTATTCAATCTGGGCGGGTTGATGGCGCAAACGAGTATGCGATTTATTTTAGACTAATTATTCCGATTATGAAGCCATCCTTTGCAGCAATGGCCATTCTGAATGGTATGAATAGCTGGAATAATCTATTGTGGCCATTCATGGTCCTCGGAGATCAGAGTAAATATACACTTCCAATCGGTTTGAAAACGTTGTTAACTCCTTATGGCAATAACTATGATCTATTGATCGTAGGCTCGTTCTTCTCCATCATTCCAATTTTTATACTGTTCATTGCTTTTCAGAAATATTTCATAGATGGTATGACTGCAGGCGCTGTCAAAGGGTAGTGTATATTATGACGAAACAGGTGATAAGATGGAAATCCAACAACGAGCGTTACATGACATTCAACCATTGATTGAGCAAAGAGCTGATCCTTTTATTTACCGACATTCGGACGGTTATTATTACTTCGTAGCATCCGTTCCGGAGTATGATCGGATTGAAATCCGTAGAGCCCAGAACCTTGAGGGGCTTGTTACATCAACTCCTGTAGTGATCTGGAGAAAGCGCGAGACTGGTATCCTTAGTGCTAATATTTGGGCACCAGAACTGCATTTTATTGATGACAAATGGTACGTGTATTTCGCTGCCGCACACACGACGGAAACGAATGAAGGCTTGTTCGACCATCGGATGTACGTGCTAGAGAATGAAAATGCCAATCCGCTCGAAGGCATTTGGACGGAAAGAGGGCAGGTTCGTACCGAGTGGGAAAGCTTCGCCCTCGATGCCACTACCTTTGAGCATAATGGAAGCCGTTATTACGTATGGGCACAAAAGGATCCGAATATTGAAGGTAACTCTAATCTGTATATATCTAAAATGAGCAATCCGTGGACGTTGACTGGGCCGCAAACGATGATTTCGATGCCGGAATATGACTGGGAAATCATTGGTTATAAAGTGAACGAAGGCGCGGCATTTATTCGCAAAGGTAATCGGGTATTCCTCTCTTACTCGGCTAGCGCCACGGATTTCAATTATTGCATGGGCTTACTTGAAGCCGATGCGGATGCTGATTTGCTCGA
This sequence comes from Paenibacillus sp. AGC31, assembly GCF_057334655.1. Taxonomy (NCBI): domain Bacteria; kingdom Bacillati; phylum Bacillota; class Bacilli; order Caryophanales; family Paenibacillaceae; genus Paenibacillus; species Paenibacillus sp. AGC31. The sequence goes on from NZ_JBHFJH010000030.1 coordinate 207,058, forward strand.
TGCCAACTCATGGCGCAAGTCTCAAGCAGCGGTTTTCTCCACAGATGAGAGTATCTCAATGTATGGTCCCGGTCATAATTCCTTCACGGTGTCAGAGGACGGCGAAGAGACGCTATTTGTGTTCCACGCAAGAACGTACAAGAACATTATAGGAGATCCGCTGTACGATCCGAATCGCCATACATTTGTGACGGAGCTTTTGTGGACGGCTGACGGCAAACCCGATTTCCGCGGCTCTGTTGCAGCACTTGCACGTTCTGTACAGTGAACGAGTGTCCCAACAAGGTTGGTTGATGGATTTGAGTTCGTATATCCAACTTGCCAAAGAGAGACAGTTAGAACATCGAAGGAACCTTACTGGGTGCCTTCGACTTCGTTCAACAGATAATACGTCGAACCGTAATACAATTAGTGGTAAGTTGCCTTAAAACTTGCCGCTCCAGTTATCCCGGAAAATCATATCAAAAAAACAAAAACAGTCGCTGATCAATAGGATCGGCGGCTTTTTTTATGTTATCGGTACGAGTTTTAGTCCATGCCAAGGACAAGAACTTCTATCGATTGCCGGAATGGACAAGAACATTGTCCGATTACCGTTAAGAAGTACATCTAAAGAATAAAGATGTAATTTAAATCTTAACAGGCAGCATAAATTTTGCACAGTTTTCAAATTTCTTATGGGACAAACAACTCGATAAGATACAAAAACGGGCTTTGAGTCACTTACAGCGAGACGAACTATAAGAGGTAATTTTCTGATTTGTTACAAGGTTAGCATATGTACAAGGTTGTAATTATGTAAATTTCAGTTGGAAATGATGATTTCAGCCTGATGTAATGATTTGTAAAATAAGGTTATCAAAAAAGAACAAGGAGAGGTTCCCATGACAAAGCCAGACGTCACGCACCATCCACAGACATCAGGTTATAGCCATAAAATCAATGATCCATTCTGGTCGCATTATATTGAACTGGTCCGCAACGTAGTTGTTCCTTATCAATGGGAAGCGCTCAATGACCGTATCGAAGGAGCTGAACCAAGCCGGGCCATACGGAATTTCCGCATTGCTGCAGGGGATGAAGAGGGCGATCATTATGGCATGGTTTTTCAGGATAGCGATGTTGCGAAATGGATTGAAGCAGCTTCGTACCTGCTCTCCGCGAAACCCGACCCGGAACTTGAAGTCCTCGTGGATTCTGTTATTGAGACCATAGCTCGGGCACAGCAAGCCGATGGTTATTTGAACACGTACTTCACCCTGCGTGAACCTGGGGCGCGCTGGACGAACCTCGCCGAGTGTCATGAACTTTATTGCGCAGGACATATGATTGAGGCTGGTGTAGCGTACTATCATGCCACGGGTAAGCGCACGCTGCTGGATGTGGTTATTCGCCTGGCGGATCATATAGGCACCGTATTTGGTACAGAGCCGGGACAATTGCCAGGTTATGATGGACATCAGGAGATTGAACTTGCACTCTTCAAATTGTATGAGACGACAAAAGAAGAGAAATATCTGGAACTGAGCCGTTATTTTCTGGATCAGCGGGGAGCGAGTCCGCATTTTTTTGTAGAGGAATGGGAGCAAAGAGGCCGTACCATACATTTTGGCGAGTTGGATATGGTTCACCGACACACGTACTCGCAGTCCCATCTGCCTATTAGGGAGCAGTCGACAGCAGAAGGCCATTCGGTTCGACTGGTTTACATGTGCGCGGCTATGGCAGATGTAGCTGCGAAAACGGAGGATACATCGGTGAAAGAAGCCTGTGAACGGTTGTGGAGCAACATCGTAAGCAAGCGAATGTACATTACGGGAAGCATTGGTTCATCAGCCAAAGAAGAAGCATTTACAGGCGATTATGATCTGCCTGGAGATACCGCCTACGCAGAGACCTGTGCTTCAATTGGCCTGATCTTTTGGGCGAAGCGCATGCTGCAGATGGAGCAGGATAGCCGGTACGCAGACGTTATGGAGCGAGCCCTGTACAACACGGTGATTAGTGGAATGTCTCTGGATGGTCAACGTTTCTTCTATGTGAATCCGCTTGAAGTCGATCCGAAGATGCAACGTGTAAATCCTAATTATGCCCACGTGCGAACACGCCGGCAAGGGTGGTTTGGTTGTGCTTGCTGTCCGCCGAACATTGCGCGATTAATTGCCTCATTGGATCAATATGTATATACCCCGGCTGTGGAACAGGCTACGTTGTATGTACAATTGTACATCGGAGGGGAAGGGGAATTCACACTTGAGGGTAGGAGAGCAGCCCTAACCATGGACTCTGACTATACCTCCACTGGAGATGTGAAGCTGATCGTTCGGCCTGATTCCCCAGAGGGAATGCAGTTTACGATAGCTCTGAGAAAGCCGGACTGGTGCAAGATTCCCGAGCTGTGGATTAATGGGGAGAAAAGCGAACAGGATGGTTTTACTTTTGAATACGGTTACATAAAAGTGACCCGTTCGTGGAAAGCCGGTGATGAGATTAAACTTCACTTCCCTATGGAGTTGCTGCGGATGAAAGGGCATGATCACATCAAAACCACTTTCGGAAAAGTAGCCATCCAGCGGGGACCGTTTATGTACTGTCTCGAAGAAGTCGACAATGGCCGCGGATTGCATCGCATTCAGCTGCCCCGGGATGCCGAGTTTCATATCGGTAGCGGGGAACAGATGCCTCTGGGGGTTCCGGCTCTTACAACCATTGGGCAGAGAATCGTATCCCAAGAAGACTGGGGAATACATCTGTATCGCAGTGATGTTCACTGGGATATACAGCCTGCCGAGCTTCGGTTCATTCCTTACTTCACTTGGGCCAATCGGGATGAAGGAGAAATGAGCGTTTGGATTCGCGAAAGCGAATAAGAAGAAGTCTACTCGTGCTGCTGTAAAAAGGTATGCAAAAGGAAAGCGCCCGATAGACCCACAATACGCGCTGTAGGATAACGCGATCTTTGATGAGCTGACACTTTTTTCACGGCATCAGTTCTGATTGAGTCAGTTTATTTATCTGAGTTGGTAAACTTGCTGCGGAAGTTGGAAGGAGAGATGCCCTCTTTTTTCGAGAAACAGGAAGAGAAGTAGGATACATGATTAAAGCCGATCTCTTCGGCGATGCGAGCAACGGACCAGGCGGTTTGCAGCAGCAGCTTTTTGGCCTGTTCGATTCTGTAATGCAGCAGATATTCCATGGGTGTCATGCCATACACTTTCAGCATGCTGCGTGCGAGATAGTTTGGATGGTAGTTAAGTTCCTTTTGCAGCATCGGATTGGAGATCGGTAGCGGGTAATTGTGGCGGATATAGAGTTCAACTTTCTCGGCAATCCGGATTGCGGCAACGTCTGACAGTGAAGACAGCCCAAGATCCAGATGCTGCATAAATTGCTGGAAGGTCGCCTGTCGTTTCCAATTGCGCAGGGACTGAGGCTCCTGATCAAGCTGAGAGAAATGCTCCAGCAGTTCCATATCTTTGATTGCAATGTGCAAATGTTTGGGAATGAAGATGGAACAGACATCACAGTGGTTCAGATATGCGCTCACCTTATGTGTCTCGATTAGTTCGGCTTGATTGGCGAGACATTCGTCCATGTTGGGAGACTCTCTCCAGCTGCCAAAGGTTTGAAAATGAATCCAGATCATTTCCGTTTCCGCCTTACAGGCTGCGCTGCCGTAATGATGTCCATCCGGCTTAAGGATCAGTGCTTCTCCCTGGTTCAGAAGCCATTCTGTCCCGTTCTCGCTAATGGCGAGCGAACCGCGTGTAACAACAATTAGATCAAAGACACCGATGTCACTGCGGCTAATGTGATATTCACCGGCTTCGTAACAAGCACGTCCGCAATCAATAAAATAGGGAATGGGCGGGGTAATGAAATGAAGGATGGGCGAGTCCAATCCGGCACCTCCGAACAGGTTGAAATATTTAAAATTCATGTTGGCATCGAGAATTTATTTTTTATGATACAGCAAGTAACATAGAAAATAAAGCGCTTACGAAATTCAGTTTTAACCTTCAACGGATTAAGGTTTAGAACCTTATCTTCACTCTCGTGCTGGTTGTGATGATGATTCCAATGGAAATTATTATCCTGCCCCTGTATGGCTACACGATATAGGCTCCACGTAAGTGGAGTAACGGTTATAGGATTCGATTATCTTAACAATCGACTTAGAGATTCTACTTTAGACGAAAGAATGAACGTCATTTTCGATGGATCGGTCAAAGGTATTTCGTAGAAGAAACCATACTTACCGGTTTAAGAGAATTAAACCCCTAATGGATATGATCACATATATACAGGAGGTTATAATGACAATGATTTCGAAGAAGTGGAAGCCGCTCATGATCGCGCTGCTCCTGGCATTTTCAAGTCTGCCGCTGCAGGTTAGTGCTTTGCCTGCGGCCGCGACGGCTGCAGTAAAGACCGGTATCTCCAATGCCAGCCTGTCGGCCAAAGTTGGCGACTTAGGTCAGATTGAGGAGCTTTATATCAACAACAATCCTACCAATAAACAGGGGAAGCCAATCAATTTCGTCCTGCCTAACACTACATCGCCGCAGAATGGTACTCAGCACCAATGGATGGGAGAAATGATCTTCTCTTACCGTACGGGTGCCAATGGACAATTCCCTGATAACAGGGACGGCTTTGTAGAAGTTGATACCAATAAAACATTGGCTGCCGGGGGATCTACACAATATTCGACCATTAATCCGGATAACCCCTATATGAACAAGACCGCATCAGCAGACGGCAAGAAGGTAGAAGTCAACTTTATTGGACAGAACCTAGACTCTACGGGCCAGCGGGTAATGAAGGGCTTCGATGTGAAATCCGTTTTTGATATGGAGACCAATGACGGTTCACTGCTTTGGGAAATTACGGTGAAGAACAAGAGCAATCAGTATATCGAATTCGGAGATATCGGCTTGCCAATGCCTTGGAATAACAAATATCAGACCTTATCCGATACCTATGATGACCGTGTGACAGTGCATAATTTCGCAGGTGCTGACAGTGGATATTCTTATGCCATCCGCACCAGTGGTGAGGGAAACTTTATGCTCTTCACTCCGGTGCCGGAAAGCGGCGCTCGAATCGAGTATGTGGATTATTGGATGCATGAAGCAGGAGAGCGACGTGCTGCAGACACCTTTAAGAACTGGACAGGAGACAGTGGCGGCTGGTATCCGGGGCTGAACGTGCTTTATATTCACTCCAAAGAAATCCAAAAAACGGGACGCGGGTACTTTACTGATGCTTCCAGCCTCGTCCTAGGACCGGATGAGTCCAAGACGTATAAGTTCAAATTCTCCGCAGTCCGTGGAGGCGACAATACGCCGCAGGAAAGCGCCCAAAGCCCAAATAATAGTTCGACCTCGATGGAAGACCGTGAAGCCAATCTCCGGTCCATCCTATATAAATCAGGTATGATTGATGCCGTAGCGGTGCCGGGCTTCCAGACAGCGATCGATATGCCTGTCAAGATAGACCTGCACTATGACGACAGTATCGTTGATGTACAATCCATCGATATTCAAAATGTGGCAGAGAATGATCCGTTTGACGAAGCGCATATTCCGGATATCAAGCCTGGGAAGAGCAGAAAGGAAATGGTTGACAACTCGCGGGCCGAACGTGGACTGCCTGACGGGAACCCCGGCTACAACGAGTCGGTTGAGTTTGTGGAGACCAAGATCGTAAATGGTGAACAGCATCATATCTATTCACTTCAGTTTGATTCGATCGGCAACAACAGTGTGCGTATCGAATACAAGATGAAGGACGGCAACGAATGGGTGGATAAATTCACTCAATTTGAATTCAATGTTCTAGCCGAGCTGGATGCAATCTCGGATGCCCATTCCGAATTCATGGTCCAGCAAACACAGGATAAGAATCCGGAAAGTCCAACTTACGGTAACTATTTCGACTGGTATCTTTCAAGCGGCATCGATCTAAATACAAGCCATTGGGGAGATGACTGGAGTCATGACAATATCAACTTCATGACGATGAAGAACTATCTGGCTCCCAATCCCGATGAAATTCGCTCTATCGAGACATTCCTGATCGACTTCATGTGGGAACGATACATGAAGAATACTCAGGATAGCTACATCGTTGCGAACTGGCTGAAAGATTCTGGAGCGTATACCGACAAAGATAAGCCTTATACACGTACCTTCTCCGAAATCATGGAAGCTACCGGATTTTTCAACATGTACCGGATTCAGAAGGCTTATCCTAATTTGATCGAGTACCGGGAATCGCCTCAGTTTTATCTGGAGAAAGCTTATAACATTTACTATAAGCGCGTTTCCACCGGGGCCATCGGATTCTATGGCGAGCAGCAAATCCCGGATATGATTGAAGCACTGAAGGAAGAGGGGATGCAGAACGAGTCAACCAATCTGCAGAAGAAGTTCGCCCTCGACAAGGGACGGAATATGACCAGAGCCACTTATCCTTACGGATCAGAATTTGAATATGACAATACTGGCGAAGAAGGGGCTTATGCAGCAGCTAAGGCTCTGCGCACGTACTATCCAGCAGACGCGCTTACAGGTGCAGCTGAGAAAAGTATGGAAATGGCCGATTGGAAAACACGTGCTATGCGCGGGATTCAGCCTACCTGGTTCCATTATTCCGTGCCCGTTTTCCGCGGCGGTGAAGGCTGGTGGAATTTCCAATATACTGCGTCTTTAGCAGGTTACATTATGGATGACTGGCTAAGGTATGAGAATGATGGCAGATCGGTGGAGCAGAAGGCAATTGCACAGCAGCGCAATTATGCCGCTAAGATTTCGAATTTCAATGCCGTCAATATGGGACAGATTTCGGCTAATTCAGTTGGCGGTACCTCTTGGAGATATTCGATGTATAAAGGAGGCACAGGTACGAAGGACGTATACGATGGCGGCTCACGCGTCATGAGTAACGGCTGGAATGATTTTTCGGGCGAATCAGAAGAAGGCCTCTATGGTTCCCTTCTCAGTATCAGCTCCGATATTGTTACAGATCCGATATTCGGGCTGTTCGGTTATGGAGCGCTGGTAACTGACGAAGGAGATAGCTACAATATTACGCCGAAAGACGGTTTCGGCAAACGGATTAATCTGATCGATGAGAAAATCTATTTGGAGCTGGAAAGCGATAAAGTAGAAAGCGGGCAAATTCAAAAAGATGGTAAGGGTTTTACTCTCCAGCTCCTGAATCCATCAGGGAAAGAGCATACTTCACGGATTTTGTTCGATGGAGTGGGGATCGAGAATGGCTACTATACCATGAAGCTGAATGGTGCAGCTGCCGGACAGTTCTATGTTCAGAACAATGAAGGCGTTGCCATGTTTCAGATGGGTAGCGTGCAGCGTGCTGAATTGATCATTGAAAAGTCAGCCGGCGGTGAAAATGAAGCTCCGCAAATTACTGTAGAGCTGGCGACACAACATCCACAGGCGTTGATTCCATTTATGCTGAATGGGATTGTAACCGATGATGGCGCGCCGGAAGGAACTCTGTCTTACCAATGGGAAGTGGTCAGTGCCCCAGAAGGCGCCAAGCTAACCTTTACTCATCCGAAAGCAAGCATTACACAGGCTACGGGTACCAAAGCAGGCTCATATACGGTTAAGCTTAGCGCAAGTGATGGACAACTGACTGGCTCCAGCCAGGTCATCTTCGAACTGGCTTCACCGCCGGATAAACAGCCTCCAGCAATTGGCCACGTAACTGCGGTTCAGGATGTTGCAAATAACAGTATCGTGGTATTGTCCGGGGAGGCCATTCCTGACCCTGTGCATAGCGAGGCAGAAGAACCCCAGTTGAAGTACACTTGGGCCGTCAAGCAAAAGCCTCAAGGTTCAGCGGACATTTCATTTGTGGATGGTGACAAAACAGCAGCCTATGCGCGTGTAAGCATGGCAGGCACCTACGTGTTTACCTTCAGTGCGACAGACGGAGACAAGAAGGCCAGCAAGGATATAACGATAGAGATTAAGGAAGATACCGTTGACGTTTACCGGGCACTCAGCGTTGTCACCAAGAAGGATATTGAACCAGAACTTCCTAGACAAATCTATATTCTGTCAGAGGAAGGGTATTTAGAGCAGGAAATCACTTGGGATGCTATAGATCCAAGCGGCTATGCTAGTGTAGGCCAATTTGAAGCCAGAGGAAAGGTCAATGGCAGTGCCTTGGAGGTTTGGGCTACCGTACATGTCGTGAATACTGAGCTTCAAAATGCGGCGCTGACAGCCAAGGCTTCCGCTAGCTTCTCTGGTGGCGACGGATATCCGGAAGCGATGAATAACGGCATTGAACCTAAAAGCTCGGCAGATTTCTCGCCGAACCGTGGTGCCCCCAACAGTGCATGGCATAACTGGGGTAGAGAAGGAGATCCAGCATGGGTGACGTATGAATGGGATCAGCCATTCCTGGCCTCATCCATGGATGTATATGTATTTCAAGACAACGGCGGGAACTTTCGTCCAAAGGATATGCAACTTATGCTTCGCGGCGAAGATGGGAAATGGTACACCCCGCGGGACATAAAGGGATTGGGAAATGAACTTAATAAATACAATACGACTACCTTTGAGCCCGCATATATTACAGGTGTTCGTATGGACATGAAGCCTTCCGTTAATGGCAGCGGTATTCTGGAATGGAAGGTATACGGCTATACCGGAGCGGTAGATAAGTCAGAACTGATCAAGGTCTATAACTATGTAAATACATTAAATTCTTCGAACCTTGCAGATCCTGGCCTTGCGCCAATAGAAGCGGCGAAGACAGATGCATCTGCTGTGATCAAGAATATGAATGCCACAGACGAAGAAGTTAGCCTGGCGCTTGAGAAGCTTTTGATGGATTTGCGTCTGCTCAGTCCGAGAGGCGGCAATATGGCCTTCCTCGCAAATGCTTCTTCCAGCTATACCTCTCCTTGGGAGAGTTTGGCTGCAGTAAACGACGGAAAGAAAGATGGCAATAACATTTTGCATTGGGGAACCTGGGGCCATGAGGGCGCAGAGGAGTGGGTGCAATATGAATGGCCGCAGGGTGCCACCATCCGGAGTTCGAATCTGGTGCTGTGGTCAGATGGCGGCGGAATCAAGCCGCCTACCCAAATTGTATATTCCTACATCCCGGCGGATAGCGCAACTGATGAATGGGTAACAGCGGGAACGGTTACGGAGGGAATCAAAGTGGTTGAACATACTCCAGCGGAATCCTCCAATCCGTACACGTTTGACCCGGTGCTGAATGTAAAGGCAGTGCGAGTAACCCTGACCAAGCAATCACAGGCAGGCGATAACGGTGTTGGCCTTTGGGAATGGGAAGTTCTCCAGGCCGGATCCACTCAAGATCGCGAGGCTCCAGTAACACCAGCCGGGGTGGCACCGTCCGTTCTCCATGGAGATGACGGCAAACTGGTTGGTGTGACAACAGAAATGGAGTATAAGAAGGAAGGTGAAGAAGAATATACAGCAATTGCAGGAATTGAGGTCACAGGTCTCACCGCCGGTAAATATTATGTCCGGTATATGAAGACCGGTTCGCTGAGCGCCAGCCTGGATAAGGAAGTCGTTATTCCGGAAGTGCAGACACAGGAGCAGGTTGCACCCGATGAGAGTGGGTGGGTAATCTCACACGCCAATTCGGATACCGGCATAAAAGGCATAATTGAGGGTTTGAATGATACGATGGAATACCGGAAGCTTGGCGAAGAGGACTACACGCCTGTTACAGGTTCAAGTATCAACGATCTGGAGCCTGGCAGCTATCAGATCCGGTATGCAGCCACAGACATCCTTAAGGCAAGTCCGCCGGTAACCGTGGACATTCGCAATGAAGCCAAGGCAGATAGAGAGGCACCAACAGCGGAAGGACTCGTCATTACACCGCCTACAGCGGCAAGCGGGAATGATGGCAGAATTGAAAATGTGACTGTCGATATGGAGTACCGAAAGGCGGATCAAGGTGGTTACATGCCGGTTAGTGGATCCCGCATTGAAGGCCTCGAGGCCGGCAGCTATGAGCTCCGGTACGCCGGGACGGATATGAGCAATCCAAGTCCTGCTATCCTGATCGTTGTGCCTGACGGAACCAAGCAGGAGCAAAGTCCGCCGTCCAGTGCAGAGGTCAAGGCTGTAAATGTCAGTGCAGCTGGGGCCAAGGATGGTAAGATCACTGGTGTAAGTCCTGTAATGGAATATCTGCTAGTAGGAGTGGACGCTGGCACCTGGAATGCGATCACAGGCACAGAGGTTACAGGTCTTGGCAACGGAATTTACGAGGTAAGATATAAAGAGACGGCAACTCATTATGCGAGCCAATCCCTTACTGTCGTTATCAGCAATCCAGTCATCAATCCGAAGCCTACGGAAACACCGCCGTCAACGGATGCACCTGTGTCAGTGACCACACCTTCACCGGTTCCTGAAAACATCAAAGTCGAAGGGAATTGGATTAAGATTGTGGCACCAAAGACGGATACCAAAACCGGTAAAGCTAAAGGAGCACCCATCCGGCAGGAAGACCTTAATAAGGCTCTGGAGTATGTAAAGGCGAATAGCAATAATATTAAAACAATTATGGTGGAAATTCCGAAAGCAGAGGGAGCCCATTCCTATGCGGTTGAGCTTCCTGCAGCTGCACTAACCGCAGCGCATGCCAACATCAAGATCGAGATTAACACGGAATTTGGAACCATTGCAGTACCTTCTAATTTGCTGAAGTATGTATCAGGTGCCAAAAATGTGGAACTGTCACTGAGCCGGCTAGATACTGTAAAGCTTCATTCAGATGTAAAATCAGTGATAGCCAGCAGACCTGTTATTGCATTCGCTGTGCAATTAGATGGAGAAGAAATGGCAACCTTGAATGCACCGGTTGAAATCAGACTGCCTTATACTCCTGATGTTGAAGAATTGGCCAATTCAAAATATCTTACAGTTTCGTACGTGGCTGCAAATAGTACATTTGTTCAGCTACTGAATGGCAAATACGACAGTGCTCTACAAGCCATGGTTTTTCCAGCGGCAAATACAGGTCAATATGCAGTTGTTTATACGAAGAAGTTCTTCAATGATGTCATCAAGGATTCGTGGTACGCACCAGCGGTTGAAACAATGGCGTCCAAAGGATTCATCGACGGGACATCAGCAACAAGCTTTAGTCCCGAGCAAAAGGTCACAAGAGGTGAGTATCTAGCTTGGTTGGTAAAGACACTGGATCTCAAAGCAGAGTTAAACACCACCTTCAGTGATATGAAGCGAACAGACCTCTATTATGAGGAAATCGGAATCGCCAAAGCACTCAGGATCGCCATGGGTTCAAACGGCAGCTTCTATCCGGAAATGGAAATTGCTAGACAAGATTTGGCTGTACTGACCATGCGGGCTTTGCGGGCAGTTGGGAAAACCGAGCAGACCCGTACAGCTGAGGATCTCAAGAGATTTACAGATGCGGAAAATGTAGCAAAGTACGCAATTGATGACATGGCTGCAATGGTTAGAATGGGGTTCATAAACGGGCGAAGCAATGTCACCCTGAGTCCTGGCGGAACGACAACCAGAGCAGAAGCTGTTCAGGTTCTGTATAAGATTTTCTTGCAGCTATAATTAAAGAAACCGACCTTGATTCTGTTTTATGAAGGACCAAGGTCGGTTTCCTTTTTAGGGAGTGCTTCAAGCATGATGCCGTGCCCAATGTTAATTACCCCATACCTGGAAAAACTTAAAAATCTAAATTATCCCGTTGAATTGGCGTAGTTAAGTCGAAATTTGCGGTTCATCTACAGGCTGTCGTCCACTTACCACAAGCATAATTACAGCAACAATGATAAGTATAAAGCAGAAGATAAATGAGTATCGGTAACCCACAATGCTGGCTACTCCACCACCAACAAGACTACCAATCAGCCTGCCGATAGTGGATGAATTCGAATAGAGTGTGGAAGCATATCCCGGCATACTAGGCAGCAGGTCCTGAATGTAGCTAATTCCAATCGCAGAAATGACCGCGACAAAAACAGCGAGCAAAATTTGTGCTGCAAGCATTTGCCACATCTCGTTCGAGATAAGGATAACGAAATAATAAGCTCCTCCAAAAATAGCCCCGCAAAACACCAAGATTCGGTTACTATACTTTGCACTAAGTAGACCGAGTACAATCATAAAGGGAATTTCCAGCGCAGCACATATACTGCTGACTAAACCGACATGACTTGTCGTTCCCCCAAGATTGTTTGTAATAAAGAGAGCCGTGTTTATGGTGCTCATCCAATGAGCCGTATACATGAGTATCATAATGAGAAAAGGAATTAGAATATCCCGGTTTTGAGCCAGTCGGAAACTTTTTATATTCGCTTCAGCATTACTGCTCTTCATTTCTGTGTTTGATTTGAGAAACAGGAAAACAAGCAGAGCTACGAGCAGGAAAGCTCCGATCGTCCCCAAAAAAATCCCCTTAAATCCAATAGCAGTGAGTAATAAAGTGCCGATTAAAGGACCTGTAATAAAGCCGAGAGAGAAAGCAGAACGCAAGGTAGAATTAGCAAACGCACGCTCCGTAAAATGACTCTTTATCACTGCTTCTCTGGAAATAGCGAACAACTGGGGCATCCCTAGTGCACCAAGGGCAGTAAACACAGTCATGTAAATGAACAACATCGGAAACTCTTGAATGAACAAGTATCCACTAAAGGCCAGGACATTAGAGAGAGTAGAGAAAAGATAAACGTTCTTCCGATTCAAGCCGAGGTCAGAACGTCTCCCGATTAGCGTACTGATCCATATTCCTGCAATTAGTGTAACAGCTAGATAAAGACCAAACATTCCAATGGATACGCCAAGCTGTTCCGTGAAATAAATAGATAAAAAGGGGGTACTGAGTGAAATGCCCATTCCCTGTAATGTCATACACATAAAGAGTAAAGCATACGAAGGAATGGAAAACAAGCTGATGAATCGATTGATCATAGTGTAAAATTACTCCTCAGAATTTGTTGTTGTGTAACCACCATGCATGACCTTGCTTTATCTCGTCTAAGTGCATTTTACTGGTGAATTCTTCACATCCACTTTGGGAAGCTAATAAACGCTCACATTCATGGCTGAATAGAATCAATCGTACATCTTTATTATGTACTAAATGACAACACAAACAATATAACATTCGTGCCAAATGCTTGCCTAAACCTACCATAGACTCGTGTGAGTATACAGTAAATTAAAGGCATTTCCCGGAAAAAGGAGGTTCCCTTTTCACTATCAACAGGTTGTTATTAAAGAGATACATAGTCATTTCTAAGACAGTACATGTAGAGCATGATCCAAGGCCTCATTCTGCTGTAAACTATGCTTGAAGCCACCAAAAATCCCTTTTACAAGATAGGGGGATGAGCGTTAAAGTTAACGCAATTAAAGACAGGCGATAGATTTAAAAAGATGAGATGAGCACCAAAGGAAGGGATGCCCATGATAAAAAAAGTTGAGGTTTCAAAACAAATCAGGTGTACTCAAATCAGCTTTAATTTTGTTTTATAAAATACACAGATGCGAACTTCCTAAGTTACCATATTGTTGTTAGAAACTTTTTCTGAAAAATGTCCCTTTAGAACTACCTCGTTTGTTATACATATATAAACTTCATCGCGAATACCTGGGAGGTGTCTTAAAGAAACATGGATGAGGAAACCGAATACAGAATTAAAAGAGTACAAGCGGGCGAAATTCAGGACTACGTTAGCCTGAGGTTTATTTCTCCGCCTGGCTCTACAAATTGGCCTATCATCACTGCATAAACATAATCCGTCGAAAAAAAATGCAACAGAAATGGAATTTCAGATTAATGGCTCAAGATCAATCTACCATTAGTCCTGCAGAAATGCTGGATAGTCAACTCTTTAACGAACCACTAAGCCGGGCGCTTGAGAAACTAAATGTAGTTGAACGGAACCTATTGATTCTGCGCGTTTTTGAAGAAAAATCGTTTGCTGAAATTGCTGGAATTCTGAATAAAAGTCCCGATGCCAGGGATAAGGAAACTAATTACGTTACTTACCATCGAATTGGATGGAGGGACGCTAGGTAAAGAGGATCTGGTCACAATAGCTGAAGAGATGATTACATCTCGTTAGTGTTCTAAACAACAAACTCAAATACAAAGTAAAGAGTGAGTACAGATTATCTAAGCAACATTCGCCGATCTCAGTCGGAGAGCACTTTTGTTCAACATTAATAATCTTTCTTACCCTTGAATCCAATCCATAGTAACGATAGAAGATTTGCTTGGCTCCAACATGGATGCTCCACCTAAATAGGTATCCCCGAAGATTCTTTTTTGATAAACTTGGCAAAAAGTTGACTTATAGACGGGATATCTAACTACAATTCCAGTTTTTTGCCGAGGAAGGAAATTCACCGGAAATGGGCGAAAGCTTTACAGTCGCAAGTCAGTTATCAAGATTCGCAAAAAGGTAAGAAACTGGGGAGAATTCCAGTGTAGACCGATTCGTCGGAGCGATTCTCCATTTCGTCCACAGGTATGTATGGTGACGCTATCCTAAATGTTTACCTAAGAACGGCAGGAAGGAACGACCTATTCGTGGTCAGAAGAGGCACAATGAACGCGTCTAATTTTTCAAGCTAATACGCGCTTTCCTCCTTTTCTGCACACCCTCATATTCGATTACAGCAAAAGGCCACCCGCAATCATTTGCGCCAGCGGCCTTTTTTTCTTGGCCTTGTTGTGCGGCGACACAAAACAAGAAGCAAAACGCGAGCAATAGGTGTATATTTCCAATATAATCAAATAGGCGGGAATTGTACATTTTTTCGGGGAAAGATCTTTATTATGTGTATAGGAAAGAATAAGCGGGGCTTATACAATAACATTAGAGATTGTAAACGCTTGCTTTGAATTCTGAGGATGCAATCAATGAATTACCGTAATCGCTGGATACTTGAGCGCTATTCTGAACCTAGCGCGGGAATGCCTACATGCTGGACGATGAAGCGCCTCCCTTGTTGGCTTGCCTCAGCCAGCTGCTTCACCGGCGTCTACCTGGGGCTGCGCGCCTTGGGCAACGGTACAGAGAACACCAGCCCTAATTATGAAGGATTCTATTATCCAATACCAAAGGAGATGCCTTATGAATCAACAACAACTACCTAAGCCCCACCAGCCACTCGTAACCCACATCTTCACTGCGGACCCGTCCGCCCATGTCTACGAGGGCAAAATCTACATCTATCCTTCCCATGACCTTGATCATGACGAGCCGAGCAACGATAACGGCGACCAGTATAAAATGGAAGACTATCATGTCCTCTCGATGAACAACTTCGATTCCCCTGTGGTCGATCACGGCGAAGCGCTGCATCTGAGAGATATTCCGTGGGCCTCCAAGCAGCTCTGGGCACCGGATGCCGCTTATAAAAACAATACCTATTACCTGTTCTTCCCGGCACGGGACCATGACGGCATCTTCCGTCTGGGTGTGGCAACATCAGAGTCTCCGGCAGGCCCGTTCACGCCGCAGCCGAATTATATGGAAGGCAGCTTCAGTATCGATCCGGCCGTACTGGTGGATGACGACAATCAGTCATACATCTATTTCGGCGGACTCTGGGGCGGACAGCTGGAGAAATGGCAGACCGGCAGCTTCATGCCAGATGCAGAAGGACCGGGTCCTGACCAGCCAGCGCTTGGACCGCAAGTTGCACTGCTTAGTGACGATATGCTGTCCTTCCAGGGCAAGCCTGCCGAGATATCAATTGTCGATGAAGACGGGAATCCGATTCTGGCCGGGGATGAGGAACGGAGATATTTTGAAGGCCCATGGATGCATAAATATAACGACTATTACTACCTGTCCTACTCTACAGGAACCACGCATAAGCTCGTATATGCGATCGGCAAGAACCCGATGGGACCATTCACGTTCAAGGGCGAGATTCTCTCTCCAGTTATCGGCTGGACAACCCACCACTCCATTGTGCAAGTTGAAGATAAGTGGTATCTGTTCTATCACGACAGCTCCCTGTCGGAAGGCGTCAACCACAAGCGCTGCGTTAAATATTCCGAACTGAAATACAACGAAGACGGAACGATCCAGAAGATCAATCCTTATCCGGGTGGCGAGTTAGCTGGCGAGTTAGCGGAAACAGATAGGATTACAAAATAAGGCATAACATGAGGCAGCTCCTGACGGGGCTGCTTTTTTGATAGGAGGATCAGTTGTGTTACTCAAACTTGGAGAAAATCTCTGCTGAACAAAGAATATTTTACTGTGAGACTATGTGTAGAACAGGAGAAAATGATTTACAATGAACGATTCTATTTAATTCTTGGGTACGATTGACAATAGTAGATTGCATATGTAGCATTTGAATAGTAACAATTAAACGATCATAACTAAACGGAGGGATTTTCCATGGCTAAAGTAAACGTAGGCGAAGAGAATGCACAACCAATTGAACTGTATTACGAAGATCATGGCGAGGGGAAACCCATCATCCTTATTCATGGCTGGCCTTTGAGTGGAAGATCCTGGGAGAAACAAGTACCTATCCTGATTGACGCGGGCTACCGTGTTATCACGTATGATCGTCGTGGTTTTGGTCAGTCTTCCCAACCTTGGGATGGTTATGACTACGATACTTTTGCATCTGATTTACATAAATTGATTTTGCACCTCGATCTGCGCGATGCTACACTGGTTGGGTTCTCCATGGGAGGCGGCGAAGTAGCTCGCTATATCGGAACATATGGAACGGAACGGGTTTCCAAAGCTGTATTTGCAGGCGCTGTTCCTCCTTACCTGTATAAGTCCGAGGACAATCCACAGGGAGGATTGGACGATGCAACGATTGCTGAATTCCAAAATGGGGTTAAGGGTGACCGTCTAGCCTTCTTGGATGGATTTACAAATAACTTTTTCGCTGCAGGAGATCGTACAGACCTTGTGAGCGAGCCGTTCCGTCTATATAACCGGGATATTGCTGCTCTGGCATCCCCTAAGGGTACCCTGGATTGCATTGCTGCCTTTGCTCTTACCGATTTCCGTCAGGACCTGGAGAAATTCAATATTCCGACCCTGGTTATTCATGGCGATTCCGATGCCATTGTGCCGCTTGAAGTCAGTGGACAACGTACACATGAATCTATCCCTGGCAGCCGGCTTGTTGTTGTAGAAGGTGGACCACATGGCTTTAATGCGACACATCCTGAAGCATTTAATGCAGCGTTGATCGAATTTCTGAAGAGCTAAGCTTTGATTAAAACTGGTTAGAAAAACATACGAAATAAAAAAAGAGCAGGACACCCTTTTGGAGTAGGGGTGTCCTGCTCTTTCAACGATTACAGAAATTCGACTGTATCATGTTGTTCCCGGACAATCCTGGTTGTATCAACCTTGTTGTGCAAGGAAGCGACCGCTTCTTCACTCCATGACGAACTAAAAACCAAACTCAATGAGTTATTATCAACGACTTTCCATACTGAAACACTGTCTGAAATTAATAGTACTTTGTATACGCCAACTAACCTGTATATTCTAATGAAGAGAGCTTCGTTCGAAGATAGAAGAAGACCACCTTAACCCTAAGTTTGATAATTAATCTTAATCTAAGGCCAGGACATATGCATATATAAAAATCGAAGAGGTGAACAAATTAAAATATTTCCATTATATATTGCATGTACTTCAACAGCTGAGCTTAATACCGTTACTGAGTATGTAAATATGTCGAGGGGCAAGAACATGGTCCCTTCGAAGTCGCTATTTTAGCGACTTTTTTATTTTATCGGTACAAGTTCTTGTCCCAAGCCAAGGACAAGAACTTGTACCGATTGCCGGAATGGACAAGAACATAGTCCAATTACCGATTAGGCATAAACCTAAACGGTTCTTTTCCTCGTTAATTCATTAAGCTAACGGGCAGGTTAGCTTAATAGGAACGTCCTGTGTGTGAGCTGCACCTTTGGGCACTATGTATGAAGCTGCGCGGATCTCGTCCGGATCGGAGAGAGCAGTGGCGTGCCGGTCGCCTGGGCTTCAGCTGTTCTGTGAAAATAAAGTTATAGACTGGCAGTCGGCATTAGCCAATAGGCAGGATAACGGAACCATTAGATGGACTTATTGTTCTCATATGATACAATATATTCCAGAAATATCTGTGGGTTAATGAAAAGCGCTGATGAATTAATAAGAGACCAGCATAAAAAAGTGGTAGTTTTATGGATATGCAATAGTCGCCGAATGGAACTTGGTACTAAAAGGAGGCAGGACACATGCTAGAAGAACAGGAAAAATTCGCGGGCGAAGGATATAACAGGTCGTACGCAATTGCTACGGGTATGCCGATTTTGAATCTTAGGGGTAGCATACTGCGTGAAGGTAACGGCCAACTACCGTTTCCGTGGGTGACAACGGGCATCAGGATTGATAAAGAGCAGATGTTGGAAACCGTTATGAAGCAAAAGACACTCGAGTATTTGTTTAATATGCAATTCAGTAAGGAGGAGATGACCGACCGTAATTTGGTTGTAGGCTGTTATGAATACAGGAATCCGAATGACAAGGAACAAATATTGCTATATGCGCTGGTTTCGTTGAAGGAATTTCTCGCGAGATACGGCGATGAACGGGCATCGGAGATTCTGATGCGAGTTGGCTGCACATACGAGAAGATTATGGAGGAATGCGATGAAGCCATTGAAGAACACTTTGCAGTGTTGCGCCGGTCACTTCATTTAAAGAATTTGAGGGACAAATATGATGTCGTTTACGAGTGGAGTGAAGAGGAAGGGGTAAAGACGTACATAATCAGATACACCAAATCGAGTTATACGAAGATTAAAGCTAACTCATTCGAAGAGTTGACCAAACTCTATGATGAGCAACGGAAGAAGGATGCAAAGAAGACGTTCGCGATTCTGGAACCGTTAGAAGCATTTATGCAAGCCTAAGAAAACCGCCCCTTTACGGGGCGGTTATTCAACATTTCATCGAAAGAAGATTCGAGGAATATCCAGGGATAGAGAGGATTCTCGATAGTCGCATCGGAAATTGCTGACCCGTACGCCAGATATGGTCGAATGGGGACTGATGGAAGACGTTGATCCAGCCGATTATTTCGGCAAAACCATGGAGGCAGAACGATTTAAGGCGATTGGAAGCCTAGCGATTCAGGGAGAAATTCTGAACTGAATTTAGTCATGGAAAACATTAGCATAATAAACAGCTGATCCATATGATTGGTTGCTTTATTCAACTAACGGGCAGGATACTTTCAAGATTAGACGCGGTGAACCACACTAAAAGTATCGACGAGTTTATCGTCGTTAGCAACTATTAAGCAGGATAATACAGTTTCTGGGTCGAATTTGATTGGCGGTAAGTTAGAATGGGGGGGATAGATATGGAAAAGTACGGAAGTGACAAGGTACGTTTTCTAAAAGAAATAATGGATTTGATGGTACCCATAGAAGGCGGATCAATTGAACTACGCGATTTTCTTAATACAAATAAATGGCTTAGTACTGATTACAC
Organism: Paenibacillus sp. AGC31; assembly: GCF_057334655.1. Lineage (NCBI taxonomy): Bacteria > Bacillati > Bacillota > Bacilli > Caryophanales > Paenibacillaceae > Paenibacillus > Paenibacillus sp. AGC31. The sequence goes on from NZ_JBHFJH010000030.1 coordinate 226,628, forward strand.
TTTATCTAACCCAGGAAGTAGTAAAAAGACTATAACGTGGACTGAAGCTATAGAGCCATTCCATGTAATGAAGTATCCAGTAACACAGCAGTTATATCATTTTGTCATGCATGAAGAAGAAATAGAGCCGATTGTGAGTAAGCTGCCAATTACGGAAGTTTCGTGGATGGATGCTATTGCTTTCTGTAATGAGTTATCGAGAAAGCTTGGCAGGATGGAATGTTACACAGTTACAAACGAAAGTGAGAACACAATATATAACAAAATAGCGAATGGATTTCGATTACTGTCAGACGCTGAATGGCAGTATGCGTGCAAAGCAGGATCAACGGGATATCGGTATTCAAGAATTGATCAAATTGCATGGTATCAAGGAAATTCCAATGGATCTGTTCATAAAGTAGGACAGTTGCTTCCTAATCCATGGGGACTTTATGACTTGATCGGTAACGTCTGGGAATGGTGCTGGGATCTATATGATGCTGAACGATATGGGAACTATAGAGTTTTCAGGGGAGGCAGTTGGGCTGAAGTGGAGAACAATTGTGGTTCTACGTGTAGAAGGAAAAGCATGCCCATTTTCAAAATAGATGATCTTGGTTTTAGAATTGCACTTACAAATCCTTGAGAAAACGACACATCGAGTTTGCTCAAGTCGTTGAGCATACGGTAAGTGTTCAACTATCGTGAAACTATAGCTTACTGATGACCCGAAGGTAGCCGACATGTTTATATAATAACTTAAAGGAGGGTGGTTTTAGGTTAGTGGAAAATCCAAACATCATACTCATTACAGGAATAATGGCTAGTGGAAAATCTACCGTAGCACAATTACTGTCCGAACAATTTGATAAATCGGTGCATTTACGAGGTGATATTTTTCGCAGAATGATTGTAAATAACCGCAAAGAGGTTCGTCCAGATTCAGAAAGTGACGAGTTTGATCAGTTGAGGTTACGATACCAGCTCGCCGCCCAATCAGCGGAGATGTATTATAAGGCGGGATATACAGTCGTTGTTCAAGATGTTGTCATCGGACCATTACTTACTGATTTCATCTCGTTTATTAAGAGCCGGCCATTTTACTTAGTCGTGCTTTGTCCAAACTCTACAGTGGTTGCAACGAGAGAGGCTATGCGGGCAAAGAAGGGTTATGGGATTTGGAGCGTAGATGAGTTGGATCGCGTATTGCGAAATGAAACTCCACGCTCGGGTCTTTGGTTGGATTCATCTGATTTGTCCCCTAAAGAGACGGTTAAAGAAATAATCATGCGACTACAAAACGAGGCGTTGATAACATAAACGATGACGCTAACGGGAAACGATAGCTCAATAATACAAAGAAAGCAGCCGATCAATGTGATTGGCTGCTTTTGTTCAACTAACGGGCAGGTTAGTGATATCAATGGACCTCAATTAATTAGTTGAGAAGGAATCCCATGCCTAAATTGATGCAAATGAAACACTGGGCCGAACAACACGGCATCAGAACTGTGGATTTCCTCTTCACACCTTTATTAATATATACATTAATCATTACATAAAATTAAGTGGGGGGCTGTGAAGTAGATGAACAAGTATAGCATTTAAGTTCTTCTAAATTGATTAAGATGTGCCTGCTTGAGCCGAACCGTTAAAGGATACAGGGCCTAGAATAGTTACAGGAGTTTCTGCAGCACTTGCAACATACATGGTATAGCGAATCTGGCCTGTTACAACATTAGATACTGGTGGGAAGTCGCCAGCGGTAAAACTAAAGAGTCTAGTGCCTGGGCCAGAGGTTAAATCAATTGTTGAATTGAAGATTAGTAATCCTGAACCGAATATACCAGTGCCTCCTCTTTCAACATAGATATTGACTAAGTTTGTTGCAGATCTAAAAACCCCAACTGTTCCCCAAAGTAAAATACGCACATCACTTTCGTTTGGGGTTCCTATTGCAGCGACAGTTTGCAGACCGATATCACCCAGTAACGTAGGGGTTGTTACTAAGGTTGTAGTACCCGAACTAAAGGTATTATTAAGGGACATGCGTGAATCTAAAAATTGAATAGGCATACTTTACACCTCTCTTTCTTCTATTCTTACTTTATGCCAACAAATATTAATTGCTTGGACGCAGATTCATAGAGGCAGGTTAATCCACTCTATTAAACTAACTGGAAACGATAGAAGTTCAATAAAAACCAAGAAAGCAGCAGACCAACGTTAAAGTAACCCCTTAAAGTTAGACAAATATTATTATGCAACTTGTTCGGCATGAGCTATGTATTGTATCGGGCTCATGCCTAAAACCAAAGGAGCTAGCGGATCAACATGATTGGTTGCCTTTATTCAACTAGGGGGAAACGTTTGTCTAATAAAAGGAGTAGTTTGCGATGTGAAATTACTCTTTTTTTATTACCTGATTATTTACAGGCAGTCCAGAGTTTTAAGAAAATATTATTCACCTTAAAGTCATAAGATGGGTTGAGGTGAATAAAGTGTCCAAGAAAAAAAACGAGGTCGTCTACTTCGATCTATGCCGGTAAGAGGAAGTGATTTTAAATTACGAAGTGTGATTTTGTAGAGATTTCTATTCCATTTATGGAACTGGAGCGTCTCAAAGAATTAAAATGTTTGAGTTTTTAAAAGCGGAGTATTTGTCCGCATTACGATGGGAAAATAGAAAGAAGAACTGCATATCACAAACTTATTGAATCAAAAAAAATTCAATCAGGGATTGCTACAGATGATGGAGTTGCTATTCATTACAAAGAACAAGGAATTAGTAAAATAGTTAGCTCAAAACCTAACGCTAAGGCGTGTAGTGTTTCCTTCGAAAAGAAGGTTATAGAGACAGAACTTCAAACAGAATTTTTAGGTTCTTATTGAACTAACGGGAAACAATAGCTCAATAATACAAAGAAGCAGCTGATCAATGGGATCGGCTGCTTCTTTGTTCAACTAATGGGCAGAATAGTTCAATCGGTTCTCGGGTATTTTATAGTTTGGATAATTTTAAGAACCTAGTAAATATAACTTTTATCTGAAAGATACGCAGATCTTATAAATGTTGTCGGCGCAAGTTGTTCAAGCTTGTTGTGGCGTTTAGGCCTTCTCGAAACACAACGAGACCATGTGATTGATACCTGATATACGGGCCTGCCTGGGAGATAGGGACTTGCGTTTGTACTCCGTGAACCCCAGCTTCTCATACAATCGAATGGCCGGGACATTGGTATCGGCAACCTCTTCTATGAGATAGTTACGGTACGGCAAATGAACCAGCATATGTTTAATAACTGCCGAAGCCGCTCCTTGGCCGCGGAAGGATAAGGCAGTACCGATAAACTCGACCGATCCCGTTTCGGCCGGCGGGTCGACAAACGGCTTTTGGAACTCCCTCTTCAGAATGAGTGCCGCCATCGAACCCTTGAACCAACCCAGATGCCTACGGAGCGGTGCGCTCTGAAGTTCTAGGGAGAAGCTCTGACAGTCCGTGCATGCGCCGAAGGCCGCCACCCGATCGCCAGCGAGAGCCACATAAAATTGATCTAGCACGAACATATGGGCGAACGCCTTTGCGGTGACATCTCGGTCTTTAGAAAAATACGTGAGCCACTGCGAGAAGCCGTCGGCGAAAATCTCCGCCATCTGGTTTCTTACCTGTACACCCGCGTGGTCTGCGCGGACAACCTCAAATGCGCCCGAGTACTTCATAACGTTTCACCTTCCTTTTCGAATACTAAGGTCAAGAGCGATCTCGACGGCATCGTGAATTTTTCCTCCAGCATCACCTTCATCATCGCCAGCCCCTGAATGGAGGAAAAGAAATATTGTGCCATCTCAAAAGCGTTCCCTTCACGGAGCTGGCCCTGCCGCTGTCCTTGAACGATGAGCGTGGCAGTCGCTTGCAGTAGATCGGTATTAATCTGCTTGAGAGCCGCTTTCCGACCGTCCGTCTCCGTGGAGAAGAAGGATTGCAACATCAGCAATAAGAGGTGTCCCAAGTCATCGCCAGAAGACAGATCGAGATACACCTCGTTCGCGAACCGTGCCAGTTCCTCAGCAGGCTCATCACTGGTCTGAAATCTCGCGATCAGCGTCTCAAGTCCGGCCATGGCAAACTGCACCAGTTCCTCGAATAGCTGATCCTTTGTTTTGTAATGGCGGTACAGCAGACCGGTGCTAATGCCAGCCTGATCGGCAATATGCTGCACATTGGTGGAGCCGTATCCTTGACGAACAAACAGCCGCATCGCCGCTGTCTGAATTTTGGTGCGGGTTGCAAGGCGCATAGCCTCGTATTGCTCAGGTGTACGGGGCACTTTGGAAGCTCCTTTATTGAATGAATTTTAATTCATCATAAAATCATTGAAGCAAATTGTCAACGTGTAATGTGGAGTAGGGAGCGGTAGACGAGCCGCTAGACCCGCGAGCAAGTCAAAGGACTTCGGCCGCCTAAGGAACTCATTAAATAAAATGGGAACCTTAGTTAAATAGCCCCAGTCTATCTCACTGCTAATTCATTTAGTTATTTGGAAACGTAGTGAAATGCGCACCAATAACTTATCTGATACATATGGATGAATGACCAATTTTCTAAAGAACACATGGGTAAAAGCTTATCATAATTTATGTATTAATGAGCGAAGAGAAGAATGCTATACTAACAAATGAATATGACAATGTGATGGATATTGCTAAATAGCGATGAACGGAGAGTGAGCAGTGTTGAAAATAAAGGTCATTATTGCGGATGACAATCCCTTTATCCGGGAAGGCATGAGAATTATTCTGACCACTTTCGATGAGTTCAAAGTATTGGCGACGGTTCAGAATGGTCAAGAAGCGGTTGATTTCTGCCGGAAGAATGAAGTAGACGTAGCACTGCTCGATGTGCAGATGCCCAATATGAATGGTGTGGAAGCGACCAAGCTGATCTCCGAGCAGACAGGAACCAAAGCGCTAATCCTAACCACTTTCGATGACGAGGCGTTTATTATCGATGCGATCCGCAACGGGGCGAAGGGATATCTGCTCAAGAATAACGATCCGAAGCGGATTAGGGACGCCATCATATCTGTATACAACGGACATAATGTACTGCAGGATGCTGTGCTGGATAAGTTGAAATCTAGTTTGCTACCGGACAAGGATAAAGATAAGAAAGAAGATAGAGGGAGTAAGATCGACAGAAGCTTATTCACTGATAGAGAGCACGACATTATGTTCCTCATTGCGAAGGGGCTTTCCAATCGTGAAATTTCGAAGAAACTGTTCATCTCAGAAGGCACCATAGCCAACCACATTACTTCTATTCTAGGCAAGAAGAGCTTTACACATCGTACACAAATCGCGATTTATTTTCTGACCGGGGAAGTGGATTAAATGACGGAGAGGGGAGCCCCTATAGAACTCTGGACAATGAGCATAAAAGCGATCCTCTTGAGCTATGTGGTTATTCAATCCTATGTATCTGTAGGTTCGATTTCACCATGGTATATGCTGTACATCCTCCTCTACCTGTGTTTGAATATTTCCATTCATATCACTAAAAAAGGTAGTGTCACGACGATCGTGCTTCTGCTGTCTATGCTGGTTACTGCAATGTCCTCGTCATACATCCAACCCTTATTGTTACTCCTGTTACCTCTGAACATATACGAACTATTTACTATATATCTGCGCAAACGCGGAATTATTCTATTTCTCATGATGGTTCCGCTCTTGTTACTGTCTCAAGAATTTCAAGCCATCTTGGTTACTTATGGTCTCGTTGCGATGCTAAGTTTCCTCTTTTACCTCTTGCTTAACACCTACATAAACAAAAATGCAGACCTCAAAGAGGACATTGAAAAAAGAAACGAACATATCCAGCAGTTGACTAAAAGCCTAAATGAGAATAAAGAATATATCAGACAGTCCGATTATACGATTAAACTGGAGGAGCGTAACCGACTGTCCCAGGAAATTCATGATAAGATCGGACATTCTATGACGGGTGCATTGATCCAGATGGAAGCCTCGAAGCGTTTGTTCACCTCCGATCCGAACAAGTCGGCGGAACTGCTGCAAAATGCAATCAATATCTCCAAGGACGGAATCGAGAGTATTCGCCTTGTGCTTAAGAATATGAAGCCTCCGAAAGAGCAGCTCGGAATGAATCGGATGAAATTATTCGTTGATGAATTTTCAGCGAAACATACGTTCAGGACCTCTCTCACTCATGAAGGTAATGTCGACATCATTACTCCGATCCAGTGGAAGGTCATTCAGGAGAACACCAAGGAAGCGTTGACCAATGCCATGAAATATTCAAACGCTACTTTCGTCTCCATCCATATCGAGGTACTGAGATCCTTGATCAAGGTCGATGTATCGGACAACGGCAAAGGAGAGCAGAAGGTGATAAAAGGCTTGGGATTAATCGGCATGGAAGAACGGGCAGCAAGCGTATCTGGTACGATTATCGTCGATGGCTCAAGAGGCTTCAGTGTCACTACATTAATTCCTCACGGATAAGATGAGATTTACGATGATTAGATAGGAATATTCTCAGGGGTAAAGGATGAACTTGTGCACTGTCACAGGAGCATCCTTTTTTATTACAATTACATTATCCTAAAGACGAAACGGGAGTGTTACGAATGAACGTCCTTGAAATTAAGCAGCTTACGAAGAAATTTGGGGATTTTATTGCCGTGGACAATATCACGATGTCTGTGAAGGAAGGCGAGATCTTCGGATTTCTGGGTGCGAATGGAGCAGGTAAGAGTACGGCCATTAACATGATTGCCTCTCTGCTCCGGGTAACCAAAGGGGAAATCGAAGTTCTTGGCAAGAGTATCGCTAAGCATGGTAAATTCGCGAAGATGAACATCGGGATCGTGCCGCAGGAAATGGCTATTTATGAGGATATGACTGCATACGAGAACGTTCATTTTTTCGCCGGATTATATGGACTCAGAGGAGCCGAGTTAAAGGAGCGGGTGGTTGAAGCACTAGCATTCGTGGGACTTGGTGACAAGCACAAAAGCTATCCCAAAAATTTCTCAGGCGGTATGAAGCGAAGATTGAACATAGCCTGTGCAATCGCCCATCGGCCAAAGCTGCTCATCATGGATGAGCCAACGGTGGGGATTGATCCGCAATCTCGCAACTATATTCTTGGTTCCGTGAAGAAACTGAACGAATTGGGCAGCACGATCATCTACACCAGCCATTACATGGAAGAGGTCGAGGAGATCTGTACAAGAATCGCCATTATCGACCACGGCAAGATTATCGCGGAAGGAACGAAAGGTCAATTAAAGGCTATCATTACGAATCAGAAAAATATAGGTATCGAGGTCCGTTCAACCGAAAATCTGGATAAAAACAAGTTGGAGGGAATTGCTGGCGTAAACCGGGTTGAAGTGGAGGATCGAATCGTTAAGATCACCTCTGATTCCGAGGTCAATAATTTGAACCGGATCATCCAGCAGTTGATGGCGGATGATATTGAAATACGTTCATTGGAAGAGAATGAGCCTAGTTTGGAGACGGTGTTTCTGACATTGACAGGCAGAAGTCTGCGGGACTAATTAAGAAAGAAGTGAAAGGAGGCGAAGGGGAAATGAACGTTTTTAGAATAATGCTTAAAGAGTTAAAGGTTATCCGCGATCCCAAGATGCTTTTGTTCTTAGTGGTTTCGCCGCTATTAACCATGCTTATTTTGGGAACAGCGCTTACGAATGCTTTTAACGGCAGTTTAACAGTTGAAGAGATCAACGTACTTTATAGGAATAATAGCACATCGAGTGAGTTCTCTAAGTATTGGGACGACTTCACGGGGCAGATGCGTCAAGCTGGCATTAAACTCGAGAAGGCAGACGAAAAGTCGGATGGAAAAATGGAAGTGAAAAACAACCACTATGCGGGTTACGTCGAGATTTCGGACAGTGGGCTGAAGTTTTACAGCAGTAGTCAGAGCTTGATTGAAAGCGATATTACTAAGAGTATGCTTGTGGCTTTTGTAGATCGTTACCGATTGGCGGCTGAAGTATCAGGTACAGACACGGAGCAAGCAGATGCGATCATGATTGGAAGCAGCGCTGAAAGTTATGTGGTGGAGGAGTCGTTGAATGCGACAAGAAAACCGGGTGCTATGGACTATTTCGCTATAGCGATAACGACAATGATTATTTTATATAGTGCCTTGACGGCCGCACAATTAATAGACGGTGAACGCAAAAGGAACACCGCTGTCCGATTGCTTGCTTCACCGATAACGAAAATCGAAATTTTCGCAGGTAAATTAGCAGGGCTGGTCGTGCTGAATTTAATACTCACAATTGTCGTAGTGCTCATCAGTAAATACATGTTTAATGCCTATTGGGGAGAAAATTTGAGTCTAGTGTTTCTAACGCTCTTTACTGAAATCATTTTCGCTGTGAGCATGGGACTCGGGTTCAGTTATATCATCAAGGGTAATGCATCAGGCACTGTTGTTATGATTATTATCCAATTGGCTGCATTTCTCGGCGGTTCATACTTCCCGGTCGAGAAGGCTACGGGGATCATGGCAACCCTCTCTTCTCTTTCTCCGCTGCAATGGTCCAATGCTGCACTTCTCGAAATGATCTATGCAGACAGTCTGTCAGCAGCGGTTAGCGCCATGCTGTTAAATATCGGCTTCGCGGTCGTCTTGCTTAGTATCGCATTAACGATGATGCGCAGAAAGGAGGGCTTGTAAAAATGAGAGACACGTTATGGCTAATCCGGAAAACATTTATTTCTACCTTTAAAAATTATTTGAATCTATTTGTATACTTTGTCTTTCCTGTTATGGGAATTCTGCTCGCGACCCTAGTCCAAGGGGGCACGGGAGAAACCGAATTGAGAATAGGCATTGTTAATCATGATGGAGGTCAGACGATTACGAAGGGTGTTATAGATTCGGTGGGCAGACAGGATTCCATGATTGTAAGTGAGATTGAGGAGAATGAGATAAAAGAGCTGATTGCTGCTGGCGATCTTGATGCAGCGATTATCCTTCCCGCAGGTTTCGCACAGAGTTTGATTGTCGGCAAGCCCACAAATATTAAGATCGTATCCATTAAGGGAGCGCAGGTTACCGGACATGTGAAAGCATCCTTGGATCAACAAATTAACAATATGGCTTCGATCGGCATGGTGGTTAAAGGCGATAAGGCTAAGTTTGAAACCCTTTATGAGGGATTTCAAACTACAGATTTCAGATTATCAGAAGAGAAAGTAGAGGATCACTCCGTAAATTACAACAAAACCAATCAATCAATAGGTTACTTGCTCGTCCTCATGCTGGTGTCCGCTTCGAATTTATCTGGAATTCTTATTAAGGAAAGAGAGAATAGAACCTATTATCGCCTTTTATCCTCACCAATCAATCCTAGAACCTATGTCTTATCTAATATCATCGTTAATTTGACTATGATGATGCTTCAGATTGCAATGACACTGTTGATCATGATAAATATTTTTCGTGTCGATCCGGGTATTTCTTATTGGAGCATGTTCCTAATTCTTGTGTTATTTGCTCTGGTGGCAATAGGTCTATCGCTTGTAGTCGTGGCATTCTCAAGCAGCTCTTCAGCAGCCAGTGGCATGCAGAATATGATCCTTATACCTAGCAGCTTGCTGTCTGGGTGTATGTTTCCGCTTGAATTAATGCCAGCAACTATGCAGCAGCTCGCGCATTTTCTTCCCCAGTATTGGCTTCTGGATACCTTTAGCAACCTACAGCAAGGGGTATCCATGGGGCAACTATCCTTGAATCTGATCATTTTGATTGCTTTTTCCGTTGCCTTATCTTTAATAGCCGTCTATAAGTTTGGAAGGAACAATGATACTCGAAGCTATATTTAAGAAAATAAGCTAATCCCATATTCTAATCATCCACTTCCAATCTACTATATTGTAGGAGAGTAACGCAGTTTATAAGGGGGAGCCAATTCAGAGTTATTAAGACAATGTTGATTCTCCATATTGCCTAGCGGGAACGTATTGAAAAATTCAAAATATCGATCCAATCCGGACTCTGAAATTTCAGTCTTTAGTAGGAGGTGAACGATGATGAAGTCCGTATAATTAGGAATTGAAAGGAGAGTCATATCTTACTCAAAATGGGCATCTTTATAGACTAATTGGAGGTTGAAAAGATTGAATAGGGACGAAAAAAGCACCAATGCGCCAAGCCTGTTTCGCAATCGGTTCCTGCAGACGATTTTATTATCAAGCGTGCTCCTGCAGGTTGGCATCTGGGTCCGTAATTTCGCTATTCTCCTGTACGTTGCGGATAGAACAAACAATGATCCATACGCCATTTCGCTAATTAGCGTAGCAGAATTCGCGCCAATTTTTGTTTTTTCGTTCATCGGAGGTACATTTGCCGACCGCTGGCGGCCGAAGCGAACGATGATCTGGTGCGATTTATTATCCGCGGTATCGGTATTCGTAGTACTTCTGACCATACATTACGGTTCTTGGCACTCCGTCTACCTTGTCGCATTCATCTCGGCTATTCTTTCGCAGTTCTCCCAACCTTCAAGCATGCGATTGTTTAAGTATCATGTGCCGGAAGAACAGCTGCAGCAAGGGATGGCTCTATTCCAATCGCTGATGGCCATCTTCATGGTGCTTGGTCCTATGCTCGGAACCTTGGTTTACAGCACTTTTGGCCTTGAAATATCGATCGCTGTCATGGGTGTGGTTTTTCTGCTCTCCGCACTCGTTCTTATTCGTCTGCCAGAGGATAATATGCAAGCTCAAACCGTCGCTGTAAAAGGGCAGTTCCGTAAAGAATTCATTGAAGGCTTCCGCTATGTTTGGCAAAGCCAAGTACTGCGGATGCTCGGACTTGCGTTTATTCTCGCGGGACTCGCTGTTGGCGTAGCCCAAGCACTCAACCTGTTTATCGTAACGGAGCGGCTGGGCAGGAGCGAGGAGTTCCTGCAATATCTGCTGATGGTAAATGGTGCAGCTATGCTGATTGGTGGCGGTATCGTAGCCGTCTTCGCCAAACGGGTTCCGCCGCAGATTCTTCTAGCGATAGGTATGATCGCAGGCGCAGTCTGCACAGCCATTGTAGGGTATTCGACAAGCGTACCGCTCACCCTGACCGTTCAATTTCTGAATGGACTTGTTTTCCCTTGCATTCATATTGGGATCAGCACAATGATTCTGAAATGGTCAGAGGCTTCGATTGTCGGCCGGGTGAATGGGGTTCTGAATCCGATGTTCGTTGGCATGATGGTCGTTTCCATGTCTTTCGCTGGCGCGTTAAAGGATGCCTTTTCACTGGGGACGATCTATGGCGGTGCAGGATTATTATTTCTTCTTGGCGCACTGGTCATGGTTCCGATCATGAACCAAAAAGCGCCGGATAACGCACATATTGCACAAGAGACATAATTTCGCGATACTTATAAAATTTTAATGAAGAAGAGCCGACCATGAAGAAGTGATCGGTTCTTCTTCATTCCCTGATGTGGTTAAGCTTACTTCTCGCTAATATCCACAATCCTGCTGGGTGCAAAACAATGATTTCGTTTTGCTCCCTTTTTCATGTATGAGTTATTAATAATTACATATCGGTATAATGTTTACCTTAAATAAAAGTAAGAGTCTTTCCCAGTGAAATCAAGTGATTTTGATCAGCCCATAAGATGAAATATGAATACGTATTTCCTTGAATCACAACAGGAGCAGCATAATTTTACAATAAGTGCAGCCTGATTTCTCATTTCCACAGGTTTAATCGTCTCCTTGTGACCAATTCCACTTTGAAGATTGCATCTTTTTTTTGCGTTCTTTCAGTAATAGTTTCCATAAAATCTTGGCTTCAAATAACTTGATGGTTGGGCTCGATAATTATATATTGATCCTGCCACCTAAGAATAAAAGATAATTGTATAAACGAAGGAACGAAAACAATGACAAATCAATATTTACCTACAATATCTAATCCAATAGGAGATACGGTAATTGAAGCTGATAATGGCATGGATATGGATGACCTTTTAGACAAAACGGGATACATTAACGAAAAGATGATACAGTAACTCGTTACTATCATAGAAATAAACAGAACGGATGGTTCAATTAAAGCTGTTCAGTGAAAATTTCTTCTGTACTTGGTTAGAGATTGCAGGGAAGAGGAGTAAAGAAATTAGCGTACCATCTTGGCATGAAATTGAGAAAATGAGGGATCAGTCTTTTCCCAATGTTGCTTTTAAATACAATTTTGATGAGAGCAGTTCTTCCAGCAGCATTGAGTATTATCATTTAAGTGATGAATCGATACTTAATAAATTCGAATGTCCTAATCAGCATGAAAGTGCTAAAGGAGATATTCAGTCGATGAAATCGTACACACCACTAAAAGCTGCAATGCTTTTCATGAACAATAAAAGTGATAAGCATAAGTTGCTAAGCTGTCGAGGGACACGAACATATTCCCATTGAAGTCGCTATTTTAGCAGCTTTTTTATTTTATCGGTACAAGTTCTTGTCCCAAGCTAAGGACAAGAACTTGTACCGATTGCCGGAATTGACAAGAACATAGACACCGATTGCCGATTAGGTGTATATCTAAATAATCAGCATATGCACTTATTTGGGAACAACTATAAGAATAATGTTACATTAATTAAATCCAAACCCCCGAGTTAGCTGTCTATATAACAGGAGGTGAACGACAATGATCGATGCACAGCAACAAATCAACGCCGCACAAAACGGAGATCACGATGCCTTCGTTTCTCTTATAAAGGATCGAACGGATAAGCTGCACCGAGTGGCTCGCCATTATGTACGGGAGTCCAAAGATGCGGAGGATATCGTTCAGGATGCCCTGGTTAAGGCTTATGAGTCACTGCAAACGCTGCAGCAAGCCGAAGCGTTTGAGAGCTGGCTTACCAGAATTGTGGTGAACCGGGCGCTCAATCATTTGGAGAAATCCAAGCGTGTTCACCTGAGCGAAGACCCGCAGGCGCAAGAGCCATTGGTCGTTAATGATATCGATCAAACCCTGGATCTGGAGCGTGCATTGGCCAGTCTGAATCCGAAGCTGCGTCAGCTCCTTTTCTTAAAATATAAGAAGGACCTGACCCAGCAGCAAATCGCCCATCTCCTGGATATGCCATTAGGTACTGTAAAAACACAATTACGGAAGGGGCTGGAACATTTGCGCAACGAAATGGCTCAAGATTTTCTCGAACGAGACCTGGATACATTACGCCTGCAGTTAAGACAACAGGCAGAGCACCAGTTTGCCGTTTCACCGGATTATGATCTGATCGTCAATGACTATCAAGAGAACACCATGAGGGGAACACGGAAGGGAGAAGCGGGATTCTTATGGGTTAAAACGGGGAGTGATGACGCCGTTTCTGCCACGCTCTCCAGGGACGGCAACTTGCTAGACTATGCCATTTCCTGGGCCTCATTGGACAACGAGACACGGATATCTGAGGAGGAGCTCAAACAGCAGGCAGTGCAATTCCTGGAAGATCATTATCCCGGCGCACTGCGTGATTTTCCGTATTGTGAGATGGAGTGGATGGAAGGGATGTTTGGGTACACACGACAGCAGAAGGCGATGGGGCTGCCGCTTCCTGAGACTGGATGCCTGATTATGGTTCACCCCAGCGGTCGCGTGGTCGGATTTAGGTACTACGGAACCGTTCCAGGGCCAGCACTCCCAACCATGATCACACCAGAAGAGGAACAGATGGCGTGTCTGAAGGCGAATTTTTTGCTACATGTGGAATATTGCGTATTGGACAAAGCCGTGTACACGGATGGTGACGATCAGGTCCATCTTGTTTACGCCCCCCGAAGTAGAGGGCTAATCTATACTGCATCATCACAGGAGGAAGTTCCGACAGCCTATAGGGCAGAAGCTGTCCCCTCTGACCCAAGAACTCTGGACGAGTGGCCAGGTGAGTTCCCGCCCGCACGAAGCCTAGAAGAGTGGATTGGCGTAGACAACGACCAATTTCAGTTAGTACAAGACGACAATATTGGCTCGAACACCAAGTTGATGGTGTGGAAGCAACAGAATGAAGAGCGTCCAGCCAAGAATGACCGGTCTTGGAAGGCCTATTGGGCTGATCAGATGGAGGGAGCAGTCAAGGCGCGAGTAGACAGCCAATCCGGACAACTGATTGACTTTGTTTCGCATGGTAAGCCAGATCAACTAGCTCCATTAACCTGGGATCGAGACGCATGTATAGAAGTAGCTATGGACTATGTCCGAGGACTAGCAGCCGAAATGTTGCCGTATCTCAAGCTTCTAACTGAAGAGACCGACGACGAAGATCGTTTGGAAATCATTCGCTTTGGTGTATATGTTCAAGACGTATCTGTCAGGGATGAATGCTATCAACTAGCTGTTGACCGCTCTAATGGGAGGGTCAAAAGTTTGATGTCCCCCTCCATAAGGCCAGAACAGTTAAAGAAGCTGGAGACCGTGCCTTCATTTGATTACCAGACAGCCATCCTCCGATGGACGGCACAGGCCAAGCTGCGTCTGCAATGGGAACGGATGCACAATGCTCGGCCGGAAGAGGCACCGTACGAACTAGTGTATCGAATGATTGGTAGCGAGCACGAGCGGACGCCCGAAGTGCTTGATGCGCATACGGGGAAGTTATACGAAAATACTTTTTACTGACAAACAAAAATATCTAGCCCGAAACTAAGGGCTGGAAGGCATTCATTTGCCATTATTTAGACAAAGGGCATAAATTCATGAATCTGGAGGATGCGAGAGTCGATCAAACCGGCATATTAATTGTGACCATTGAATTTTAAAAACGCCGAACTCGGAATATGAGTTCGGCGTTTTAGATAGATTATACGACGGAGGGGTGGGAGTTAAAGCTACAAACTCATGTCGAGGGACAAGAACTTGTACCGATTACCGTAATGGACAAGAACATCGTCCGATTGCCGATTAGATGTGTACTAAAATAAAAAGTACATAAGCCCTCATTAGTACCAAATAATTTTATATAAGAACATTCACATTAAAATATATTACTTATGTAACATTTCTCAAAGAAAGACTCTTAAATTATAGTCTTTCTTTTTTGTCTCAAACTCTCAATAAAAAAAGGTAGTTATCTCGATAAACTTAATTGAGCGAGTAAATGAAATAATAATTGCTTCTCGATCGTGTATGCGATATATTGCATATAAGAATAATTGTAATGAGGATGAAAACAATGCCAATACCTAAAGATTTTTCCTTACCAGTCCGTATGTCCGCAAAAGAAAGAGCGTTTTCTCAGATTCAGCGATGGATTATTGATGGAACACTGCAACCAGGTGAAAAGCTTATTGATGCGGAAATGGCTGAATCGCTTGGAGTCAGCCGGACACCGATTCGGGAGGCATTTCAGTTACTCGAAGTTCAAGGCCTCGTGTCCATGCATCCAGGAAAAGAAACAAAAGTAACGAATATTGAGAAAAACGATATTTTTAAGATGTATTCAACGATGGCTGCTCTTCAGGCCTTAGCTGCTGAAATCACCGCCCAAACTATTGTTCCAGAACAGATCGAGAAACTAAGATCCATAAATTTGGAATTCGCAAGTTCTATTAAAAATGGACAAGTTTATCAGGCTATGGAGGTGGATGAGCAATTTCATAATTATATTGTGGAGCTCTCAGATAATCCTTATGTAGCTACATTTAATACATCTCTTCAGATTCACATTAGGCGATTTAAATACGTATTTTTAAAACAACCTATTACGGCTACACTAGCTTCAGTTGAAGAACATGATCAGATTATTAAAGCTTTTGAAGGCAAAAATAGCAACGATGCCCATAATTTAATGAAACAAAATTTTATTCGACCGATGCAGGAACTGAACGAAATACTTTGAAATGAGGGAAGAAACATGGAAAATAAAAAAGATCTTCGCATTCGAAGCAAGGTAATCAGTGAAGGTGCTAACCGGGTACCGAACAGAGCGATGCTGCGTGCAGTTGGATTTCAAGATGAGGATTTTAAAAAGCCAATGATCGGAATAGCAAGTACGTGGAGTGAAGTAACACCGTGTAATATGCACATCAATGATTTAGCGGTGCAAGCTAAGCGGGGCGCACGTAATAACGGCGGTGCTCCACTAATTTTTAATACGATTACCGTTTCTGATGGGATCTCGATGGGGCATGGCGGGATGTTGTTCTCGCTACCAAGTCGGGAAGCTATAGCTGATTCGATTGAAATTGTGACCGGAGCCGAGCGTTTTGACGGCGTTGTTGCAATCGGTGGGTGTGACAAGAATACGCCTGCATGTTTGATGGCTATTGGACGGATGAATATTCCTTCTGTTTATGTATATGGAGGAACCATTCAACCTGGTAATCTCGACGGTAAAAAAGTGGATATCGTTTCAGCTTTTGAAGCCGTTGGGCAATATCAAGATGGAAAAATAACAGACGAACAATTGCATAAGGTCGAATGCAGTGTTTGTCCAGGTCCAGGGGCTTGTGGGGGGATGTATACCGCTAATACGATGGCCGCAGCTGCAGAAGCAATGGGTATGTGTTTACCTGGTTCTTCTTCGACATCAGCTATCTCAGCGGATAAAGCATTGGAATGCGAAGCAGCCGGTAAGCAGGTCATCTCACTTCTTGAACAGGAAATCTACCCAAGAGACATTATGACGAAGAAAGCATTTGAGAATGCGATCACCGTTGTTATGGCTCTAGGGGGATCAACCAACGCATTTCTCCATCTGCTAGCTATTGCGCACTCCGTAGAAGTGGATTTGACCTTGGATGATTTTGAACGAATTCGCTTGCGTGTTCCTCATTTGGCAGATCTGAAGCCAAGTGGTCAGTATGTCATGCAGGATTTGAATGATATTGGTGGTGTTTCCGGGGTAATGAAGCTATTGCTCGCTGAGGGATTACTTCATGGGGATTGCCTCACCGTAACTGGTAAAACGTTGGCGGAGAATTTAGTGGAAGCTGCTCCACTTCAGAATGATCAAGAGATTATACGTCCACTCAATAATCCGCTTAAACCAGATGGACCACTGGTTGTGCTTCGAGGAAACCTAGCTCCTGAAGGCGCTGTTGCCAAAATGTCAGGCATGAAGATACAACGGTTTTCCGGACCGACAAAGGTGTACGATAGCGAAGATGAAGCGACAGAAGCGATCATGAATGATGAAATTCAAGAAGGGGACATATTGGTCATACGCTATTGTGGACCGAAGGGTGGACCAGGTATGCCTGAGATGCTTTCCGTTACAGCACTCATTGTAGGGAAAGGTCTCGGTGGGAAAGTTGCTCTCATAACAGATGGTAGGTTCTCGGGTGGCTCGCATGGATTTGTAGTCGGCCATGTATCCCCTGAGGCACAAGTAGGTGGACCGATCTCTTTGCTCCAAAATGGAGATATTATCACCATTGATAGCGACATTCAGGAAATTAAGGTTGAAGTGCCAGAGGAAGAGTTGGCCGCTCGAGCGCAAGCTTGGGTACAACCGCCACTGAAAGTGAAATCCGGTGTACTTGCCAAATATGCTAAATTAGTTTCCTCTGCTTCAAGAGGTGCAGTAACAGATTTGATGGAATAGACAATTAAACATTGATGCTACATATAAAATGGGAGGGGAGAAGCTACTACAACGAATGCATGAAGCGCGCTAAACAACAAAACGCCAGCTTTAGATCAAGAATGTCGCAAGAAAAAGATGAAGAATTTAGTTTCATCATTTGAAAATGAAGTGCACCCCCCTAGAATAGACATTGGAAAAACCCCTGAGTTTAGCCGATGAAATTCTAGGGGGTGTATTTTTGCTTGTACCGTTTCTCGACTTTCATTAATTGGGGGTTCGCTACGAATAGCAGGCAGGTTCGCGGCGGCTTTTTGTTTTAAGGAAAGGCCTATATACATATGTACAAAATACGAGTTTTGTGAAACAGTAATAATGTTTTTAAAGGCTGCACATGATTTTTAACTCTGTGCAGCCTTTTTTTTTACTTCTACCTGACTTTAATCCGATTAATCCCAAACTACTTCTGTTCCTGCTACGAAGTCATGAATCGCACGTCGATCCTCACGCAAACCGACCATAAAAGCACTCACAATAACTCCGATACCCAAAGTTAATACGTACACAAGTCCAGCTACAACAACTCGCATCAGCATTGTACCAATTTTTGGCGGTTCGTGTGTGTCGTATTGGCGTATACGAATTCCACATATACGTTTCCCTATGGTTCGACCATACCAGTAAACTGGTAATAAAATTGAGTATAACGCACTAAGCAGTTTGGCAATCGGCTCATCCGCATCGAAGTTACCCGTAAGCACACCTGCAATAATTACTAATGGAATTGAAATAATAAGACTATCCAACACACTTGCTGCTAATCTAATCCAAAAACCTGCTTTATACAAAATGCTTTCCTCCAAACTACAATTTTAAACTAAACGGCTAATTTACTTCATGAACTCCCTTCATTAAAATATCTAACTTTATGTACACAACTCAAATAGTATAACAGAAAATTTTACCTTTTTACGATAAAACTCCTATTTCATTTTACTCGCATCCCTTGTGAATTTTATAACAAACTATCGAATTAACTTAACCGCTGTTCATGTTCACTACTTACTCTTACATAATCCTTTCTAACTGATTCCCCAATGAAAACACCATAATAATTATGTAAACCGAGAAAGCTACTCAACATTTGTTAAATAGCCTTCTGTTCGTTCTGCATCTGCCCTCTTCGCCAAATCTTATTCTCCACACTGGCGTAGACTAAACCGGCGATGGCAAATATCCATATCGATGTCATTTGGTTCAGATGGTATCCACTCACGAAATATGGATTGTACATGAGATCAAAAACCCATAGCCCGCCCCATCCAAACCCAATCATATATATGAAAGTTCTCACCATAGGAAAGCGTACATATTTCCGCAGCAGCCATGAGATCGGGCTAAAAATAACAACATAAAAAGCGACTAAATATTGACCGAATCCCAGGATGAGCGACAATATATATATCAAGCCCCCTAGATTACGTAAGCCGTAATACTCTGTCGTTGTAATATGGTATCCTTCAAGCCTCTCAAGCACGATGAGTGCTGTAAAGAAGATCCCGATAAATATCAGTCCTAATACCATGTACCGTTGAACCGCGTTCACCAACATCAGATCACCCCAATGTTTAAACGCAGCCAGAACCGCTCAAGTTACATGATTTCGAACAAATTACACAATTACACATAGGCGTTATTAAGTTTTGTTAAAAGTTAAAGTTAATCCATCATGAATTGCTCTAATCCAACAACTACTTCTGGCCTTCCAGAATCATCGTACCCAGGCGGTCCATAAGCTCCATTCTACCCATCGCTGTATACGAATAATTGTAATTATCGACATTGGAGATTTTGTAAATCTTGCCATTCTTCACGGCGTTCATGTTATTCCACACCTTACTGTCTACCATCTTATTCTCACTATTCTCCATCAACAGCAGACGATCCGGATTAACGGTAACTAGAGCCTCTAAAGCGATCTCTTTGCCTCCCCAGCCCTCTGGATCAGGGATACCCTCTGTACGCTTGAGGCCCCATTCGCCGTATAACATCTCAGCTGCCCCTTTATTGGAATAGATGACCAGGTTGTTTGGATATGTCTCGATTACGGCAAAGGATTCACCATTTACAGCCGCCTCCAGCTTTTGTTTCCACTCTGCAGATTTCGCATCATACTTGGCCAGATATCCATCTTTCTTGCTTTCGTCTCCAAACGTATCTGCCAAGAATGTCAGGCGTTCTCTCCAATCATAGTAAGAGTAAGGCAATGCAATTGTAGGTGCTATTTTAGATAAAGTTTCATATTGATCCGTGTTAAAATCCTTTCCCAGAATAATCAGGTCCGGATTGGCTCCTGCTATTGCTTCAATACTGAACGGTGAACCATACCAGCCCAGATTAACAGTATCTGCACTCAGCTGATCCTTAATGGTTGGTGTGATTTCCTCCGGATTACCATAATCAGCGCTCATCGTCGCTACAGGCGTTTTGCCAAGGATTAATAGCTCTTCTGTCGAGCCGGATAGATCGACAATGCGCTCCGGGCTCAAGGGAATTGTAATCTCTTCTCGATTTGGATTGGTAATCACTTTGGTCGTTGCTTGTGCAGTTCCCTCTGAGGAGCTGGCCACTTCACTGGTGGTCTGGGCCGTTCCACAGGCCGCCAAGGTAAGCATACAGCATAGTGCAATCCATACAGGAATTCGCTTAAACATCGTTGTCATTCTCCTTTTATGTCAGTTCAATAGCCACATTAGGCTTATTTGCTTCAGTTACTTTATCTATCTCATCGAACTCATTATCCGTTCACTTTTACCTGCCAGCCTTCTGCATCCTGTTGTAATTGCCACAACCGAGCGTAGATGCCTGAGTGATCTAACAAAAGCGCATGAGTTCCTTGCTCTACGAGCTGACCTTGGTCCAATACAAGGATCTGATCGGCATTCTGAATGGTCTTTAATCGGTGTGCAATCAAAATGACCGTCTTGTCGGCCACAAGCTCATTAATCGCTTGCTGCACCGCGGCTTCGTTCTCCGGATCAAGTGAAGCGGTGGCTTCGTCAAGCAAGACGATCGATGCATTTTTCAACAAGGCACGTGCAATGGAAATCCGCTGTTTCTCCCCACCAGATAACGTCGATCCACCCTCACCAACGAGCGTATCGTATCCCTGAGGCAGACTGGAGATAAATGCATGACAACAAGCTCTCCGTGCCGCCTCCTCAATCTCGAATTGCGTAGCGCCTTTCTTTCCTACACGAATGTTGTTGCCGATTGTATCCTGGAACAGATACACGTCCTGGAAGACCACAGAGATATCCTGCAACAGCTTCTCGGGGTCCATCTGATCAACGGGTCTGCCGCCAATGCGAATCGTTCCTTGCTGTACATCCCAGAAGCGGGCAATGAGACGTGTGACTGTACTCTTACCACTACCGGATGGGCCAACCAGCGCAGCAATGGTATGCGGCTCAATCGTAAACGACAAGTCTTTCAACACCGGCTGCTGATCATCATATCCAAAGGTCACCTTGTCAAATGAAATCGCCTGATTGGGCTGTACATCTCCCTTTCCTGCCATCGGAGCTTCCTGCTGCACATCCATAATGCGCCTTGCACTATATGCGGAGTACCGCATCTCCCCATAACTCATCAGTACAACCGTTAACGGTTCAAATACCTTCGTACCTACCAGCAAAAATAACAGAAATACCGGTAAGGACAACTCACCGCCTGCAAGCAAATAACTGCCCACCAGAATCATCCATGTCATTCCTGATCGTGCAAGCAACATCGCTCCCATGATCATCGGTCCCATGATGCCTTCCAACCGAATGGAAGCCGATTTCAATTCGTCAAAAGAACGACGTAGCCGCTCAAAACGTTTGCCCCCCATATTGTGGGCCTTAATCTCACGAATACCGCTCAGGTACTCCTGCAGCCGACTGGCGGCTTCGTTTTTGGCTCGAACATGGTTCTCACTCAGTCGTGCCTGAATCGAATCCGTAAGCCATAACAGCGCCACACCTAAGGGAACGGCAATAAACATAGCTACGGCCATTCTCCAATCCACCAACAGAAGTCCGCCAAAAGCAAGCACCGGAAGCACAATCGCGCTGATCAGCTGCGACAGATTGTGAGAGATCGTATGCTCGACCTGACCATAATCACTCAGGATTAGATTCGTCAGATCCCCAGGATCACGTTTTCCGAAAAAACCTAGCGACAGATGGCGAATATGTTCGGCCAACTTCAACCTTCCTGAGGCCGCAAGGCTGTATGCTGCCCGATAGGTCTTGTCATAGAGTGAGGCGTAAGCCGCATACTCCACCAGAATCCAGACAAACAAGATGCAGCATACAATCCACATTCGGTTGATATCCAGTCCTTTGTCCGGTTCAGCAAAAGACGTATAGATCGTATTAAATATGTCCACAAGCAGCGCCGCAGGAACAATCTTTGCAATCCCGTCCAGAATCGCTGCAATTACCGAAGGAAGCAGACTACGAGGGTTACCCCCAGATATATTGTATAAATAATTCTTCATTGCACTGCACCTCCAAGCTTCCAGGAAGCTGCACTGATATGGGTCTGCCACATGTGCTCATATACTCCGCCTAATGCACGCAATTGATCATGTGTCCCACGCTCGGCAATTGCCCCTTGTCGGATCACGAGAATTTGCTCTGCTGCACGAATCGTTGTTAGACGATGAGCAATAATCAATACCGTTTTGCCTTGAACCAATTGGGCCAGACCTTGCTGGATCTTGTGCTCATTCTCTGCATCCGCGTAGGCCGTCGCTTCATCCAGGACCAGAATGGGAGCATTTTTAAGCAGTGCTCGTGCAATTGCAATTCGCTGTGCTTCACCGCCAGATAGATACGTACCGCCTTCTCCGATTTTGGTGTCATATCCGGCATCCAGTTTCTCAATAAATTCATGACAGCAAGCAGTTTGAGCCGCAGCTATAACGTCCAGCCGTGAAGCTGATGTATTGCCCATCCGAATATTCTCTTCAATCGTATCGTAGAACAGATGTACATCCTGAAATACAAAGGACACGGTATCCATCAGTTTCTCCGTACCCATCTCCTGAATCGGAATCCCACCAATCGTAATCTCACCTTCCTGAACATCCCAGAAACGAAGTAATAGATTCGCAATGGTTGACTTCCCCCCACCAGAAGGTCCGACAAGTGCGGTCATTTCTCCTGCTTTGGCTACAAAATCAATCTGTTCAAGTACAGGTTTATATGCTTCGCTCTCCTTACGTTCATAAGCAAAAGATACCTGCCGAAAGGCAACCTCATATGTATCCGGAACTTTAGGCAACTCAGGTTCTTGTACAACCGGCTCGGCAAACACCGATTCTATCCGTTTCTGTCCTTCCACAATCTCTCGCATCCCACTACCCAGATACATTAACTTCAATAACGGAGCAGATAGACTCGGGGTAATGATCAGAAACAGAATAAACGTGATCGCAAACGACTGATTCCCCGCATTTCCACTCGACAGCAGAATACCCACCGGAACGATGAAGGTAAATAACGAGATCATGATTACAAAAAACAGCCCGTAGGATGTTTTACACAAATCTGTTATTCTCAACGAAATATCCCGGTACCGCGTCACCGCCTGTTTGAACGTCAGAAACGAATCGGCTGTAATGCCAAATACTTTCACCGCAGGCATACCTCTCACGTATTCAACACCCGTCGCATTCATATCTTCGATGGCAAGTTGAAAATCACGATAAGCCTGACGGCCTCGTTCACTGCGGAACAGACGACTTTGCAGCCAGAACCCGATTCCAATCGGAACCAAAAGCGTCAGCGCCATGCGATAATCGAGCCAGAACAGATATCCCAAGAGCATCAGTGGAATAACGATCGCACTCACCAGATCCGGCAACTGATGGGCGATAAACTTCTCAATTTTCTCCACACTGACTTCGATGATCTTCTTAAGCTCACCAGTTGCCGTCCGGGTGTGATAGCCCATCGGTACTTTGGCAACATGTTCAGCAAGTCTCACTCTGAGCTGGTACAAAATGTTGAACGCAGCGATGTGTGAGCACATCCCCCCGATATAGAGCGCAACAAGCCCTGCAATCAGGGCTACGAACGCGATGATCCCCCAATAGATCAACAGATCTTTGTCCATGGCAGAGGGTTGCCCCGCATGTGTAAGCAGTTCCTCAACGATCTTATACACTCCGACAAAAGGAACCATCTGCAACAGACTCGACAGGGTCGAGAAGATACTTGCTATAATCAGCAGACCTTTGCGTTCCTTCGTTACTTGTATTAGTTCGGACACTTCAGACGTGTTGTTCATCTCACCCCTCCTGATATTAATAATCATTCTCAATGTAACACAGTGTTATATACGCACATTAATATCTCATAGAGCCCTGAATGAACACTACCTCTTCGCGGAGCAATAATACCTCTTCACGGATTATTGTTGTCTCACAGCTTCTTATAAACCATATTGGACATATGACCTCGTCGCTTAACTTGAGAATGACTGGTGAAGCATTTACATTCTCGCCAAGAAAAAGAAGTGTTGTTGGAGAATGTTTTCGTTTTTTACTTGTATAGATAAATGTGACTTATTTGATCTGTAACTCCCGTAATATTTTCCATTTAGTATGGATAAATATGTGAAGGAGTTACTTACATCATTAAACTGTCACCTATTGAATCCAAAAGGAAGCCATATTGGATATATGGCTTCCTCGCTTAACCTGTGAATGGGCACTCAACTATGAAAAGCTTTCCAGAACGAACCTTCTGTATTAATGATGTCCTTGATCTGGAGAAAGGGAATTTTAAACGTTGGAAACCCTGCCGCATAGGGTGCGATATCATATGGGTTGAAGTAGAGATGCAGAGCATCCGCTGTAACAAAAAACGGCTGATCCGCACTAATCCCCGTATAGGTGTCCGGAAACACATACAAGTATTGAGGATCGTTTTTGATCTGATCCCCCACAATCTGGCTTAACACTTTTACGTAGTCACTATTCGGTTTAAATAAATCCTTAAGCTCATATAACCGACCATTCGTCAGATTAATGATCGCATAGCTCATTGTAGGCATACCATGCGCTGCACCCGCCGGATAGTTATAACCTGTGAGTTGCAGTTGCAGCAATTGCTGCTGATAAAACGTAATATCAAAATCACCTGTATACGTGTAATCCAGCTGCTGATCTGCAGGGATCGGTTTAACCTGGGAGAGCTGCTTCAACTTGGCATTCAGCGCAAGCTGCTCCGCTTGGTTCGTTAATCCCTCCACCTGCGGATAATATACGAGATAGTCCCTGTTTGGTTTGTACTTCTCTTCGCGTACACGGTACGGTGGATGAAGTGGAACGATTGTATTTTGCCGCCAGATGATCTGTCCGGCTCGATTCACATACGATAAGCGCTGATCTACATAGGCCTTAATCAGATCTGATGCCACGACTTCCAGCGTACCCGAACCTTCAACATGAGGATACCCAGCTGCAGGCCTACCACTCAGATCCAGCAGATAGGTCTGTCTTCCATCCGATGCGGAAGCAAGGCCGTTTTTGTAATTGCCTACTTCGCGATATAGGAACTCCGTAAGCCTTCTACCGTTAGTATCTGCAATCGCGTATATAGAGCCAATATAAGGCTGCTCCGGATGAATTGCTTGCCCCAGCGCATAACTATGCTCGCCTAGTTCGCGAATGTCATTAAACGCGGGTTGAATAATAAACGATCCTTCCGCATTAATGACACCATAGTTCGATTTGTAATCCTCCGCTGTATTAACAATCGCTTGGCCGCCGTTAAAAGGAAATGCCGATGAAAATTTGGGCTGAATACGAATATTCCCCCGTTCGTCGATGTAGCCATATTTGCCCGATACTTCTTTTTGAAAAGCCAACAGCCCATCCCCTAGTGGTCCCACATAGGCATATGGATATGTTGCTAGCCGATGTCCATTGCGATTAATGAGTGCATATTCATTGTCCTTAATCTGCACAACTGCTTTGCCATCTTGAAAATCATTCGCCGAAGCGAACTGTGCCGGAATCACCTCATTGCCCGACGCATCCAGATAACCGTACCGACTCATCGATCCATCTGCCTGACCAGGGTTTGAATCGTAAAACAACGCTCGGCCGTCGTTCATATTCGAGATATACGGGTACGCCCGTTTGGTCAGGACAGTACCTTGTTCATTAATCATCTTAAATCCTTGAGAATCAATTGTTATTGCGCGTTCTTCGGAAAAGGAATTGATGGAATCGTATACAGGTTGAACGACATATTGCCCCTGAAGATTAATAACGCCGGCACGACCATCCTTCACAACCACAGCCAATCCATTGGGCTGAAACTCTTGCGCGTCATCCAGTACAGGCTCAAGCCGAATGTGCCCTTGGGCATCCATATACCCCCAACGCGTCCCACTCGTGGTTCGAACGGAGACTGGATATAACCTTGTTGCTACCCTGGCATGGCTTATAGGGACCATCGCCTGCTCAATTTTCTTTTCCAGCTCTTGTAGTACTTCTCTGGAAGGATACGCTTCCGGGAAACTGAGTGCCTTCCGAACGGAAGCGAGTGCTGCAGGATACTGGCCCGCATGGTACTGAGCATCCGCAAGGTAATACCAGTAAAAGATATAATCAGGATATTGCTGGGTTAGTTGCTCGTAATATTGCACCACTTTTGGATAATAGGTTGCATATACGTCCGGTGCAGGAACCCATTTCCCATTCTGCCATCGGATAATCTCCACACGATAGGCTTCCCCTGTATCATGAATCCAGAGTGCAATCTCCACCTTGCCATCTCGACCATGTGTACCAGGCATATCTATAATCTCTGCATAGCTATAATATAGATCGTCAGGCGCCAGATCTTTGAGCCCTGATTCAGTCCACTCATATACAGCAAGCTTAGACCAAATAGAACCAATCCGCCAACCGATAATGAGATTGTTCCTTGCCGTTGAAGTTACAGGGGCAGCAGTCATTAAAGTCACCCCATACCCCAATCCCTTAATTAGTGCCATCTTGATCCAATGTCCTTGAACAAATTTCAGAATAAGCAAATACAGCTCACCATTCAACTGATAGACTGCAGCAATCTCCGGCATACCGTCACCGGTAAGATCGGCCGCATAGATCGCTGGATGTTGAACAGGTTTATCAATAGTGACGACCGTTGCACCAGCCGGAATATGTTGATTCACAATTTGCGTTAACAGCGGTTCGCTCATGGACATCTCAGTTTCCTCCCTTATGACCGCATTCGCCTAATGGTATGCGTCATAAATCGGGATATGACATGTAATTCATTTTATATAAGTTGAACTAAAGAATATTCTCACTTACCACTCCGATGACATAACACCTTCCGATCGCTGTTATCCCCATATTTTTGATTCACCTTTTAATTATTCTTCTTGCAAAGTTACTTTCTCTCCATTGATTAGCAGGTAGCTCACATCATTCACCGGAATGGTCTTAGGGGAAATCCACTTAATGAGATCCTGATCCAGCTGGAGGAAACCGGATTCGCCAGTCAACTTTGTACCATCCCTCAGGTGCACTTCAATACTCAGATCCTCCATCCGAATCATACTCAGTACCTCACCTGTAAGTGTGACACCAACCGGGGAAAGAGTAACATTTGCCTGTAAGCCTCCATTTGTATCAAGCTGAATGTTTCCTGTTTTACTCAAAGCATTTTGACTCAAGTTAAGAGTAGTTTTCCAATTTCCCTGCACAACTTCACTTATGCTCGTAAAGCTGCCTTGAATTCTCAGCTTATCTAAATTGTCAACAGCAGACAGATCATACACATACTCAATGTAATCCCCACCAATGTCTACTCCATTTTTCATGTATCTCCCGTAGCTAATGGAATATTGGGGAATATCGAGCTTTTGGCCTTGCTCATCCGTGAAGTAGAAGTATCCATGATTATACTCGCCAATCTCATTATCCGGATTAATCTGAATGTGTAACTTGCCATCCACAAAACCCATATTGGAAATATGCACCCAATTAATACCCTCAACAGGGATATTCGTTACATCCTGATGCAATACCGGAATTGGATCGGTTTCCATTTGAATATCAATTTCACCTCCCCAGCCACTTATACGATCTCGATCCAGGATATCATAGCTATTGATTTGCTTTTCATGTAGCAACTTCTCCCAGTCCACTTGTACGTTGTAACCATCTTGAAGAGATGTACCGGACATCAGCGTATTAATCTGAACGGTAATTCGATTTTTGCTCACTTTTCCTTGAATGAGAAATCGGACAATAGCCGTTTTATTAGCTTCATCATAATGAATAATCTGAGCGTTGTTTGCATTACCTCCGGTGACCCTGTAATCATATACATCCAGCGTCTCGTCAATAAGTTGACCCGTCAGATCTGACAAAGAAACATAGATTTCCGTTGTATCTCCGTCCCTGACAGCACCTATAACCTCCATTCGAATCCCTTGATCTTCACTCACCTGATGAACAGGCTGAAGAATGCCAATCCGATCTGCACCTAGAAAATGAAGAATAGAAGGCAGGTCAATGATGCCCACCGATGCAGCTGCACCCGTAACAAGACATAACGATAACGCAGCGGTTACAGGAATATAGATGGCTTTACGATACTTTCTTCCCCTATTCATGGACTTCTTGGTCTGTGCGGATGGATCGGATGGATATAATACAGGTGGATAAAAAGATGTATCTGAACTCGTAAGGGTCGGTGGTTCATTCATCGCCAATTTATCATAGAACAACTTTTTAATATTAAAGAGGTTCTGTTCAGTAAATTCTTTTTCGGATTTTCGCATTGGATCGCCTCCTTTATTTCCTGTTCATCCACCATGTCCTCAATCGTTGCCTGGAGCGATAAAGCTTGTTATGGACTTGCCTAACGTGTAGAGACAATGCTTCCGATATCTCATGGGGTCTCTGTCCTTCGTAAAACCGACGTTTCATAATCTCCCGTTCCGGTTCTGGAAAAGATTCAATCATGTGATTAAGTTCCGTATACGTCTCTTTAGTGATCACCTGAATCAACAAATCCTCCGTTTGCACCGAATGAATCTCCTCTTCATATGTAAGCTCAGATCTTCGATTAAGTTTCCGGTAGCGATCAATCGCTTTATGTTTCGTGATTGTTGCAAGGTAATTTTTCAGGCTACTTCGCCCAGACTGGAATGCATCCGGATTCTGCCAAAAAGCAAAAAATGTATCTGCTACGCATTCTTCAATCTCTTCTGTCGATGCATGATGTAGGATGGAATGAGCAATCTTCCATAACAAACCTGCGTAGTGGTTCATCACCCATTCCATGGCTTCAGGATCACGATTCGCTACTGCCTTCCGTATCTGTTCTTCTTCCACGATTAGATGTCCCCTCCCTTCCATGCTCATATCACGAATGTTTGTATTGATCCGTGCTACCTACCTATATTCGTTTAACAAATGACTTTTACTTACTCCACGATAAAAAAGATTTGCAGTGACCTTGTGGCCTGCTGCAAATCTTCTTATATTCTATAATACATCGTTATTTATTACATCATATCGCTTCATGTGCCTTCTCATGGAGTACTAACCATTATTACGCCTCTTCTTGCACACTGAGCTGTACATATTGGGTGAGACGACAATACTGAAATAACAGCAACTCTTCATTACTTTGTCCAAGAGCCACGCTACGCCCTTCCTTGATGAGGTGATTCAACAACTCATGCAGGAAACTCATCTGCAACCGCGAGGATTCCGCTGCGAGTTGCTCAAGTACCTCAATATCCCGGATCGTAAACTGGGATAACCCGCGCAGCAGCAACTCTTCTGACCAGCCGTTAATTCTCTGCATGAACTGATTATATTCTTCCAAGTCTGCCCATCCTCCCATTTCCGATATCCAGTTTCAGACTGAGCACCGTTTGGCCCTTCAGGAAACTAATTGGGCTAATCCGTTTTGGTTCCACACGCACAAAGGCATAGAAATGTTCAAGCGATTGGGAGCCATATCCTGACTCCAGTCTTTGGATCATCACCTGCCAGTCAGATGAATACGGGAGAGTGAGTGCCAATCGTTCTCCTTCGGTACTCTCAACCGTCAGGACAAGATCCTGCGTTTGTTTGACAAAGTTATGGTCCACAATTCGAGCAACTTTGATCACAACCAATCGTTCTTTGGGAGCAGCAAACAAGTCGAACGATCGCGATTCCTCTTGAAGTACAGACGTTACGTCTTGCATGGTTTTGCCCAGATTCAACGTTTCCACACCCGTTCGTGGCAAAATCGCAAGCTTGGCACCTTCCCCGGAAGAGATCCGGCGTTCTTCATTCACTTTAACTGAATGGAATTGAACTTCTTCACCGACGAACTGGCGAAAGGTCAGATTAGGCAGCCATGGTGTGAATGCACCATAATGCTCTGTATATGAGAACTGCTGATCATCATAATATACAGCACGTACATCGCTATAAGTGTAGATTTCCTCATCATCGAAACAATAGAAATAATAGGTGATTCCACGGAATGCGGATCGTGTCTCCCACGCATCAGCTCCCAGTCCATACAGGTGAAGTGAAGGAACCGTAAAGTATTTACTTCGAAAACTGCCAATGAGCTGACTCTGCTGAATGGCAGACACCTTTTCTTCTTCAAGAACCTGGAGTGCAAGATACAGCTTGCTTACCCGATCCAACATGGATTGCATGGAGAAACGTATATGTCTGTTGAAAAACAACTGTAGTTCCCCTTGAATCCCTCGTAAACTGCGTTCTATGTCAGGCAGGTTGCCACTATGAGCAGCGATTGCCAATGTCTCCAGTTGTGCCATATAGGACTGAGGAAGGCGGACCAGTCCCGTCTTCAACAATCCTGCCAGCATAACCCGACATTCCTGCACTGTCTGAAGAGAGAACTTGGCTTCGTACACCCGTCCACTTAATGCATCCGTAT
Organism: Paenibacillus sp. AGC31; assembly: GCF_057334655.1. Lineage (NCBI taxonomy): Bacteria > Bacillati > Bacillota > Bacilli > Caryophanales > Paenibacillaceae > Paenibacillus > Paenibacillus sp. AGC31. The sequence continues at coordinate 257,208 of NZ_JBHFJH010000030.1, forward strand.
CATCCAGGCCTTTTAGGTTGCGGTACCGTAGCAAAGCTTCAAGCTTGGCCATTTTCCCAGCTGTCTGCTGCACCTTACATAGTGCTTTTGCAAGATTCGGTTCCTCAGTAAAAGACACCTCGATATTCTGGGTGGTCAGATGAACCGTAAGAAGTGAATCTTCAATGATCTTAATTTCCTCTGGGTATCTCAGTCGGAAGACAACTTCCTCAATCATGGAAGAACTATACGATTTAATTAACACGGTAAGGTCAGACTCAGTCATCCAGCGAAAACGAGACTCGATCTCACGAGAAACTGAATGCGGATCTTCGCTTGAATCATCCACATTTGATACTAAGTTTGATGCTGATTCTGTTACTGATACGTTTTTTGGTACGTCCAATGGATCATTATCCGATATCCCTGAGTCCTTATCCAGCGCATGCTTCTTGTCTGCATTCATTGAATCCTCTGCCGTATATTCCCGTTGATCATACAGAATTGCAATCAGCACATGCTTGCAGATATGATCGGCCGGGCAGGAGCATTCCCAATGATCCAGTGTATTCTCAAGCGTACATTGTGTCCCGTCACTGAGCTGACAACTCACCGATGATTCATTCCATGTGTACGTTACACTTACACCGTTGTCCAACTCTTTCAAAGACCTTTTGTACAACCCCTTGTTGGCATACCGAATCAAATAATCCTCCGTACACAGCTTCGAAAAAATCCGGAATTTTTCCTTGAATCCACTCACGTCATCAACGCCCCGTTGCTCTCAGAATATCGTAGATCGTTTCACTGAACACACGACCAGAAACATTGCCTAGAGCAATGGGTTTATTGTCACCATAGTAATAATATTGCTTGTTATTCGGTTTGAAGAAATGTAGGGATTCCAGGGTAATGTCATCCAATCCCTCGTAATACGTGATGCTCGTACCACTGAATTGCAATTCTGCAACAAGATCTCCGTACTCTTTATAAAATTCATGATACCAGCCGCCGTCCTGTGCCGGTCCTTTGATCCAACCGTATTTCTCCAGTGCTTTGGGGAAAGCCGTTGGTGAAAAATCAGACTCGGGCAGATGATCGTATTCATTCTTCGGTTTATCCTCATCTTCCGGCTGGTGAATCTCACGATTTAATTGCTCGAATGGCTGCTTAATCTCGTAATCCTCCAACTGCGTTGTCCAACCTTCAAGTGTCGCCTGATCCAGTTCCAGTGGGTGTATAAGTCCCACCTGCGCACCCGAAGGCAGATCAACCTCATCTTCATCCACAGAATTGAAAGTGCCATCCTCCATATAACGGAACGTGCTGATCAGAGCGCCATCCTCATACGTTCCCCAGATCAGACCAACAGCAAATTTTTGCATGATTACATTTTGTACGAACAGTGCTTTCCACTCATCGGCAGACCACAGACGTTGCTTGGACAATGACTCTTCCAGACGCTGCGCCTGAATGTTAACCATGGATTTGAGATCTTTTTTCAGCTGTGTGAAACGTGCCTTGGACTGCGCTGCCAATTCAGGATCATCTTTCTGTGCAGGAGCAGGAAGACTCTTCACGGATTTTCCTGTTTCTTCATTTAAGACAACGACCTGTAAGTCTCCATTGACCTTAACCAGGAAGGAGCGCTCTCCGTAACTCAGCTGCATGGTTCCTTTTTCATCAAAACCAAGTGTAGTGACCAGCCGATCTTCGAGTTGTTCCGAGGTAAGTCCCATATTATCCGCTGCAAGCTGCAACGCTTCCTCGGCTGCACCTTTCACCTGACGGTTCTTCACCCCACGTTTGATTTTGTCAATCGCCATAAGAGCGGATGGATCTTTCAGATAAGCGAGCACTTTTACAGCATCTGCTGCAATCGCGCCACGACTGTTTTCTGTCCATTCCTTAATTTGCGGAGCCAAAATATTCACAATCTGAATATCACCAAAGAGTGCTGAAACATACATCACCCACTTTTCTTTCGCAGGGGCACCTTCTTGAATCCAGACCTGAAGCAATTCACTTGCAAAACGAGCGAGCGATGCCTCACTTACATAATCTCGTAATTCATTCAACCGTTCATTAGGACCGGATGTATGATCCAATGATTGGACCAAAGCATACTGTTTAATCCGGTCATCTAAAGGTTGATTGTCTTCAATACGTATCAGTGAAGGGAGATCTTTCAAGGACAACCAGCTCAGTCTCGACAACTTTTTGGCATCCGCCTGATCAGCGAGTGCAGCATGGGCATACTCTGGACTTAGATCTGCGGTATCCAGCAGAATTTGGATCAAGCTCTTCCACTCATCGGACTTCTCTTTTTTCAAAAGCTCACCATACAGCTCCTTGCTGTTTTCCAAACTGCGGATTGCGGTCAGAGCCATTTCTTTGATCGCCACTTTTTTCTCCGAGAGGTAGACGAGCGTATACAAGTCCTGATCCGGAATTCGGTTGAATTCCGCTAACCCCACGCCGTTGGCCTTTTTGGAAGAATCCTGCAAGCCGGCACGAATCGCTTCGGCCAATATTTTCTTCGATAACTCATCACGCTGCTCAAAGGTTATCTCCAGAATTAAAATGCGCGTATCCGTTGGCAGTTTCTTGTACTGTGTCAGTGCATAGTCCAGATTCTGCTGAATGATTCGGCGGTATTCGTCATGCGGCATGGATTTATATCTGTTGTCGGTCATGCCATTGAGTGAGATCAGGCTGGTTAGCAATTTCTCACGTTGCACCTCAGGATCTTGCCCATAACGTTGAAGCAGCTGCTCTCCACTAAACGCGTATGAATTGTACATGTCCGAGATAATATCCAGCGTCCAATCCGGATGAGTGGTCAGGATTGCGAACCTGCGCATCGCCTCTGAGTCCAAGGGCAGAAAACTAATACTAATGAGGTTGTGAACACGCTTCTTATCCCGATTCAGTTGATTAAACAACCCTCGACTATTCGGGTCCTCCCAATATTCCTCAAGGGTGTTTTCCCCACTTAAGTATCTTGCAATCGCAAGTCCTTGACGTCCCCCGTCCAAAGGATGCCGAAGAGCGTGGAATACCGCTTGCTCCAGTGACCCCTCCGCATTAGGCAATGTCAATCCTTGATCCTCCATGAATTTCTGAATGCAAAGTTTAAGGAATGGCGGTTTCATAATCTCGTATGCTCGAATCGCTTGTTCAGGACGATTCGCGATCACGGATTGTAACATGTTCCAGGATACCGTGTACGAATTAAGTTCGTCCCGCAACATTTCAACCAACTGATAAGGCTCATACAGAGGCACAAGTCCAGCAAGCAGATCATTTGGGCTCTTGGCTCTAGGGTCCATACTTAGCAAGTAACGGCGAACTTCAAGTGGATAAATCTCATGTAATTGATGTATTGTGTGAAGCAAAACATGCCCAATCTCACTATTTGTATCAAGGAACCGTTGTTTACCTCCACTAATGTTAATCAGGTACAACAAGGCACCACTCACAAGCACCATAGTTTGATGGAATACAGTGTGTGAACATTGCTCTTTTGGAGAGAACGATGTATTGGGATACAGCTCAGCTATGAGCTGACTACGCTTCTCCTTGAGGAATTCATCCTTCAATTCTTGGGAAGATCCGTTATGTTTTCCTTGAATATTACTGACCACTACAGGTTCAATCAACGTATGTAGCTCGCTCCGCAACTTATCTGCATCATTAGCCATCACATGTTGAAACAACACTGGTAACGATTGAACAGAAGATTGAACCTCTGCAAGATGAGAAGCCGTGTCACTGAGTCTTGAATATAATTGCAGCAGCATTAATGCATTTATTACATCCCGGTAATCCCCTTGACTGTCCGCTTTTTTGGAATCAAAAAGCCACTGGGCACGCTTTAATTTACTCTTTAATTCAGTCAGAATTTCGTTCTCGCCTGCAAACTGTTTGATCTTCTCCAACCGGGACAACAATCCATCCATGCGATCAGCGCTTTTGCTCTTCCCGCTTAATCCGTAGGCTTCGGAGTCATTTCCCATACAGACAGTAAAAGCATCCGTTCTCCATGAATTTCTTTTGGAATAATTGGATTCCAGATATATCACAATAGCCCCGGCACGGTAAAAGATATCTCCGTCGTCTTTTTTGGCCAGCTTCATGAGCAGATCAATCGTTTGATATACATAATGACTCGAATTTCCCATCATATCCGGGAACTTGTCTGTCATTCCCAAGACGTAATCGATAATTTCGGAACTGCGATCTGTTTTTAATGAATACTCGTTTGAACAGGTTACTGCGAATTTCTCCACCAAAGTTTCAACTGCGCGGTCTGCGGTAAGCATTACACATTCCTCCTTGAATTTAAGTGATGATCTCGCCAATCCAATCCGCGAGTTCGTTAGGCGTAATTGCGGCTACATGTGCACCCATATTGGTTAATGTCTGTGCGGCATGTTTGTTATAGACTGAATCCCCGTTAAAATCGAGCGCGGTGAGAACCAGTAGCTTGCATCCTGCATCGATGATATCTTTACAGGCTTTGTACATTTGCGCGATCGGGTACCCTTCCTCCAGATCACTGACCAGAATAAAGATGGTTTTGCCTGGATTATCGATTAACGTCTCGCCATAACGCAACGCTTTCGTAATATGTGTGCCCCCGCCGAGCTGTACATTCATGAGCACGTCTACGGGGTCTTCCAGCCTGTCGCTCAGATCAACAACCTGCGTATCAAATATGAATAATTGGGTGCGCAACGCATTCAAACGGTAGAAGATGCTGGCCATCACCGAACTGTAGATGACTGAATCCAGCATACTGCCACTCTCGTCCACACCAATGATGATGTTCCACTTGTTATGGGGCTGTATACTACCGTCGAAATACAGACGATCAATCACAAACCTGCGCTTGTTTTTATCGTAATTCTTCAAATTCTTGGTGATAGTTCGCTTGAAATTCAGATTGCGCAAGGATCGTACTGAACTCGAGGTATAGCGACTGCGCTTGCCCATGATACTCGCTCGGGTCTGAGATTCCAGCTTGCTACGCAGCTCTTCAACCACGGTTCGCACGATATCCTTGGCGCTCTTTAACACCTCACCTTTCATCCGTCCTTTGAACTGCATAATATTCTTGAGCAGATTCATGTTGGGTTCAAGGGATTCAAGCAGCTTTTTGTCCGTTAACAATTCTGTCAGCCCATAACGATCAAGCGCCTGTTTTTCCAATATTTCTACTGTTGGTTTGGGGAATAGATCCCTTACTTTGTGCAGCCATTTAGGTACAGTCAGGTTAGACGCACCGCGTCCTCCCTCTTTTCGATAACCTTGTTCTTCACCGTATTCACGGTTATAGAGATACCCCAGAATCTCATCGATTTCCGTATATTGAAATTCAGCCGAAGTGTATTGATCTGTATTACACAACCCTTCTTCAGCGGATTCACCGAGAATCAGACGCCATCGATTTAAGGTTTCAGCAGAATGTTGATCCCCTCGGTTGCTTCCATCCGGATTGGAACTTTTATTGATTTCTCTAGTTTCGTCCGTTCTCCGACTCGTTTCATTCATATTAGCTTCCATGCGGCAAACTCCTTTCGAAGCGCTTCGTCCCATGCTTTGGACTGGATCAGCATCTGCTCATCTACCGCAGGCCTCAACATCTCCTCTGGTTCAACCTGATGCAGACTCGCCACCCGCTCGGCAATCAAGCCTGTCTCCATGGGTGTAAAGTAGGTGAATGCCAGCCTTAATTCCGGTACCATACTGATGAAGTCGTCGTATGACAGCTGTTCAATCAGATAATTCAACTCGGACAACAGCTGATCTTCATATAAAAAAGCATCACGTGCTACAGTGAATACTCCCTGTAAAAAAAGTGCCGTTTGACGGGTCTGATCCGGTGTACCATGGATATACCCGCGAGCACGATCAACAATCTCATCCCTGGGCCTGTCACCGAGCCCTGAGGAAATAGCCACACACACACCCTCCAGCTGAGCCGGAAGCTGGTGATCAGACAGAAGCTCATTCAGATGTATTCGGAATGTCTCATCCTGAAAATATCCCTCTGATGACTCCGCGAGCATGGCTAGCAGCTTCAATCCCTGAATAATGGCTTCATGTTCATCCGGATTGGCTCTGGAGAGCTGTAACAACTTGTCCACGGCGTTTCTATAAGCTTCGGATACCAGGTCAGGAAGATGATGCTCGTCAGATAATCCCAGCAACCTGCGGTGTTGATGAATTCGGTTCAAGACATGCAGGCTGTTACATAAGGATAGAAAATTCCCGTCCGTTCTCAGCGCTGAGCGGACCTGTTCATAGAGTTTCATCGCTGTGTCCTGAAGCCCCATAAGTAGCGCTTGAAGCATGAGTCGGGCAAGTTCACCGCTATGATGATCCGGTATTTCTTGCATTTGTTCTTTCATTTTGCGTGTAGCCGCTCCAGCAAGCGTTCCGCCATAGAGAGAGTTTTCTATCAATCTGGCTTCAATACGGGAGGAGTACATATAAACCCAGGTTTCGCGAACAAGATTCATATCACGCTCTGCGATCCAGTCCGGCCCCGATTGCCGTTTCGCGAATTCCGGAACCAGATAGGTGATGCATTGAATCAATTGACTTATCTGACGATGCTCCGGTTTCGCATACAGATCCAGCACTTTCTTGTGCTGTCCTGTTGTGCGGATCTGCAGTTTGTACTCTGTACAACGCGCCTTGAAGTCCTCCACGATGGGAATACTGAATGAATTGGGAGCCACACTTCCAATGACGTCTCCTGTCAATAACTGCTGCAGCTCTTGCAGCGGTTTATCGGTCGCCAAGGTAAGCTCCCCCTTCACAAAGGAAGAGAGTGCTGCATCCATCAACTCATAGACGCCGCCTTCCCTTTTACCCCGAAGCCCGGCAAGACCTTGAATCATACTGTATGCCTCAATTGCATCACTGGTTGATACATGCTCGTGTCCATCCCGTAATTGGCGCATCAGCCGGGATAACAAGTCCAGAGCCGTTAGATTATACGGTGTACTCTTTTTGCGAAGCAGCTGGTTCCAGATCTGATCGTAATAATTTACATAAGGCATGCCGCTAGCATATCCATTGAGCCGATCCGCTTCAGCAAAGGTATAGACCATCGGGTACATTTGTTGGTGAACCGTATCTGGATCAACCGCACTTTGTTGAGACGTACCTGGTTTGCCTTGTCCATCCAAACGTTGTTCTGCATGCTGTTTATCCATTTCTGGCTGTTCCAATTGGGATTCATGTTTCTCTGACATCAACAGTCCATACGTATGAAATCCACCGGTAATGACAAGCACACGGTCATGTTCCTGCACCGCTTGATTAATAAGTTGTTTCATATGTGATTCTCTTGCCAGATCACCTGAAGACTGTAATTGTTCCGTGGAATAACACATTCGGGATAAAGTACAATACGTGAATACATCCTGCACGAATTCCTCAGTAGATTTCTCCAGGCCACCGATCTCAAACACCTTTTCCCACAATTCATCAAAACTGCGACAGTTTGTTTTTTGACATAACCGGTTAATGAAGTCAGACCCCGCAAGCAAGGTTTCGTCCTGGATGGAGATCTCCTTTTGTTCTGTCTGGCCGGATTTGGATGCACGAGTGGAGAAGTGTTGATAGTCCAAGTCAATAAACTTCGCCGGAATATCCAGCCGTTTTGCTTCTTTCAAAGCTACATATTCAGGCGAATACCGAAGCATCGGATAATAGCAGGCTTCTCTCTCCAATTCACTCTCGTAGGTATAGTACAGACTGACAGGAGGTAAGGTTGCCTCATCACTCAGCACCGGAATTAACGGATTGCCACTCTCTGGTCCTTCGATCAGAATGATATCCGGCTTGTACTCTCCGATTAATCGTAACAAGTGATATGAACATGCAGGGCTATGGTGTCGTATTGGATAATAGACCGTATGATTACTCAGGTTATACACCTGGGATTCGAACAAGGATTGTAACTGCTCAACATCAGGGTCCAGAACTGCTGTTAACCGATCCATTTTCTCTCCTCATAATAGTCCTTCCACATTCCCTCTTCTCTGGAACGCTCTTTTACGACCTTGGAGAAGTAGGTTTTGAGAATGGACAGATCCTTGTCGTTTTCCTTTGCAATGGTGCCCAGCATGTTCTGCACCAACCGATCCAGTGCAATAGCTTTATCTTCGTAATAATAGGAAGTCATCGCACTCTGGACATAGACAGACACTGCTTCCGCCGTACTCATGGATGCTTGAGGGCTGTCAAGCTTGTAGCCTTCCCGTGTAATGCCGGTGCGCAATTCCATGAATGTTGTAGCCAGCAATTCAACTACATCCGAGTTAATGTCAATATCAATTCCACTATGTAATAACAGGCTTCGTGCCTGGCACTCAATGATTTTGGCTTCCATCTTCACGTTATGAATGGGCTTGATCGTTTCAAAATTGAATCGACGTTTCAATGCACCGCTCATTTCATTTACACCTTTATCCCGAATATTGGCTGTAGCAATGACGTTAAATCCTGGTTGGGCAAACAGTACACCACCGTCCAGTTCAGGAATGCTCATGACCTTGTCACTGAGAATACTGATCAGACTATCCTGCGCTTCCGCCGGACAACGTGTAATCTCTTCAAAACGGGTAAGAATGCCTTTCTTCATTCCGTTATATAACGGCGATGGTACAAGTGCGGCTTCCGAAGGGCCTTTATCAAGTAGCATGGCGTAATTCCAAGAATACTTAATCATATCTTCCGTCGTGCCTGCTGTACCTTGAATCGTGTTCAGACTGGTACCGGAGATTGCTGCGGTCAGCAGTTCGCTCAGCATAGTTTTGGCTGTCCCGGGTTCTCCCACGAGCATTAATCCTCGATTGCCTGCCAGAGTAACCACTGCACGTTCAATTAACACGTCATTGCCATAGAATTTGCGGGTAATCGGGATCTCTTCTCCATTCAATAATGCAGGTTTATCCCTGCCAATAATAAAATCGCGCACATATGCAGGAGATAACAGCCAGTTCGGGGGACGTTTCCCCTGATCTTCCTCTCGCAGCGCGCGTAATTCAACCTCGTATAATGTCTCGGCGGGTGGTTTGAGCATCTCCATCGTCAAGGTGTCTCCTCTCAATTAAACAGATCGTATGTTCTTATTCCTATCATTTTATCACAGCCCTCGAACAACTACCCGGTAAAACGATAAAAATGGTTGAAACGTCCTTCTTATCAGCACTCTTCCTAAGTCCATGGACATAGCCTCTAGCGCAAGTATGAAGGTGAACCATCCTTACAGCCGTGCCAACACATTGGTTTCGGATCCGATTCAGCATGCTTATTACCCATGTATACGCATTGTAGGCCATATGAGCTCAGGATTCATTACACTTTCGATCATGTGTTTCAACCAAATGAAGCCGAATATCACAAAGAAAACACAGGCCATTAGCTGCCTGTGTCTTCTTATATGTTCAAATTTCGCCCAACATCTATGAATTTTAATCGAAACTAACCAATCTCTCAGAAGTCTCTACTTACATTCTACGCCCACACGAAGCCGAATACAGCTCGTACCAATCATATCGGGTTAGCTCAACCTTTGTCGCGTCACGGCAGGCCAGAATCCGCTCTGGTCGAATTGAACCAATCACGGGCTGAATACCTGCTGGATGCTTCATTAACCAAGCCAATACGATGGATTCAGGTGTAACTCCACGCTCCTTAGCCATTCGATCAACCAATTGAGCCGTATGCTCAATCTCTGCGCGCTGTCCCTCAACCACCCTGCCAGTAAATCGCCCCTGAGCTAGTGGACCCCAAGCCTGCAGTTGAATATGCTCTGCCTGACAATATTCCATCGTGCCATAGGGAAACATATTGTCTCTGGCTTGCGGCCGATTTACCGTCACACCAGCTTCTACGAATCCGATTTTGTCCAGACTCATCTCCAGCTGGTTCACAATCAGAGGTACTTTACTATGAAGCTGAAGAAGGCGAATCTGTTCAGAACCCATGTTGGACACACCAAAATGTCGTACTTTACCGGAATGATGCAGCTCAGCCAGTGCTTCTCCAATCTCTTGCGGATGCGCAAGTGGATCAGGACGGTGTAACAGCAAAATATCCAGATAATCGATCCCGAGCCGTTCCAGGATACCGTCCACACTCGCCAGGATATGTGCACCTGAGGTGTCATAACGCTGCGGTCCTTCATCATCACCTACAAGACGTATACCACACTTCGACTGTATAATGATCTGTTCACGCAAGCCGGGAGTTTCGGATAAAACTCGCCCCAAGACATGTTCTGCCTTACCACGTGTGTAAATATCCGCCAGATCAAAGTGATTAATGCCTATTTCGATAGCTGCTTCTACCGCTCGATGACCTTCTACCACAAGATCTGAAGTAATGGGGAGCCCATCCCATTCACCCCCAAACCGCATACACCCAAGAACAATTCGACTTGCCGGAATCTGGTGGTGATGCAAAGGAAGTTGTGCGTAAGACATTTCAGCGTTCACCTCATTTTCATTTTTACCAAGCATAATAACCGATTCTCTCTACCATGTCTTCTTCCATCTTCCTCTATTTTCCTGCTCTATCATCCGTATGAAGAAAAAACAAGGTTTCAAAAGCTTGTGTATTGAATATATAGAGGGTGCAGGTATTATGCAGGAATATGAGAGGAGATTTTGCATTTGAACCCGAATGAAGCCAACGAGTTCTCAAAGCCAGCTTTTTTCACGAAAGAATTCACGCATAACCCTTACCCTGTCTATGAAAAGTTAAGAAAAGATGAGCCCGTTTTCAGAATCATGTTTCCTCATGGCGAATTCGGCTGGATTATTACCCGATACGAGGACGCAGTCCAGATTCTGAAAGATCCTCGCTTCAGCAAAGACATGGTCCGACGTTACGGCGCTCAGAATCAAAGCATCTTCTCCAATAATATGTTGTTCTCCGATCCGCCGGATCATAAACGTCTTCGGGGACTTGTGCAGAAAGCATTCACACCCAAGCTGGTCGCAGACATGCGGAGCCATATTCAGGACATTGCTGATGAACTGCTGGACAACCTCCCGTCACAGGAAAAAATGAATCTGATCGATGACTTTGCCTTCCCGCTGCCCATCATTGTCATTAGTGAAATTCTGGGAGTCCCTCTTGAGGATCGTGACAAATTCCGCATCTGGTCCAATACGATAATTGATGCTTCCATAGCCGAGAGCGCCGAGCTGTTTGAGCAGCATGCCAGGGAGTTTACGGATTACCTGACGGCCTGGTTTGCGAAAGTTCGCCGAGATCCCGGCACTGATCTGATCAGCCAGCTCGTCATTGCGGAAGAATCCGGGCAGCAGTTAACTGAACAAGAACTGCTTGGCGTTGTCTCCTTATTAATTATTGCCGGTCATGAAACAACCGTGAATCTGATTGGAAATGGGATTCTCGCCCTGCTGGAGCATCCGGAGCAACGCGAACTGCTCATCAACCAGCCCGAGCTTATTCACAACGCCATTGAAGAGATGCTTCGCTACAACGGACCGGTGGAGTTCAGCACATCCCGCTGGGCTCTGGAAGATATTGAATTCCGTGGACAACGTATCGCTAAAGGTGATCTTGTCATTGTTGCGCTTGATTCCGCGAACCGGGACGAACAGCAGTTTAAGGATGCTGATATTTTTGATATCACACGCGAGAAGAGTTCGCATCTGGCTTTTGGCAAAGGCATTCATCTCTGCCTGGGTGCACCGCTTGCTCGTCTGGAAGGTGAGATTGCAGTCAGCACACTTCTGAATCGTTTTCCAAATATACAGCTTCAGGCAGATGTGAATGAACTGGAATGGAGACCTGGTATGAATGTTCGTGGTGTCAAGGAAATTCCGGTTCAACTAAAATAATGGCTAAATATGAATAAATGAAAGTGAGGCACCTGACATCATGGAAATGAACACCTTGGTATGGATCGTTTTGCTGCTTCTGATCCTTGTGTTACTGGTCAGAGTCACCAGCCTGCAACGCCAATTGAATGAATTGAAAAGAGATGTGGAGCGTCTGGAGAACGGTTCAACCGCAGGCGCACGCTCAGACTTCAATTACACCTTGTCGCCGAAGGAAGCATCTCCTTCCCACACAAGCCAACCAGCCCAAACGGATCTGGATCAGGAACTGCTTACACTTATACAACAAGGGAAAAAAATTATGGCGATCAAACGACTGCGTGAAGCCAGAGGTCTTTCGTTGAAGGAAGCCAAAGACTATGTTGATTCTCTGGATCAGTAATATACAACTCACATAACTCTCGGGGGAAGTCACTCCAGACTTTCTGCTGTTAACACAGACGCAGTAGAAAGTCTGGAACCTTCGTCCGAGAGTTTACTTTTCAAACGACATATGCTACTGTATTTCTATATTACTAGAAATAAGAAATAAAGACGAAAGGACCGATCATTATGCAATCAAACTCAAATGAGATTGAACAAGTCGTCAAAATTCATAAAGCGCTGGGCGAACAAACACGCTACAAAATCATTCAGATTTTATCGGGCGAAAGCAACCTGTGTCCCGCCGATCTGGAGAGCCGCCTTGTTACGGTTGCCCTATCGACTCTGTCTCATCACCTGAAACAGCTGTCCGATTGTGGTCTGCTTACATCGCAGAAGAAAGGTACGTATATCTACTACAGCCTAAACACGGAGACTGCACAAAAGTTTGTTCCCTATCTGCTAAATAAATAAAAAAATTTGAGTTATATTTCTATATAATTAGAAACATTGAAACAAGGCACAATATTTATTAGTAAAACTAGGTCACCTACGTTTACGCTTATAACAATATTCATTATCTAGGTTGTAGCATTACCATTCGCGCAGATGGGTTGCATTCAGAGCATTCATGTCTTGTTCTATCGTCTTTATTTCTATATTTCTAAAAATATAATAATTATAATCAGAAAGAGGTTATGTTTCCATGTCTTCTACGCTCAAAATCTATGTTCTTGCCTTGGTCAGTTTCCTTGTGGGAACGTCCGAATATGTCATTGCCGGTATTTTGGATCGTATTGCACATACCATGAATATCTCTTTAATCGCTGCCGGACAGCTCATTACGATTTTTTCACTCGTATATGCGCTAGGTACACCTGTCATTATTGCACTGACTTCGCGCTGGGACCGTCGCAAGCTGTTGCTATACTTCCTCGGTCTATTCGTTGTGGCTAATGTTCTTGCCTATCTGTTGCCGGGTTATGGACTGTTCGTCGCAGCACGAGTATTGATGGCTTTGGGCGCGGGCGTTGTTGTTGTCACGGCATTAACGGTTGCTTCCCAAATAGCGGCAGAGGGCAAACAAGCTAGTGCAATCGCCACAGTAATCACTGGATTTACGGCTTCTTTGATCGTTGGCGTTCCGCTCGGAAGGCTTGTGGCTGCATCTTGGGATTGGAAGCTTGTTTTCGCCGGTATCGCCGTTCTTGGCATTCTCGCCATGCTGGTGATCGCGGCCGCCATTCCGCCTTCCAAAGCAGAAGCACCTGTTCCACTGAAGAAACAACTGTCTTTGCTCAAACAGCCACGAATTGTACTGGCACTGCTGGTGACATTTTTCTGGTTAGGTGGTTATTCCATTGCCTACACGTACATTTCACCTTACCTTGTATCCGTTTCAGGAATGAGCGAAGCACTACTCAGTTCAGCTTTACTCGCATTTGGCATAGCAAGCCTGATCGGTTCAAAAGTTGGAGGATTCAGTGCTGACCGATGGGGTGTCAAACGAACGCTAATCACAGGCATGACTTTGCATATCGTGAGTCTGGTCCTGTTGAATATAACGGCAAGCTCTCATCTCGCTGTCTTCCTTGTTCTGATTTTGTGGTCTTTTGCCGCCTGGTCTTCGGGTCCAACTCAGCAATATAACCTGATCACCATGGCTCCGGAATCCTCAGGCATTATGCTAAGCCTCAACAGTTCGGTGATGCAACTGGCGATGGCTGCCGGCGCAGGTATTGGCGGAATCGTGGTCAGCAACGTTTCATTATCATCCATTACCTGGATTGGCGCTGTCGGGGTTGCTGTTGCCATCATCATCGTTATAGGCTCGTATCGTTCAGCATCTGTAAAAAGTATACAAACCAATACAACGCACAACGTTGCATAATATGCATTCCTAGTACAAAAAACAAACCAAAAAGAGAGGCACTGTATGTATACAGCAGCCTCTCTTTAACCATTTTAACGGCTATTCTATTACCGATAAGCAGAACTCCTATTGAGCCGTAACTGCACCATCGATCGGATATACTGCACCATTGATATATGGCGCTTCATCTCCAAGCAGGAAGGAAACCAGATTAGCGATCTCTTCCGGTCTGCCCAGACGTCCAGATGGAATGCTATCAACGGTTGCCTTGAACACTTCAGGGTTGTCTTTACCGAACTGAACAACCATCGGTGTCTCAATAGTACCTGGTGCAATCGCATTTACACGAATGTTGTCCTTGCCATATTCAATTGCAGCTGTGCGGGTCAAGCCCACTACGCCATGTTTGGTTGCTGCGTATGGTGCAACTGCGGGTACACCAACAATACCGGCTGTGGAAGCCGTGTTCAGAATAGAACCCCCACCTGTTTTGAGCATTTCAGTAATTACATACTTCAACCCGTAGAATACACTTCTCAGGTTGATATCAATGATCTGGTCAAACTGCTCAATCGTATGTTCAATCAGCTTGATCCCAGGACCTGCAATACCTGCATTATTAAAGAACATGTCGATTCGTCCGAACTCTTCGACTGCTTTTTTTACGTAATTCTCCACTTCAGGTGCTTTACTCACGTCTGCTTGTACAAAAATAGCTTTACTTCCCAGCTTCTCAATCTGCTTAACCGTTTCAAGACCTGTCTCTTCGACAAGATCCACAACGACAATGGATGCACCCTTCTCAGCCAGCTTCAGTGCTGCTGCTTGGCCCAATCCACTTCCTGCTCCAGTAATAATGGCTACTTTTCCTGCGTGACTCATTTTGATCTCCTCCATGTGTGTGTGTCATCTTGTGATTGGATCGATGAATACGATATGAAACGTACTTACATGCAATGATGCAATATGTAGGTCAAAAATGGCATAAAACCTTCCTGACTTTACCTATTCTAATAGACTTTCGACATAAAAACAAATCATATAATATGTATTCATACTATATAACCTGTCATATTTTCAGCATTTTTATTGAAGGAGCACACAACTATAACGTCTTGTTGCATGCTCCTCTTTTACATATACAATATTTTTTAAGTTGGTATCTATTCAACTTCAAACGGTGCATATCCGCTTATCAAAACACTTTAACGCAGCAAATTGGTTTTTGCCAATTCAATAATTTCGTCACCGCGTCCGTTGAGCACGGCTTTCATCATCCATAAGGTGAATCCTTCCGCCTGTTTGATATCAATCTTCGGAGGTAAGGACAATTCCTGACGATTCACCACCACGTCAATCAACACAGGACCATCATGCTGAAGCGCACGCTGCACAGCTCCTTCCAGTTCATCCGGATCCTCAACCCGAATACCTTCCATGCCCATGGCTTGAGCAACCATCGCAAAGTTGGGATTGACAAGCTCTGTTCCAGATTCCAGGAATCCGGCAGCTTTCATCTCCAACTCAACAAAACCGAGCGCTCCATTATTAAACACCACAACTTTGATCGGCAGATTATGCTGTTTCAGTGTCAACAGATCACCCATCAGCATCGTAATACCGCCATCACCCGACAACGAGATGATTTGTCTGCCCGGATCAGCGACCTGAGCACCAATTGCCTGTGGCAAAGCATTTGCCATCGTACCATGACTGAATGAACCGAGCAGCCTGCGATTACGAGACATCTCGATATAACGGGCCGCCCATACTGTCGGAGTTCCGACATCACAGGTGAAGATGGCATTTTCAGCTGCGGCATCACTAATGACCTTGGTCAGGTACTGCGGATGGATGGGCTTTTTACCCGGTTTTCCAACGGCCAGCTCGTCCAGATCTTTGCGTACTTTCACATAACGATCCACACTTTTACGCAGATGTTTGTCACTGTGTTCCTCTGTCAGATAAGGAAGCAAAGTTTCAATGGTCGCTTTCACATCCCCACATACGCCGTAATCCAGCTTCGTGCGCCGACCCAGATGGGAAGATTGAATGTCGACCTGAAGGACTTTCGCATCTTCGGGATAGAATTGACGATATGGGAAATCCGTTCCCAGCATCAATAGTACATCACAGTCCATCATGGCATGATAACCGGATGAATACCCAATTAGACCCGTAAGACCCACGGAATAGGGGTTGTCATACTCCAAATATTCCTTGCCTCGTAGCGCAATAACCATCGGGGATTTCAAGCGATCACAGAGGAGCATAAGGGGTTCCCGAGCGCCTGCGCAGCCTGCACCGCACAATAACGTAATTTTCTTGCCTTGATTCAGATATTCCGCCAGTTTCACGAGTTCAGGCTCAGAAGGATGTACCACGGGATTGGTCGCATGATACACGTGCTCAGGCACAGGCAGATCGGCTGCTTCAAGTCCTGCTACATCCCCCGGCAATACAACCACAGACACACCTGAACGTGCAACTGCTGTCTGAATGGCCATCGTCAGAGAACGCGGCATCTGTTTTGCTGTTGTAATGACTTCACAATAATCACTACATTCCTGGAACAGATACTCCGGATGCGTCGCCTGAAAATATTCACTGCCAATCTCGTCACTTGGGATATGTGCAGCGATGGCGAGTACAGGAACACGATTGCGGTGACAGTCGTACAGACCATTAATCAGATGCATATTACCAGGACCACTGCTACCTGCGCAGACAGCGATACTTCCACTGACCTGAGCGTCCGCCCCAGCAGCAAATGCAGCTACTTCTTCATGACGTACATGAATCCATTCGATCTTGCCCGAACGACGAATGGAGTCGAGTACCGCATTCAAGGAGTCTCCAACAATGCCATATATGCGTTTGATGCCAGCGTTCAATAAGGATTCAACCAGAACGTCCGCGACTGTTTTTTTCATAAGTGATGGGTCTCCTTTAATTGCTCATTTTGATTATGTTTCCACTCGGATAATATACCTATTCTTATACCCCAATCTTTCGAAAACCGAACCAACTCATATGTATGTCTGGATATATGAAACAAAACCGCACCCTTGAACCGTTATTTCATTGTTAGCAAAATGCCAAAAAATCCGTTTGTCGAATGACAAACGGATTACGGTTATACTCAGTTTATTCATTTTTATGCGAATTCCCGAATTCAAATCAGATACTAGATAGCAGGCATCACATTTCCGCCACTTACCGGGATATAGGCACCTGTGATAAATGAGGACAGATCCGAAGCGAGAAAAGCTACTGCATTGGCGATTTCCTGATCTTCACCCCTGCGCTTCAGCGGCACAGTACGCGTATATGCCTCATCATGTCCAGGCTCACTGGAACGATCACGTTCACTAATTGTCCATCCAGGTGCAACCTGGTTTACGGTAATCTGATACTCACCAACCTCCTTGGCAAGCACACGATATACACCATCCATTCCACGCTTGCCAGCGGTGTAGGCCGATTGGTGAGCGAAATTTTGCATTGCACATTCCGTATTAATACCAATGAACCGACCAGCTCTGATATCTTGCATATGTGGAATGAAAGCTTTGGCAAGATAGACACTCTGCATGACACAGGATTCGAACTGGCTCAAGTAATCTTCAGGAGACTGTTCCAACACCGTTGTCCATTCATATTGAATGACCGCATTGGCAACAACAATATCCACTCCGCCGAGGACAGGCTGAATTTCATCACGCATCCGCAATGCCGTATCCTGCTTTGTAATATCCCCCTGTACAATTACAGCCTTACGACCGAGTGCTTCAATCTCACCTTGAAGCTCCCGAGCCTTCGTATCATTATTTATGTAATGTAGAGCCAGATTGGCGCCACAGGCTGCCAACGTGCGGGCGATGACTCTCCCCAATTGTCCGGTTGCTCCTGTAACCAGAGCCGTTTTTCCTGAGAGATCCAATTGCATAACAGCGAAACCTCCTTGAATTCATTTGTTCGAAATAGTCGAAAACGATTTCGGAAATATGTTATTTTTGTTCATTAATTACGCGTTATTCAGAGATATATACAGCATTGTTCAATGCTGTATATGGTAGTTCAACTTTTTTCCTATATGTGGAGACTATTAATTATGATGTTGAATAAGATCAATTTCCTGGAAGCGACTGACTTCCTTTTCCCAACGCTCTTCTACATACTGACGGTGAACCGGGTGATTGTTGTATGCATCATACGCAACCTGATCCGCAAAGACCATCGAGAAGCTGTAGTCAAACTCATTCTTCTCACTTACCTGTTTCAGAACCTGAAATTGCTCTACCCCAGGAATGACAGCCAGTGCATCCGAACTTTCCTTCAAAAAGGCTTCGGCCTCCGGTGTATCTTTACCCGCGTAAAGTGTAAACGTTACCATATGTGTGATGCTGCTCATCTCTATTTCCTCCTCCAATATGTTCGTACTCGTTTCCTAGTGTACATCCGAATGTGTTGTAAGCGCAATAATTGGTTGAATTAATTTTTAATGTACACAAAAAAACCTCAGGACAAATCCCGAGGTTTTTTTGTAATGTATGGACAAACTTATTTGGTGATGTTGTATTTACGGTTAAATTTATCAACACGGCCACCGATATCCACGTTTCTTTGTTTACCAGTGAAGAACGGGTGAGATGCGGAACTAGTGTCCACACGGATTACTGGGTAAGAGTTACCGTCTTCCCATTCCATAGTTTCGTTAGAGAACTTCGTGGAAGAACTCAGGAATTTGAAATCAGCACTTGCATCGTAAAAAATTACGAGTTGTGTCTTTGGATGGATGTCAACTTTTGGCATAATCTATTTACACTCCTTTAATATGGGTACTTCTTTAGAATCAAACTACATTTTATTATACTCTTTTTTTGGACAAAGTACCAGCAGGTTTTGAGGAATAGCTAAAAAAAATATGATATCTGTGATTTTTCACCTAATCAGGTGTCAAGCCGTCCCTTTCTCCAGTACATTCAACATGTACTCCAAAGCCTCCAGTTCATCCCTGCCCCTTGTCTGTAATCTGACAACACTACCATATCGAATGGGTAGTAACGCCATTCCAAGCAGGCTTTTGACATCTACACGATGCTCATGCTCAGACTCCATATACGACAAAATAATATCCGAGGAAAAACGTGACGCTTGAGAAGATACCGACATCAGATCATCCCGATGAAAATCAGCGTGTATCATAAATTCATGTACTCTCACAACCTTCAGTTCCTTTCGCTAAGTACTTATTCACCAATATGGTGTGTATCCATTTATATATTAAAATCTTCATGAATTATACCATGTTATGGGAGCTTGACCCATACTTTTTTGTGAAAAAAACAAAAAAAGAGTCCTGAACCGCAGGACTCTTTCCAGGTTGTTCTTACATACCGTTTGGATATACCATGACCTTCAGACTGCCGCTTTTATTGTGTAATGCGCGCTCCATCGCTTGCTGTGTCTCTTCCAGTGAATAACGATCTGTAATCAGTGACATCACGTCATGCTGGCCGGAGCTCAGAAATTCAATTCCTGCCGGATACGTATTGGCATAACGGAATATGCCATAGATATCAACTTCATTGTCCGCAATAAAGGGAACATTGAGTGCGATCTCGTCCTGTGCAGGCAGGCCCACAATCGCAAGTTTGCCTCCACGTCGAAGTGAATACAGAGCAGATTGTAGCGCCTTTGGATTCCCCGCTGTTTCCCATGCGGTATCAACACCCACACCACCTGTTAACTCGCGAATCACAGCCAGCGCATCTTCATTCCGCACATTAATGGTATGCGTGGCACCCATGCGGCGAGCTGCTACCAGCCTAACTTCCTCCAGATCCGTTACTATGATCTTCTCGACACCGAAAGATTTGGCAGCAGCCACGGCCATGAGTCCAACGGGACCCATACCCATAATCGCCAGGGTTGTACCCGGAGCCAGTTTGCTGCGGCGTGCAGCGTGAATACCAACAGAGAATGGCTCGTTCATAGCTGCTTCCTCATAAGACAGATGAGCCGGGATCGGGAATACCATATCTTCACGCATCACCATGTACTGTACAAATGCCCCATCCACCGGAGGGGTCGCTAGAAATTGTACATCCGGACACAGGTTATAACGACCTTCCTTACATGCCGAGCAACGTCCGCAAGTCACCCCAGGCTCAATAGCGACCCGATCCCCTGTTTTGAGACGTGATACGTTCGAGCCAACAGCAGCAATGATCCCCGCACACTCATGACCCAGAATGATCGGTTTCTCCACCACAAATCTGCCAATGCGTCCATGTTCAAAATAATGCACATCCGAGCCACACACCCCGACAGCCATCACCTGGATTAATACCTCATCCGCTGCCGGTTGCGGGACGGGTTGTTCCTCAATAATAATGTGTCCTGGCTCTGTCATGACAGCGGCCTTCATGGTCTCAGGCAGTTGATATTGTCCCATACGGTTCTCCTCCTCATGTATGTCCATGCTGTCTATTCTACATCAAAGAAAACAAGGTATCTTCTTTCTTCATATCACCAATCAATAGATAGTTCGACCCTGTTCATCCGCCATGCCGCTCTTGCGATAGAAGTACGTATTGATCATGTCACGCCATTCCTTCGCATGTTCGGCCTGATTGTCCTGTAATGAAGCAACTTTGCTGAAAATAACCGGGTCGATTTTGCCCTCTAACCCTCTCCATGTCTCGGCTAACGCCTCCGCCTGCGCAACACCTTCAAAGTGTGTATCATAAATATGCTGAATGACCGTTTTACCCGAATGCAGAACATGGGTGTACGGCACATGATGGAAAAATAAGATCAGCTCATCCGGACAGGTGTCTACGGACTCATAACGATCAGCATTCTCAGGGTGATACTGTGAAGTGTATCCTGTACCGCTCTTCACGGTTCGATCTACACCAATGCCATGACAATCGGCAAAATGATATGTTCCCCATTTGGAATACTCGTATCCATCTACATTCGGCCCGTAATGATGTTCCGGATTAACCATCCAACCCACACCGAGAGGCGCCGTATAATTCTCATAGATATCTAGTGAAGTCAAAAGCATGCCCGTAACCTGCCGCACAACTTCTTCTTCATGTCCAAATGTGAGTCTCACCCACTCATCAGCAATTTCTTCCGCGGACAGCTCCGGGTTCCACGCAAGTCTTCCATATCCATATAGATTCGCCTGCGCGAGTGGATGTCCTGTCCAACAGGCATCTGCACCAATATTGGATACTGCAGCGAAGCCACTGTATGGTCGTTTATACAGAGAACCGTCCGCAATTCGCTTGATCTCTGAACCTTCACCTTTGGCATATGTGTCAAAGTCCAATACTTCTTTCCACTGGGGAACCAGATAACAGAGATGACGTTGTTGCCCGGTATACTCCTGTGTAATCTGAAATTCAATCACCTGATTTGTATTTTCCATGGCGCCGAACAACGGGGATACCGCCTCTCTCACCTGAAAGTCCATCGGCCCGTTTTTGATCTGCAAAATGACATTTTCGGCAAAACGCCCGTCCAGCGGCGTAAAGTGGTCATAGGCTGCCCGCGCACGGTCTGTGGAACGATCCCGCCAGTCCTGCTTGCAGTTATAGACAAAGCAACGCCAGATGACCAATCCACCGAATGGCCGAAGGGCTTCAGCCAACATGTTCGCACCATCGGCATGATCACGGTTATACGTGAATGGTCCCGGACGATTCTCGGAGTCTGCCTTGATCAGGTAACCGCCAAAATCCGGAATCGCTGCGTACACCTTGGCCGTTTGAATGTTCCACCATTCCCGTACCTGCGCATCCAGCGGATCAGCCGTACGCAATCCACCAATCTCAATTGGACTCGCGTAGTTGGCGCTTAGGAACAATCGAATGCCATACGCTCTGAATTCAGCGGCAACCTTCGCCACATCACTAAGATAACGTTCCGTCAGAAACAGACTCTCACGGCGGTGTACATTGACGTTGTTGATCGATATGGCATTGATTCCCGTGGAAGCGAGCAAACGTGCGTAATCCCGGATCCGTCCCAAGTCCAGCGTGAATTCTCCGTTATCATAGAAAATGGATTCTCCTGCGTAACCACGCTCAATGCTGCCGTCCACGTTATCCCACTGATTAATCATCCGTAGCGCATTGGTCGGCTGCTCTCTAATGAAGCTCCACTTATTCACAGCGTCATCCGCCTCATGTGCTCTTCCTTGATCCATTGTCAGCTCTCGAAGCAGATGGAATGCACCATACAGCACACCTTGGGGAGTCTCTGATCCAATGACCAGTACACCCTCGGTCTCGTTCTCACGAATGATATACCCTTCCCCTTGAACAGTTGAACGCTCTGTCTCGCTGAACAACCCAGCCACGGAATCGCTCCCTGTCCAAGTGCCGATTCGTATTGCGGGAGCGGAAGCATGACTGTCCCGTTCACTTTCCTGAGTATCAGAAAGATGACTGACCGACGGTTTCACGCCATATAACCTCTCCAGTCCCCGTGAAAGTTCGGTCAGAGCTGTTGTAATTACTCCATGGTTCTCTTCCATCAATATCAGCTTGCTCCACGCAGGAGCCGTCTTTTGAGCAAGTCCATTCGCTTCTGGCAATTCGGAGTGATACCCCAGCCACGCATCGTACTGTGGACCTGACAAAGCAGATTGAACGACGGATTGGCTCATTGTACCGCCTCCTTGCTGGCATAGATTTGCCCAAGGTGATTCCCTTTTCCTTCGAGTAGCCATAGAATCGACGTTACACCACGCGGATAGTACTTGCTGCCAACCGCCACACCAGACAGGATCTGGTCACTCCAGCACCAGTAGGATTCCTCCGGATGCAGCAGCCAGTTGACATGAGCCGCGTCTGCTGCCTTGCCTGTCTCATTCCATTCCACACCCAGCAGCTCTCTAGCAATAAACTGGGACAAATAGATTTTGCTCAGCCACGAGTTATTGCTTGTTGAGGACAGTTTCCAGCCTCCATCTTCGAACAGACATGTTCCCGGTACAAGAACCGTCTTCAGATGAGTTTGGAGTGCTTTCAGATAAGGTCCAAAACGACCATTGACATCCAGTGCTGCTTCACAGCCAGTAAAGTACGGGAACACCAAACCTTCAATCGCCGAAATGATTCGAGAATCATTATTTTCTGCAATAACAGCTGGAATGTAGCCGCCATCAGTCAACTGTGCAGCAATACTGGCAGCGCAGCGATCCGCTTGAAGCCCTGCTTGATGGGACAGATCTGCCAACTTCTCAGTTGCGAACAGCTTCTCCAATGCGACATAGACCGCCCAACATTTACCCGCCAGATAGATATTATTGCGAGACTGTCCAAGTGACACATCCAGGCTGTCGTAGGTTGTAATCTCCGCTCCACCTTGGGTACGGCTGCTATCCAGACCCATTAGACCGTTACGCTGCTCAGCGTCGGGATGGTCACGATTAAGCATGCTTTCGAAGCAATCCTGGATAACAGGCAACATGTTTTTCACAAAAGCTTGATCCTGTGTCTGTTCAATGTATACTGTCGCGCAGCAGAGCCAGTTCACCAGTTCCTCGTGGCTCATCTGTGAGAAGCAGTCGTCAATGCCAACCAGCTCATATGCCGAGTGTCCAGGGCGTGAGAACACATTGGCAACACCAATATCATGGGTAAAGGTGATTCCGCCCGGATATAACTTCTCTTCCCCCGGGAAACGAACCTGATCGGTATAACTGTAACGTTTCACAAACCACTCCAGCTCATTACGCACCGTCCATGGATTCAAGGCAAGCTCGAAGTACAACTGATCAGCCGTCAGATCAAGTGTGTTCATCATCCGATACTCCCCTTCGTTCACCACCCAGAGTGGCTCACCATCGGCATCCAGCAATTGAGTACTGGCATAATAGCTGTGAATGGAATGAGCAAGCATGAATGATTGATCTTCGCTCAAAGCAGCCGACCCAAGGCGCTGTTCAACCTCTCCACAGGATGCGGTCAACTCACTGAAGCGTTGTAGTGCATACTCTCCTGCTGCCTGAATATCGGAGAAGTACCGCGTATACCAATACGTTGTGTCCATTCCAGTCGTCACAATACCCCCGCGATAGAAACATACTGCGAATTGAAACGTACGTTTCTCTCCATCCGGCACCTCCATCAGTAGTGCAGCGGTTGAGCCAAGTCCAAATGCCAGATTCTCCCGATGTTTCTCCTGCAACAGTTTCTCCAGCGTAAATCCGCGTGCGGGCCACAGTCCGTCATCTGCTGACATAATCGCTGTAAGTCGACCTTGTCCCACACCTGTGATGGAGCCACCTTCAGGTCCACCAATCAGACACATCGCAGAGTACGCATCATTGCCCTGATAGCCAAAGTAGGCTTTGCGGGGTTGTTGACCTGCCGTATTGTCAATCGTCATCTCAACCAATACGGCAGGTACGAGCGCATCCATTAATTCTTCACGATCCCCATTCGTTGGATCAGGCACCGGACGTACAGGCGAGTAGATACGGAACGTCAGATCTCCAGCAGTCCACGTATCCGTACCTGAGGTAAATTCACGGGTAATCTCTTCATCGCGAAAAGCCGTAATAAGAGGTTGTGGAACTTGGGTCGTGTTTGTCGACGCCGGGTCCCCATTCTCCAACTTCTCTACATCATAGCGGCTGCTCTCATCCTCGGAAGCTTCATAAAAAGGAAGTGCCTGATAATGGTCGCCATCGCGAGATTGTAATCCAATATATACATTCTGGTCTGCCGGCTTGCCGAGTTCAAGACCCAGCCCGCCTTTGGCTCCTTTGTAACCCAGTGTAAAACTCGCAAAAGCACCAATCGGCGCGTGATGTGCATTATAAAAGATGGATTTGGATGTATTCATGAATCATAACCCCTCTCAGAATGGTTTGCATGCGTTTTCATTAGCCCCATCCTAACACGTGGTTCCACCTCAGACCATGATCAAATCAATCGGATATTTACCCAAATCAAGCTGATAGACTATAATGGATTAAAGCGGTTACACAAAACCATTCCATTTGATATAAGTGTATGTTCAAAATCGCATTTTTTGAACAACCTCTATAAAGGGGGATCTTCCATGTCTTCAACGTATTTGCCTCCTACTTTGGGAGAAAGTGTCCATGAAGTTTTTTATCCAGATGTGCAAACAACGGTCAATCTGTTCGCCATTCATTTACGAAGTGTGGGTATGGACTGGGATTACCCGGCGCATGAGCACCCTCAATATGAATTGAATTATGTCACGGAAGGCGAGCAACGCATGATGGTGAATGGCACCCTATACATTCAAAAGGCGGGCGAACTGCTCCTGATTCCTCCGGGAAGCATTCATTCCAGCCAGAGCCATAACGGCAAGGGATTCACGTATTTTTGCATGCATTTTGACATTGATGATCAGTTGTTCCTATCGTTGCTGGCGCGCATCAAACAAGTGAGATTCAGTGCAGATAGCCCGGTTACGCAGCAGATTGAGCCCGTTTTGCGCAAATTGATGTCATCTGCGGATGATGAAACTGCAAATACGATGGTACAGCGTATGCAGCTGCAATCTGCGGTATTTGAACTATTTGGCCATCTGTGGGAGGCGGTCTCGCAAGAGGCAGCGCAATGGTTTACCGACGGACATGAGAAGATCGAACTCGCCCACCAGATTCGTAATCGATTGCAAGGCCTGATGAGTCAGCAATTCAAACAGGGACACGAGTCAAACGGTCACTATGGCATTGATGATGTCGCAGCAGAGCTGGGTATCAGTTCTTCTCACTGTAATCGTGTGTTCAAGCAGGTGTTCGGTCAGTCTCCACGTGCTGTATTGTCCCAGTTGGTTTTGCATGAAGCAAAGCTTCTACTGGGCAATCCGAAGCTGTCCGTTCAGAATATTGCCGTCATGCTTGGTTATAAGGATATCGCCCATTTCAGTCGTCAATTCAAGCGCTGGTCCGGCATGTCACCATCCCGTTACCGACAGGAAAAGCCTGCTCTGGAATAAGGTCCAGTAGCAGGCTGTTGGGCTTGATTCAACTCTTTGCATGATTCGATTCAAGATGTTCTCTATATTTATATGAAGTGTTATTTCAACAGACGCTTAATCAGCTTCAGCTTGTTATCATACGGTGGATACAGAATCGGCAGATTCAATTTGGTGCTTTTTTTCAGTACACTTTTGAGATGAGAGAAGGTTTCGAAGCTGTACTGCCCGTGATACGAGCCAACACCAGAATGACCAACACCGCCAAATGGCAGACGCGGATTCGCTACGTGCGTGATGGTATCGTTAATGCAGCCGCCCCCAAAAGAAACTTCGCGCAGCACTTTGTCCTGAACCCGGGTGTCGGAAGTAAACAGATACAAGGCGAGTGGTTTCGGCCGCTTTATGATTTCTACAATGGCTTCATCCAGGTTACGATAGCTAATGATCGGCAGAATCGGTCCAAAAATCTCATCTTCCATCGTCGCTGCATCCCAGGATTCCGCATCAATCAGCGTAGGTTCAATAAAGCGATCTTCCTCATCCGAAGCTCCTCCATATATCACTTTGGCCTGATCTCTTTCGATCAGAGTCGTCAGACGTTTAAAATGTCCCTTGTTCACGATTCGCCCATAGTCCTTGTTGTGCTGGATATCCGAGTCAAAGAAAGACAAGATCGCTGCTTTCATCTCTGTAATTAACGGTTCCTTCACACGCTCATGCACAAGTAAATAATCGGGTGCGATACAGGTCTGTCCCGTATTGAGCAGTTTGCCCCAAATAATGCGCTCAGCTGCTACTTTGATATCCGCCTGTTCATCAACGATAACAGGACTTTTGCCTCCCAGTTCTAACGTAACGGGAACGAGATTTTTGGCAGCTGCCTCCATCACAATTTTGCCTACCGGCACACTGCCTGTAAAAAAGATATAGTCGAATGGCGCGTTAATCAGTGCTGTCGTTGTATCTTTTGCACCATCGAGCACTTGTACGTATGCCGGTTCGAACACGCTCGCAATCATTTCACGTACAACAGCGGACACCGCAGGTGTATTCTCTGACGCTTTGAGCACCGCTGTGTTACCTGCTGCAATAGCACCTACCAATGGTTCGATTAAGAGTTGAAAAGGATAATTAAACGGTCCGATGATCAGAACCGCCCCGTAGGGTTCGGGTATGATATAACTTTTCGAACCCAGGAGCGCCATTTGCGTTTTCACTTTAACGGGTTTCACCCATTTATTCACTTTACGAATGGTGTGTGTGATGCTATCCATCATGAATCCGATCTCGGTTGTGTAGGATTCGAACTCACTTTTGCCCAAATCCTGATAGAGAGCTCCTGTCAGTCTGGATTCGTACTTTTGGATGGCCTGCTTGAGTTGGGTCAGACGTGCAATTCGAGCTTCTGCAGATCGTGTGGCCCCGGAACGAAAGAACTGTCGTTGCTGCTCCAAGATCTGTTCAACTTCCTGACTGGTTACTTCCTGTATAGTCGTTGTCATATATACACACCCCTCTATTTATTATTGATCAAGCGTTTAAACTTACGAACCTATAAGGCACATGCAAAAGCATGTTTTATTACTATTAATCTACAGACACTCTTCTTCCAGAGCAGCTACCAGTTCCTTCAACAGTTCCACCGATGCATTCAATGAAGCCGAATAATAGCGCTGTGTGCCTTTCTGTTCCACAGATATAAGTCCCTTCTCTAACAACAGCTTGAGATGATGAGATATGGCTGGCCGGGATAGGCTGGATTGTTCAGTAATTTCATTCACCGTCATTCTGCCCTTCTCGGTAAGTGTCAGCAAAATGGATTGACGATGGTTGTCACTTAACACCTGAAATAACGGAATACAGGTTTGAAAAACGCTAATTGCTTTTTGTCCCATGGTTGCACCTCTATACTATTTCTTCTTCATTATTTCTTCTACGTATATTTCTCAGTTTGATGTTTGTTGGTTTAAACATTCGAACCTAACGACTGAATTGTACTCTTTATTCACTTGAACTGCAAGTGAACCATCAGCTAAATTTAATATAATGCTGTTAAAGCGCTTCCATACTACCATACAAGTATGGTAGTATGGCATTGAAGGAGTTGAAGTTGTGGAATATACCCCAAAGTTATCATCCAAAGCCGGTTTGTTGCCTGTTGCGAGCAATATGTCTTCCATGAATAATAAGCAATCTTACTCAACGCGAGATGTCGTTTACTTCACGCTGAAACAACTCATTTTGAGTTTGAAAATGCCTCCGGGAACAGCTATTTCTGAGAAGGAAATTTCGCTGGAGTTCCAGGTAAGCCGGACACCTGTTCGAGAAAGTTTTGTAAGGCTTGCTCAGGAAGGTCTGCTGGAAGTGTACCCACAGCGTGGTACCTACGTCTCTCTGATCCAGGTTGATCTCGTTGAGGAAGCACGATTCATGCGTGAACAGCTTGAACGTGCTGTAGTCAGGCTCGCTTGCGAGACCTTTCCAGACGAACAGATGATTGCACTTGAACAGAATCTTGCGCGTCAACAGGAATGTAAGATCAAACCGGATGATGAACGAATGTTTCAATTGGATGAGGAATTCCATAGCACTCTTTTTGCAGGCTGCAACAAAAGCAACACCTGGACTGTTATCCAGCAGATGAATGTACATTTGAATCGAAGTCGCATGTTACGCCTGTCCTCGGACCACCAGTGGGATCACCTGATTGAACAGCACCGGTCTATGGTCAAGGCCATTCAGCAGCATGATGCCGACACAGCAGAGCGACTGATGCAGGAACACTTGCATTTAACTGTCACCGATTTGGCTGTCCTGCAGGATACATATCCGTCCTATTTTCAATGACTGAATTTTTCTTCCTACTATTCATGATGAGGTGAACGTGATGAGAATGGTTTTTCGCTGGTTCGGCGAAGGCAATGATACGGTAACGCTGGATCATATCCGGCAGATTCCGGGTGTTGAAGGTATTGTGTGGGCACTGCACGATGTCCCTGCTGGCGAGGAATGGCCGATGGACAAAATACTCGCTGTCAAAACAGCAGCGGACAAGGCCGGGTTACATCTGGATGTCGTTGAGAGTGTGAACATCCATGAGGATATCAAATTGGGCCTGCCATCAAGGGATAAATATATCGCAAATTATATTAAAACGATGGAGAAACTGGCTCAAGTTGGTGTGAAGGTCATCTGTTACAACTTTATGCCGATCTTCGACTGGCTTCGCACGGATATGCACAAGGAAATGGAGGATGGCTCAACGGCCCTCTTCTATGAGCACAGTAAACTCGCAGATATAGAACCTCTAGAACTCGTTCGACGCATTACGGAAAACTCCGCACTCACCATGCCAGGTTGGGAACCGGAACGATTGCAATATTTAACAGGTCTGTTCGAAGCCTACAAGGATGTAACCGAGGATCATATGTGGGAGCACGCACGTTATTTCCTGCAAGAGATTATGCCTACAGCCGAACGACTGGGGATTCGAATGGCCATCCATCCGGATGACCCACCATGGCCAATCTTTGGATTACCAAAGATTATTACAAGTCAGGAGAATGTTCGGAAATATTTGAATCTTTATGATAGCCCTTACAACAGCGTGACACTATGCAGTGGCTCTTTGGGAGCAAATGCTGATAATGACATTATCGGGATGATACACGAGTTCAAGGATCGGATTCCATTTGCCCACATTCGTAATGTCAAAATCTACGAAAACGGCGACTTTATCGAGACCTCACATCGCAGTCAGGATGGCAGCGTTGATATTGCAGGGGTAGTTGAGGCTTATCACGATATCGGTTATGAAGGGTATGCAAGACCCGACCACGGTCGTCATCTCTGGGGAGAACAGTGCCGACCTGGTTATGGACTCTATGACCGGGCTTTGGGGATCATGTATCTCTGGGGCGTCTGGGATTCCCTGCAAAGGAGGGCAAAAGCATGAGTGAACACCAATATGAACGCTCATCTCGTCTCAATGGCAGAACAGCTGTAATCACCGGAGGTGCTGGAGTACTGTGCCGCTCCATGGCGGAAGAACTCGCTCGGCACGGCGCAAGTGTAGCCATCCTGAATCGTACCGTGTCCAAGGCGCAGGAAGTTCTAGCTGCGATTGAAGCTGCAGGTGGCAGAGCGATTGCTATTGCCTGTGACGTAACCCAGGCTGATAGTGTGCAAGCAGCGGCAGATGCGGTGCTGGAACAGCTCGGACCATGTGATATTCTGATCAATGGCGCAGGTGGCAATAACGCCAGTGCCAACACCACAAATGAAATTTTCAGATTGGAAGATCTGGAAAAGAGCGATGTCACTACATTTTTCGATGTAAGTGTAGAGGGATTTCGTCAAGTGATGGATCTGAATTTTGTCGGTTCCCTCATTCCTACTCAGATCTTTGCAAGACATATGATTGAACGTGATGTTCCGGCGACTGTCATCAATATTTCTTCCATGAGCGCCCCATCGCCCATGACCAAAGTTCCAGCGTACAGCGCTGCGAAGGCAGCCATTAACAACTTCACGCAGTGGCTCGCGGTGCATCTGGCTGAATCCGGTATTCGTGTCAATGCCATTGCACCCGGGTTCTTCCTGACTGAGCAAAACCGTAACTTATTACTGCAACCAGACGGCTCACCTACGGAGCGTTCAAGTAAAATTATTGCTCATACACCCATGCGCCGCTTTGGCAAACCGGAAGACCTGCTTGGCACATTGATGTGGCTTGCGGATGAAAGACAATCCGGCTTTGTCACTGGCACAGTCATTCCGGTAGATGGCGGATTTATGGCCTATTCTGGTGTATAACGATTAACGTGTAAATGAATCAGTTCAACTAATATAGAGAATTTATATAGACCGAAGCCTGGGATACTTACCCAGGTTTCGGTTTTTTGCGTTCAAGCATAAGAACATCCAGCGTAGGAAAAGCTTGTTATAGTAACTATGCAAAGTGAAATAAAGGAAGGTGAACCATAAATGATGGAAGAAACATGGGTTGTCACCGTTCGGTCGATTATCGCCTTTATAACCTTGATCATCTATACAAGGGTACTGGGCAAACAACAGATGGGTAACTTGACGTATTTTGATTACATTAACGGGATCACCATCGGTTCCATCGCAGGAACATTTGCGACGGAGTTATCCTCTAAAGCATGGATTCATTTTGTCGCCTTGACCATTTTCACAGTCATTACAATCATCTTTCAGTTCATGACGATGAAAAATCGAACCCTCTCCAAACTGATGGATTCCGATCCTACTCTGGTCATTCAGAACGGCAAAATTTTGGAACAGAATCTGCATAAAATGCGTGTGAAATTCGACGAACTGACCGTAATGTTGCGGCAAAAGGATGTATTTGATATCACTACACTTGACTATGCAATCATGGAACCCGATGGCAGTCTCTCCGTAGTGTTAAAACCTGAGAATCAACCTCTTACGGCTAAAGATATGCATATGCATCCCCCGAAAAGCAAGCTGATGACCGAACTGATCATTGATGGTGTTCTGATCAAACAGAACCTGTCTGAGAGAAATAAAGATATCCAGTGGCTTACCGAACAACTAAAGAAGCAGAAAGTGACGATTCAGGATATTGCATTTGCTGCCATTCTACCCAATGACAAATTGTACATTGATCTATTCGATGATCATTTTAAAGAAAAAACAGATATGGGTGACTATGAAGGACCATTCTAAATGTTCACATAGCAGGAGGTGGTTGAATGAAAACACGTTTCTGGTTGCTATATGTACTTCCGATCTTTTTGATCTTGTTATTCGTAGCAATCATGGCCAGCGGATCGTTTCTCAAAAAGCCCTTTGGTACCGAAGATCGCTTGCTCGAATCGGTGCAAACGCTGGAAAAGCACGTGGAGAGCAAACAGTGGACGGCAGCCAAGTCACAGATCGAATATGCGATGCAGGCTTGGGAACGAGTCGTAGACCGGATTCAGTTCAGTGTGGAGCGTGAAACGATATATGATATTCTGGGCACCCTTGCTAGGATCAAGGGCGGCGTTGCGGCAGAGGATGATAAAGCGATTATGGAGGAAATCTATTACTTCTACGTGTTATGGGACAACTTGGGGGATTGATTGGCCGCATCAAAAAGCACCTCCTTTGTCGAAAAAGGAAGTGCCTTTTAGCGTTCTAGCCGTTACGCTCTTCTTACTCGGCGAGCTCTTGGTGCACGCGAAGTGCCTTCTTTGCGGAAAAAGAGAGTGAGTGCTCTGTTCGCACACCACAGTGCAAACAAAGCAAACAGCGTGCCCCAGAACAGCGCGGGAAGGAATGTCTGCTGAGCGAGATTCGCTGCATCCCCTGCCCGTGAAGGCTGGGTCCAGGACATCAATCCAACGTATACAGCACTAACAACAGATTCTTCTAACGTAAGAAACGCCAGTAACAGATAATAGAACTTCACGATCTTGGCGCCAAAAATCATAATGACAACGTTCAGAACGATGAACCCGGTCAGCCATAACATGCCGAACTCCCCTCTTACATATAACAGGAGTGACACCAGAGCTACAGCTGTCATGATCCCCAGTCCCCACATATGCAAGCCTTTGCGGTATAAGTAGAACAACAGCCAGGCAAACAGTGATGCACTGATATATCCCGCCAGAGAAACAAGAATTGATCTGCCTGGCGTCAGCATGGACGAATACGTTACACCGCTGTGATCAGCGTACAATTCAATTCGCAGCACTTTACCGGACAATAACAGCGTCATTAATGCATGACCGAATTCGTGAATCATCGTATCCAGATTACGGAACAAGGACGAGAATGGGATGAATCGTGTAAGAAAGACGGAGCCTAGTAGAAAAAGTATCGTTTTGACCCACTTATTCAATCGTGTCATACCTCCTTTTCCTTTAAGTAAACAAGTCTATCTTTTATACTACGCTTTTTTCACTCGATTCGTTTCGGCTTCCGAACTGTAAGGCGCAGTGCTCCATCCACCAGCAGAAGCTCCGATTGTGTCCAATGAAAAAAGAAGACAGATCATAGCGGCCCTTTTCGGCCTCTAGTGTAACGAGCAGTCGATTCCGCATCCGACTAAGCGCGTAGTGCACGAATTGATCCGCAACTTCACTTTGTATCAGAGTAACATAAGCATAAAGGGAATGATCGACAGGTTCATCGAGCGGACTCACCCCTGCACATGAAAATTCTGTCTTGACTCCCGCATTCTGAAGTATGGACAATGCGTTCACAAGCTCGGCATCCACTTCAACGCCATTCCATATCTCCGTTATCTTCGCAGATACTGTATGTTTGTCACGCTCCGTCCAGTTCATCAGCTCCAGCTTGCGCCGTCTCCACAGATGGGCTGGCTGTTCACTTAACAGCACTTCATGTTCTTCATTTGAATTCATCTACTGCTTCCTCCTGTTCTCCTCAATCGGGTCACCTTAAACGAAGCAGAGAGCACATCACTGTGCTCTCTGCTTCGCAAAAAGGCAAAGGAATGGCACTCCATTCCTCAGCATGTTGTATTATTGTACCTTTTTCGGTGACAGGCATCAAATTGGTCTTTTATTATTCGTTCAGCGCCAGTTTCAGTGCCTCCAGATTCTCTCTCATCACGCTAATGTAGTCCATTCCCGCCGCCATTTCTTCCTCGGTGAGTCCCTCAATCGGGTTTAATACAGCCGTCTTGGCCCCCACTTCACTTGCAATCGTCTCAGACACTTTGGATGAAACCAATGTTTCGAAGAAAATCGTCTTCACCTGATGCTCTTTCGCAAAATCAATAACGGATGCCATCTGTGCTGCCGAAGGTTCCTGCTCAGGGGATAGCCCGGCAATAGGTACCTGCTGCAGGTCATATTCTTTCGCCAGATAACCAAATGCAGCGTGTTGTGTGATGAAATCCTTGCGTTTGCTATCTGTCACAGCCACCTTGAAGTCCTGATCCAGTAACTCCAGTTGAGCAATGTAAGCATCTGCATTCTGTTTGAACTGTTCAGCATGTTCCGGGGCAGCCTGCGCCAAACCTGCTTCAATATTGCGTACTTCTTTTACAGCCAATGCAGGTGACAGCCATACGTGGGGATCCAGTCCCCCGTGATCGTGATCATGTCCTGCTTCTGCCTCGGCGTCATGATCGTGGACGTGTTCTTCTGTAGTCGCTTCATCTGCATGATCGTGGTCGTGATCATGTTCTTCTGTAGTCGCTTCATTTCCATGGTCATGATCGTGTTCATGTTCTGTTACCTCTGAATCTTCATGATGGTGAGCATGCTCTTCACCTTCCAGCAGGTTGATGCCCTTGCTTGCTTCCACCTGAATGAGTGAAGTGTTACTCAGACTTCCGGTGACCTGATCCATCCATGATTCCATGCCCGCACCGTTGTATACAAGCACATCTGCTTTTTCAATGCTGGCAATATCTTGTGGTGTGGGCTCCCAATCATGAGGCTCCATTCCTGCTGGAACGAGCGTATGTACATCCGCTAGGTCGCCTGCTACATTTTTAGTGAATTCATACATGGGGTAGAAACTAACCTGCACGTTTAATTTTGTGGTTTCCGTCTCGGCTGGAACGGGAGCGCCCGTCGGAGCTGCGCTGGTATCGGAAGCGGATTTCTGTCCGCAACCTGCGACGATAAGGGTCAGACTGAATAAAAGTCCGAGCGCTGTTTTTTTACTGAATTTCATGTGATGTATTCCTCCTTGAATGGATAACTATCGTTGCTCGTTGTTCTTGTTGATTTCTCTCTTTACGGTGACGCTTGCGGTTATATCGTGCAATCAGCTTTTGCGCTGATATTCCAGT
This sequence comes from Paenibacillus sp. AGC31, assembly GCF_057334655.1. Lineage (NCBI taxonomy): Bacteria > Bacillati > Bacillota > Bacilli > Caryophanales > Paenibacillaceae > Paenibacillus > Paenibacillus sp. AGC31. The sequence goes on from NZ_JBHFJH010000030.1 coordinate 292,114, forward strand.
CAATAGGATGACCAACAGGATGAGTGCAATTGTTCCTCCCGGTGGTGTATTTAGATGATAAGATGCGGTGAGTCCGCTAAAAATACCGATTAATCCTGTAATTACCGCGACAATAATCGCTGCTGTAAAACTGCGAGACACTCTCAGTGCCAAGGCAGCAGGTAATACAATGAGAGCAGACACCAGCAACACACCGACGATCGGCATGGCTGAAGCTACAGTCATTCCTGTCAGAATGGCAAATGCAAACGATAAACCTTTTACCTGAACGCCTCCAATGGAAGCTGTCTCTTCATCAAACGTGAAGCTATAGAGCGGTCTTCGGAGAATGATGAAAAAAAGCAAACCAATGACACATACCCCTGCCATCATCCACAACTGCATATCGCTAACCGCGACAATTGATCCAAATAAGTATGAGCTGAAGGTTTTGGACAGATTCGTCTTCAGACTCATCAATACCACTGCAAGGGCTAGCCCCGAAGTCATGATGATCGCCACAGGTACCTCGCTGTAGGTTCGGTAACTTCGCCGTAGTTGTTCAACCAGTAATGCACCGATAATTGCAATGGCGAATCCGCAGATCACCGGATTAAGATTCATGACCGAACCGAGCGCAACCCCTGCGAGTGAGACATGGGATAACGTGTCTGCCATTAGGACCTGCCGCCTGAGCATCAGATAGACCCCGAGAATTGGAGCGATGACTCCAATCAGTCCACCTGCCCAGAAGGCACGTTGCATGAATTCGTATTCAAACACTGCCATTCCTCACTTTCTTGCCGCTCCAGGGTAATGGTACGGTCCAATCGATCTCCCATTTCTTCCAGCCCGTGAGTAACCATAATAATCGTTAATCCATGAACATCCGCATAATGGCGCATCAGATCGTAGAAGCCCTCTCGGCTGCGTCGGTCCATTCCCGTTGTCGGCTCATCAAGTACCAGAACCTGCGGTTGCCCAGCCATGGCTCTGGCAATACAGATCCGCTGTTTCTGTCCACCGGACAGCTCACCAACACGTGTATTCCGATATTCCCACATGCCGACCTCACGCAAACTGCGTTCAACGATGGCATCCTGTTCCGATGTAAATCTGCGAAAAAGTCCCAGTCTGGTATAACATCCGGATCGGACCAGTTCGTTCACCGTGCTGGGAAATCCACTATTAAACGATGCCACCTGCTGGGGCACATAACCGATATTGGATGTGTTCCCACGTTTCAACTGCGGACTCATATGTATCGTGCCACTCCAGGGCTTCAACAGCCCCAGCAGCAGCTTTAACAGGGTTGTTTTGGCAGAACCATTAGGGCCAGTAATGCCTATGAACTCTCCCACGTGGATATCCAGCGATAGTTGATCAATGACCGGCTCTTTGCCATATCCGAATACAACATCACGCATGGAAGATAGTATCATGCGACTCCCTCTTTTCGTAAATATTACGATTTAAAATGAGCAAAAAAATTTAGCGTGTTTCCCGGTGAATCGTCATCTTCTTCAAACGTGGGGAGTACTTCTTCATCTCCAGTCTCTCTGGATGGTTACGTTTGTTCTTGGTTGTTGTATAGTTGCGGTCCCCACACTCGGTGCAGGCTAAAGTTACAATGACTCTCATGGTTGTTGCCTCCTCTTATTTAATCGTAATTATTACTATTAATGATATTAGTCTATGCTTTTTCGTTTGTCAACTCCATATCTGCTAAAGTAAAATTTTGTATGCACAATATAATTTCATATGATATACTGCTTTGGTATCATTATACTTTACCTACGGAGGAACTAGATGAAGATCAAAAAATCAACTTTTATTGGGTCATTGGTAGCATGCAGTTTGGCTTTCGGTGCCCTGGGTGTAGCAGCTTCAAACGGAATTCAAGATATTGAAGCAGCACTCGACAGCAATATTAGCTTTAAAGTAAACGGTCTGTCTTGGACACCCAAGAATGAAGCTGGAGACAAACTGAATGCACTGGTATATGACGGTGATGTATACTTGCCTGTAAATACCACAGCAGAAGCACTCGGAGCCAACGTATCTCTGAATGTTAGCAACAAAGTTGTAAGTATCACTAATTCAGGTAACAGTAAGTCTAGTAGTTCAAGTAATAACAGCAGTACAGGTACCAAAGGTTCTGAAGATTCAAGTAAACCAAGTAGTTCAAGTAACTCAAGCACTTCTGGCTCAATCAAGATGACTGGAACTGACGCTCAGATGATAGTCAAATTGCAGAAAGAATCTTTAACATTGATCAAAATGTATGGTAAAGCACTTAAAACAGGTAGCACTAGTGAATTTGATAAATACATAGATGCTAAAGTTATTGAAAATCCCGAGATCGACATTTTTGATCTGGGTAAGCAATCCCAGAAAGATAAATTTAAGACTACAGTCAAAGGTATCATTGCAGCAAATGATAAAAAAACGCTGACTAAATATGCAGATCAGTTAATTAATGTGAAATCAGCTGATTTTAAAGTGATTGCAATGGATGATAAAACCAAAACAAGACACAGTTACAAAGCCATTTATTATCCACAAGGATGGACGGGTTCCTATGGAGTGTACCTTACCTTTGTGTTTAGTCCGCAAAAAAGTGGCAACGGTGATTTTTATCTTGGCGATTTGTACTTTAGCTAAAGTCATTAATGCAATATAATCATTGATCTTCAGGGGCACTATTGCACTTGAAGATCTTTTCTTTTCACTTCAACTCCACGCTGGAAAAGGATCTTTCAGTTCACGCCAGTTCATCCGCATCTCCTCATCCGTAAGAAGGGTCTCATCCAATATACGTTCAATCTCTGCCCGGTCCATGTCAATGCCGATAAATACCAATTTCGTCACCCGATCGCCCCACTCATCATCCCAATCCGGTATGCTTGGCAATTTATCACCAAAGTGAAGTTGTCTTTCCTCCTCACTCATCGCACCTACCCATATTCCTGCTGGCGCAAGCTGCTTGGATGTACCTGCATGACTGAAAGAAATCGCCATATGGTTTCTTGTCGCCAGCCACATCAGACCTTTGGATCGCACGATGCTATCTGGATATTTCGCAATCCAACGCAGCAACCGTTCCGGGTGGAATGGACGTTTACGATGATAGACAAATGAATGAATTCCATATTCTTCAGTCTCCGGGGTATGTTCCTCTTTCATTAATTCGCGGATCCAACCCGCGGACTGGCTTGCTTTTTCAAAATTAAAACGTCCCGTATTCAATATCTCTCTCGGATCAATCTGCCCATGTGTTGTTCGAATAAGCTTGGCTTCCGGTTGCATGGCGTGCAGGGCCTTCTCAAGCTTTGTCAGTTCTTCCTCTGACACCAGATCACATTTATTCAGAATCAGTACATCACAGAATTCCACCTGATCCGTCAGCAGATGAACGATTCCGCGAACATCGTCTTCCCCCGCTTGCTGTCCACGGTCCTTCAATGTTTCTTTGGAATAAAAGTCACGCCAGAACTGAGCAGCATCGACTACCGTAACCATCGTGTCGAGTCGGGTGAATTTCGTCAAATCAATGCCAAGTTCCTCGTCGATATACGTAAACGTCTGCGCAACAGGTACCGGCTCACCAATACCCGTCGATTCAATCAATATGTAGTCAAAAGAACCATCCAGCGCCAGCCGCTCGACTTCTTTCAACAGATCCTCCCGTAACGTGCAGCAGATGCAACCATTAGACATCTCTACCAACTTCTCATCAATGCGCGATAATCCTCCACCATCTCGTATTAAGCCTGCATCAATATTAACCTCACTGAGATCATTGACGATGACAGCAACCCGCATCCCCTCGCGATTATGAAGCACATGATTGAGAAGTGTCGTCTTGCCTGCACCCAAATATCCACTAAGTACGGTTACTGGAACCCGTTGTTGAACCTGTTGATCTAACATTTCTGCTTCCTCCACTCTGCTTAAGTTGGATTGACTAATCTTCTTTATGAGCCTATGAGAGAGAAAAAATAGGCTTCCTTTCCTTAATCGTAATAATTACTATTAAGGACGATCAATCCGAACTATACCGCAGTTTTCTTTGGGTTGTCAACTCTAATATGATGAAGAATCTTGATTAATCGTAAAAATGATGATTAGAACATAGGAATGATGTATGTTGCTGCACGTACAAGCATATATTTTAGCAAAGTCCTAGTTGTGGAGGTCTGTTTCATGAAAATGGCAGCCAATTTGAAGCTCCTGTCCTTCCTGATCCCTTGTGCATTTCTTGTTCCCGTGTTGATCACAATGGCTCCAGACCTGAAGGAAGCATGGAACAGTGAAGCTTTGCAAAATATGAAAACCGTATTCATAGGTATTTTCCTTGAAGCCGCACCTTTTCTGCTCATGGGTGTGTTATTGTCCTCGCTCATGCAGTGGTTCGTATCCGAAGAAATGGTCCGCAGACTTACACCCAAGAATCCGATCGGCGGTGTACTTGTCGCAGGGCTGCTCGGTATTATTTTTCCCATCTGTGAATGTGGCATGATCCCGGTAGTAAGACGGTTAATGCACAAAGGCATGCCTGCCTATATCGCAGTGACATTCATCTTGAGTGGTCCCGTAGTCAATCCCATCGTATTTACCGCAACCTTGCTCGCCTTTCCCTCCCATCCTGAGATTACCATTGCCCGAATGGGACTGGCCTTTGCTGTAGCAGCTTCCATAGGGATGCTTGTGTATGTGTTTGTTCGTCGAAATCCTCTTCGGATGCCAAAAGTCGCAGTGACAGAAGTTAAGACACATCCTGGTTTTAAAATGGCGCAACCTCACGTGCACGCAAATGCACATGATCATAACCATGTAAAAAACTGGCGCAGCTTCTTCATTCATGCCGGAGATGAATTTGTCGATATGAGCAAATATCTGGTGATCGGTGCCCTGATTACAACCTGCATTCAGACATTCATTAGCCGCAGCGATCTGATCTCACTTGGCAATGGTCCTGTCGCCTCCTATGTGTTCATGATGGGATTTGCTTATGTATTGTCTCTCTGCTCCACTTCAGATGCTTTTGTGGCTTCTGCGTTCTCACATACGTTTGCACTGGGGCCGCTGGTATCCTTCCTTGTGCTTGGTCCAATGCTGGATTTCAAAAGCACGCTCATGCTGCTCTCCACCTTCCGTACCCGGTTTGTTATTGGTCTAAGTCTAGCCATTATTACGCTCGTCTTCGCTGGCTCATGGTTGATTAACCTGCTGGTCTAAAGGTTGAGCAACATACTTCATGACCTGAATGGTTAATCCCATGAACTTTCATCCTGACTATAAATAGAGATGAGGTGATGATATGAATCACACGGTCTATACGATGACCAAACCTCCCGTTCCAAGATCACACATCATTCAATGGCATAACCTGATTCGTGCGGGCTGGATCGGCGGGGTGGCAGTGTACATTATTCACTTGAATTCAAGTGATTCGCTTCATTATTATTTGGCGCCTACCATGCAAAAACTGCTGTTATGCTGCCCTGTTCCCTTATCGTTTATTGCCGTTATCATGGCATGGCATGGACTGTTCGGCAGAAACGAGGTTCATTGCGACTGTGAACATCCACCTCCTTCCGGTTTCCTACGCAGCTCGTTGGTATATGGTCTGATTGCTATCCCCTTGTTGCTGGGGTTTCTGTTACCTGATCGGGCGCTCGGCAGCTCCATGGCTAGCCAGAAAGGCATGTCTCTCACTTATGCCCCTCCCGAGATTCGTCGCAAAGAGCCTTTACCTGATCCGGCAACACAATTGAATGTACAAGATCTTACACAACAATCAACGACCGTTCATCCTGCATCGGCTACCAAAGTACAATTCATTCCCCCAGACGAGTATAGCCGCGAATTCGCTGAACTGGCAGAGAAGTTGTATGCAGAACAGGTCATCAGAGTCTATCCTGAGATCTTCTCTGAAACACTCGGCACGATCGATATGTTCCAGCGACAATTTGCAGGCAAAGATATCTCGTTAACCGGGTTCGTTTATCGGGACAAAAACATGGATCATGAATCACATTTTGCACTGGGACGGTTTCTCGTCATGTGTTGCCCCGCGGATGCGGCTCCCTTTGGCGTGATGATTCACATCCCAGAAGCGGATAGCTTCCCTACAGACAGCTGGGTGCAGATTGATGGCAGCATAGGCTCTGCACAGGTGAACGGTAAGGATACGATTGAGATTCGGGCCACAAAGGTGACACCTGTATCCGAGCCATCCACGCCTTATATTTATACCAATGCGGACTCGGTGATGGCGTATGAGAAAATAAAGAGCCCGTAGGTGCAAGTAGTAGTAGTAACTACTTGAACCTCAACGACAAAAAGCCCCAAAGCAATGGATTACATCGCTTTGGGGCTTTCATGTTCAGTCAGACATGAGATTACATCTCGTCTGCTCTGATTGTATTATTCCGTTACGATATCATGAACCAATACAGGAGCATCGGCATGATCCGCAATTGTAATGTTTTCTTTGATCTTCGCGATGACGTCTGCTACGTCTTCACGATTGGCATGAATCGTTACGAGGGACTCACCAGCTTTGACTGGGTCACCGACTTTTTTGTTCAACATCAGACCAACCGCGAGATCGATCTCGGACTCTTTTGTTGCACGGCCTGCGCCAAGCAGCATTGCTGCAGTTCCGATTTCGTCAGCGACGATTCCTGCAACATAGCCGTCTTTGTCTGCTGGGACTTCAACCAGATATTGTGCTTGTGGCAAACGATCTGGATGATCTACAACCGAAGCGTCTCCGCCTTGGTTTGCCAGGAAATCTTTGAATTTCTCCAGGGCTTTACCGTTCTGGATCACTTCTTTCAATTTCTCCTCAGCGTGCTCCAAGGAATCTGCCTTACCAGCAAGGAATACCATTTGACGTCCAAGAGCCAGACACAGTTCTTCCAGATCTTTTGGACCTTTACCTTGCAGGGTGAGGATGGCTTCTTTCACTTCAAGCGCGTTACCAATCGCCAGACCCAGTGGTTGGGACATATCGGAGATAACAGCCATCGTTTTACGGCCAACATTGTTACCGATGCTTACCATGGCATGTGCCAATTCTTTAGCATCTTCCGTTGTTTTCATGAATGCACCAGCACCCGTTTTAACATCCAATACGATTGCATCAGCACCTGCTGCAATTTTCTTACTCATGATGGAGCTGGCGATCAGTGGAATGGAGTTAACGGTAGCTGTTACGTCACGCAGGGCATAGAGCTTTTTGTCTGCAGGCGTCAAGTTACCACTTTGTCCGATAACTGCAACCTTATGTTCGTTTACGAGACGAATGAACTCTTCTTTTTCAAGCTCTACGTGGAAACCAGCAACGGATTCCAGCTTGTCTGTTGTACCACCCGTGTGACCAAGTCCACGTCCGGACATTTTGGCAACAGGTACATCAAGGGCAGCAACAAGCGGAGCGAGTACCAGTGTTGTTGTATCGCCCACTCCTCCTGTGGAGTGCTTGTCTACTTTGATGCCTTCGATAGCGGACAGGTCGATTGTTTCACCGGAATTCACCATCGACATCGTCAGATCAGCGCGTTCCTTGTCTGTCATATCTTTGAAGAATACCGCCATCGCCCATGCGCTGACTTGATAGTCCGGGATCTCTCCTTGTGTGTATCCTTGAACAACAAAATCAATCTCAGCTGTTGTCAGTTCTTTTCCGTCGCGTTTCTTAGCAATAATGTCTACCATTCTCATGATGATCTCTCCTCGGGTAAATGATTTGTATAGAACACTTTGTACTGGGACCGTTACGGCTCCGGATCGTTCTTTTGATCGCTGTTGTCTCCAAGTTTTTTTGATCCATTTTGCAATGGGAAAACTCGGAGACAAAGGCGAACGCTTTGCTTCTTCAGAATCGATTCCGGGTCCTTCACTCCGTGCTTAAAACAAAAGTTTCGATCCAAATCAAATGATTATGAATAACAATTACAGTGTGATTGCTGTGTCCAGGGCAACTACCATCATGTCATTGAACGTTTTTTGACGTTCTTCGGCAGATGTTTCTTCGCCTGTCAGCAAGTGGTCACTTACCGTCAGGATGGTCAGTGCGTTAACACCAAACTTGGCAGCGATGGTGTACAGTGCTGTTGTTTCCATCTCTACGCCGAGTACGCCGTGTTTCATCAACTTCTCGGTAACGGAACGGTCATCGCGGTAGAAAGAATCGGAGCTGAACACGTTACCGACATGAATCTTCATACCTTTAGCTGTTGCACGGTCATATGCTTCTTTCAGCAGGGAGAACGTAGCGATTGGTGAGAAGTCATATCCACCAAACACGTGTTTGTTCATGCTGGAATCTGTACATGCTGCTTGTGCAAGGATGACATCACGTACACGTACATGCTCCTGCATACCGCCACAAGTACCCACACGAATCAGGTTTTTTACGCCATATTCGCTGATCAATTCGTTAGCATAGATTGCGAAGGACGGAATACCCATTCCTGAACCTTGCACCGAAATCCGGTGTCCTTGATATGTACCTGTGTAACCGAGCATTCCACGAACTTCGTTGTAACATACAACATCTTCAAGGTACGTATCTGCGATATATTTAGCGCGCAAAGGGTCTCCTGGCAAAAGGATCGTTTCTGCGATATCTCCGGGTTTTGCTCCAATATGTGTACTCATGAATGAATCTCCTCCAGTTATATGTTTATCTCTATTACGATGAAAGGAACCGGAGCAGCCTCAACTACTCCGACATCCCTAATCCATTTTTGAAAGAAAACTTAAATCCCTAAAGTTTCGGTTACCTAAAATTAACTTATTTCAAATCCTTCAGGAAGCTGGTACCATATTCCGGCATTTTCACTCCAAAGTTCTCAGCTACGGTTGCGCCAAGGTCAGCAAATGTGCTGCGCAGATCAAGCTTTTTGCCCTCGCTGAAGCGCGGTGAGTAGGCAAGAAGTGGTACATATTCACGTGTATGGTCTGTACCTCGGTATGTTGGATCGTTACCATGGTCAGCTGTAATCAGCAGCAGATCATCATTGGTCATTTTGCCAAAAATCTCTGGCAGCCGTGCATCATAGTCTTCAAGTGCCTGAGCATAACCTTGTGGATCACGACGATGACCGTACAGGGCATCAAAATCAACCAGGTTCAGGAAGCTCAGTCCAGTGAACTCTTCATCCATCGTTTCGGACAATTTGTCCATGCCATCCATGTTAGAGACGGTACGAACAGCCTTGGTTACACCTTCGCCGTCATAGATATCTGCGATTTTACCCAAAGCAATCACATCAAATCCACCATCTTGCAGTTCATTCATAACCGTACGACCAAAAGGTTTGAGTGCATAGTCATGACGATTCGCAGTACGTTTCCAGTTACCCGCTTCACCTACAAATGGTCGTGCAATAATGCGGCCGAGCATGTACGGATCTTCAAGTGTAATTTCACGGCAGAACTCACAGATCTCATATAGTTCTTTCAGTGGAACAACGTCTTCATGTGCTGCAATTTGCAGAACCGAATCCGCGGATGTGTACACGATGAGCGCGCCAGTTTCAACATGCTCTGCACCCAGCTCATCCAGAATTTCCGTGCCGCTGGCCGGTTTGTTACCAATTACTTTGCGGCCCGTTTTCTCTTCAATGCGCTGAATCAACTCATCGGGAAAACCATTCTCGAACACACGGAAAGGGGTATCAATGTAAAGACCCATCAGCTCCCAGTGACCTGTCATTGTGTCTTTGCCTCTGGATGCTTCCTGCATCTTGGTGTAATACGCTTTAGGTGCTTCCGCTACAGGGACACCCTCGATTTCTTTGATGTTGGACAGTCCGAGACTAGCCATATGAGGCATTTTCAGACCTCCGCGTTCACGTGCAATGTGACCGAAGGTATCGACATCAAAATCATCAAATTCTGCTGCATCCGGCGCTTCGCCGATCCCTACAGAATCCATAACAATCAGATGTACTCTTTTGAATGTTGACATAACTTAAGCACTCCTTCCAAATAATCCAGCTTACAAGAACAGTCCAGTAATGATCGCTGACAGCACGCTGACAAGCGAAGCACCGTAAAGCAGTTTCAGACCGAAGCGGGCGACCACATTACCTTGCTTCTCATGGAGTCCCTTCACCGCACCAGCAATGATACCGATGGAGGAGAAGTTGGCGAACGACACGAGGAAGACAGATACGATACCCGTTGTTCTGGCAGACATTGCAGTTTCCTTCAAATTAAGCATAGCTACGAATTCGTTGGATACCATTTTGGTTGCCATAATACTTCCTGCCTGAATCGCTTCTTTCCATGGAACACCCATGATGAAGGCAAATGGTGCAAACACATAACCAAGTAGCTCTTGGAACGAAATGCCAAGCACAGCGCTGAAAATTCCGTTAACAAGTGCAATCAAGGCAACAAAACCGATTAACATCGCAGCTACGATGATAGCAACTTTGAATCCATCCAGGATGTATTCGCCAAGCATTTCGAAGAAGGACTGTTTTTCCTCTTCCTGTACTTCCAATATATCTTCTTCCTCTGTAACCTCATAAGGATTCACAATCGAAGCAATGATAAAACCGCCAAACAGGTTTAGTACAAGAGCTGTAACCACATATTTCGGCTCGATCATGGTCATATAAGCACCAACAATCGACATCGATACCGTGGACATCGCCGAAGCACACAAGGTGTACAGCCGATGTTTTGGCAACAACCCAATTTGTTTTTTCACAGAAATGAACACTTCAGATTGCCCCAATACAGCCGAAGCAACCGCGTTATATGATTCCAGTCTGCCCATTCCGTTGATTTTGCTTAATACCAGACCAATATATTTTATAACAAAAGGCAAGATTCGGATATACTGCAATATACCGATAAGGGCGGAGATGACAACAATCGGCATCAATACGCTGAGGAAGAACGGTGCCCCCCCGCTTTCGGCACCTACGGTAGTCAAACCCCCAAATACAAATGCGATACCTTCATTCGCATAGTCGAGTAAACTTTTAAATACGGTCGCGAAACCGCCAATTAAAAAAGTACCCACTCCTGTATTCAACAGAGCATAAGCTAGTATAACTTGCAAAACAATCATGATAGCCAGCGGCCGGTAACGAATCTGCTTTTTGCCGTTGCTTGCGATATAAGCCAGTCCAAAAACAACGAGTAAACCAAGAAGGGCAATTAGAAATTTCATTTGATTTCTCCTTTGAAGGTAGTTAAGCCGGATGTGAAAATTCAGCTCAAAGGGTTCTTAAGCATTTTTATCAGTAATCTTTCAGAAAACTTATGAAGCGCTTACAATAAGTTCCGTTAATTAAAATATAAGTGTAAGTTGTATTCCCTGTACCTGAGTCGAACGCCCAAGTACAGAGAATATAACATTACTTTTATTTATTAAGCTTTTTCTAAGATGCTTTTGCTTAATAAGAAGATGTAGACTGACCACCTTGCATAATCTTAACGCCAGAACTTGCACCGATCCGAGTCGCACCCGCTTCGATCATTTTCTGCATATCTTCCAGGCTACGTACGCCACCGGAAGCTTTAACGCCAACATCAGGACCTACAGTACGACGCATCAAAGCGATATCTTCTGGCGTTGCTCCACCTGTGGAGAAACCTGTAGAAGTTTTAACAAAATCAGCTCCAGCTCGCACAGCTGCCTGACAAGCACGTACTTTCTCTTCATCCGTCAACAGACAAGTTTCAATAATAACTTTCACCAAAGCTTTACCCGCAGCCGCTTCAACAACAGCACGAATATCTTGTTCAACGAAATCATCTTTGCCATCTTTCAAAGCACTGATGTTGATGACCATATCGACTTCAGTTGCACCTTTAGCAATCGCATCTTTCGTTTCGAAAGCTTTTGTCTCCGATGTAGATGCTCCCAGAGGGAAACCAATAACGGTGCAGATATCTACGCCAGAACCCTGCAACTGCTCAGCAGCATAAGCAACCCAGCCTGGGTTAACACATACGGAAGCAAACTGATATTGCTTTGCTTCTTCGGTTAACTTGGCCATTTCACTTTGCGTTGCGTCCGCACGAAGCAACGTATGGTCGATCATTTTAGCTAATTGTGGTGTAGTCAATTGAATCTCTCCCTTATCTGAACTAGTTATTTTCTATACCCTTACACTAACATGAACATATGTAAAAATCAACTTGAACTTTTGTTCACAGTTACACTTGTATTTCTTCTTCGTTATATTTTCTTCCTAAAAAAGCAAAACATCCGCCCTTTTTGCGTGGCAGATGTTGTCATCCATACATTTGAAATTAAAATCGAAGTAATGCCTGCGCTGTGTACTGGTCCGTGACCAGAATATTTGCGTAATGGCCTTTGAGCGCGGCGTGAATGGCTTCAATTTTGCGTTGTCCCCCGGCAACAAGAATTGATTTTTCCTTATTTCTCAACTCGGCTAGATCAATTCCAACGGTTCTGCTGTTAATCTCTTCACTGATCAACTGACCTTCCGCGTCGAAAAAACGTGAACAAATGTCACCTGCACCGGAGTTCATCAGCAATTGTTGCTCTTCTTCATTGAAGTAACCGAGCCTGAACAGTAATGCATCTTCCTTCACAGTACCCACGGTAAACAAAGCAATGTTGGCCTGCCTGCCAAGTTCCACGATTCTGCCGATATGCCGATCCGCTTCCACCATGTTTTTCACTTCAATGTTGTCGAAAATAACAGGCAGCGGCAAATACCTTGGTACCGTATGGAATGCCTCAGCGAACAAATGAACAATCTCAGCGGCATACGTATTGACATGGGAGTGGCTTACGCCCCCCTTCAATTGCACGACTTCGACACCTTTAACCTGTTTGGGACGAAGTTGGCGTGCTACAGCATGCATGGTTGTTCCCCAAGTCACCCCGATGATATCTGCATCCTGAACCGTCTCTTGAAGGTAGTCTGCTGCTCGTTTGCTGATATGCTTCTGTATTTCCTCATCACTCTTCAACGGGGCAAAACACACAAGTGCCGTATCCAGATCATATTTCGACTTAAGTTCTCCGGCAATGATGTCGATATCCTCCAGCGGGTCCATAATTTCAATCCGGACGTATCCACGATCTTTGGCGTACTGAAGTAACCTTGACACCGTTGGACGCGACACGCCCAACCTTGCGGCAATATCCTGCTGGCTATAATCGGACTGATAATACAATTTCGCTGCTTCAATGCTTAATCGTTGCTTCTCCAGGTCCATTCCCATGTGCGCTCATCTCACTCATCCTATTGTCTTTGGAAAATAAATACTCGTCCTATATATTATACATGGATTGAGTATCTGGTCACCATAAAGCATCCAGTTCAGTATCATGATCGATCCATTCATATCCCTTTCTGACGTATAAAACGGGGGAAACGATGCATACTACTGCGGTCGCTTCATCATTGCCAAGATTGCTTCACCCCATTAATCGCACAGAGAGGAAGAACTACATGTCTACCTTATTGTATATTACTGCCCATCCTCACGATCATGAAACCTCTTTCAGCATGGCTACAGGCAAAGCATTTATTGACGCGTATCGTGAAAATCACCCGTCTGATGAGGTTGTTCACCTCGATCTGTATCGTTCGGATATTCCGCATATCGATGCGGATGTCTTCAGTGGATGGGGAAAACTGCAATCGGGTAGTGACCTGACTGCCGAAGAGCAGACCAAAGTAAGTCGTTTGAATGAACTGTCGGATCAATTTGCCGCAGCAGATAAATATGTTTTTGTAACTCCGATGTGGAACTTCTCGTTCCCTCCTATTCTGAAGGCTTATGTGGACTCGATCTGCGTAGCTGGCAAAACATTTCGTTATACCGAACAAGGTCCTGTCGGACTGTTGTCTGACAAAAAAGCGTTGCATATTCAGGCTCGCGGTGGCATTTATTCCGAAGGTCCGGCTGCCCAGATGGAATCCGGTCATCGTTACTTAAGCATTATCATGTCATTCCTCGGTGTGCCGAAGCTTGATGGCATTTTTGTTGAGGGGCATAATCAATATAAAGATCGTGCAGATGAGATCAAGCAACAAGCTATCGAGCAGGCAACTACTTTGGCAAAACAGTTTTAGTGAGGTAGTAGTTCAAAAAGTAGAATAACAATCAAAGCAAAAACAAAACCCGCGTGCGACCTAGGGGATAAAATCCCAGGAAACACGCGGGTTTTCAATGTATAATCAACCTAGAGCTTATTGATGTCCAGCGCTGGCACGGCTCATGGTTTCAAGTTTACGTGTGATTGCATGACGGTCTACTTTCAATCCCCAGATCATTTCAATAATCTGCTCTTTCTCCTCAGGACTGTCCGCATGCTTCAATTGCATTAACAGATCATGCATTTGTTCATTAATGCCTTCAAATTGAATCCATAGATCCTGTCTTACCTCTTTGGAATCCAGATGATGATTCGCATCGACTTCTTCCTTCAATGCTTGCAGAATAGCATCTTTCCATTCGTCATCACCTAGCTGTTTCGCAATGTTCAGGAGATCCAGATAATCGTCAACAAGAAGTGAGTTCAATTCAGCATGTGTTTTCATCGTTTATTGCATCCCCTTTTCGTCTATTTACCAAGTATTATACTCGGTATTTCAGGTTATGCAATAGTTGTCGAGAAAAATAGTGGATTGTTCAGTTTCATGTCATGTTTTGACGAATGGATAATCTCCGTTTAAGACTTGAGTTGTTGCAATAATTGCACACGGTAGGCTTCACTTTCAAGCGATTGAATTTCCTTATATTCTTCAGCAGTTAACACTTTGGGTTCTCCCGCTGCCTTGGCGATCATATATACTTTCGCGCTTTCTTCCACCACCTGGGTGCGGTAATAGGCTTCGCGGAGGTTTTTACCGGTCGTAACCAATCCGTGATTGACAAGAATGAGTGCCGTATGTTCGTCTACCTTTGCTGAGACTGCATCGGCAAGTAGTTTCGTCGTTGGCAGAACGTATGGAACAAATCCGATATCGCCCACCAAGGCGGACTGATCAGGGAACAAGTGTGGCAATTCATCGAAAACAAGACTAAGTGCGATCGTATATGCCGGATGCGTATGCACAATGGCTTGGATATCAGGATTCACACGATAACTATACAGATGCATTAATACTTCGGAAGACGGACGTGTTGATCCCGCACGAGTCTCTCCTGTCTCGATATCAATGGCGATCCATTCGTCCGGTTCCAGATCTTCAAGTGCATATCCGCTCGGAGACAACAACATCGTTCCCCCAGAGCGTGCGCTCAGATTCCCACCGGGTCCGACCACGAGCCCTTGGGCAACTGCTCTACGTGCATACTTCGTCAACTCTTCCCTTATTTGCTGTTCAGACATATTCCTAACCACTCCTCTTACTTTTCTTTTTAGCATTTTGCGTCAATGCTCATTGCATTGAATCTATTTATTACCTTTTGATTTGATTCAGACTTTGGTAGTTTTCATAAGCTTCCTGCCACAGCTCTGTATCCTCAGGCTCATAGGTCTCGGGGGAAAAGGAAGCAGCCATGACCTCCCGTACCTCGGCCAAGCTACTCACTTCTCCATGCGCAAGGAATTGCAGCATGCAATTCCCGGCTGAAGTCGCCTCTGCCGGGCCTGCCACCACCGGGACACCGGCTGCATTGGCTGTAAACTGGCACAATAGGCGATTATGTACACCACCACCAACCATATGAATGACACGAGGTCTTGCACCTGTAACCAACTGCAGTTCATCCAGCGTCTGCCTGAATTCCAGTGCAAGACTTTCCAGAATGCAGCGCACAATCGCTCCAGTCGTTTCGGGGACAGTCTGTCCGGTGAGACTGCATTGTTGGCGTATGCGTTCAGCCATATTCCCTGGCGCCAAATACACGCCATCTCCCGGCGATACATAACTTTGATGCGGCGTTGCCAAGGTAGCTAGCTGAATCAGTTCTTCATGTGTAAAAAGTTGATTCTCCCGCTCCCATTGCCGTTTGCATTCTTGTAGCAGCCACAGGCCTGAACGATTTTTCAGGGTGCGTACTTTCTCACGTACCGTCCCTTCATTGGTGAATCCTAATGCACGACTTCGGTCATCCAATACAGGTGTATCACGCTCCACCCCCATAAGTGACCAGGTACCACAGCTGATAAAAGCAAAATCCGAATCCATCGCAGGAATCGCTGCCAAGGCAGATGCCGTATCGTGTGAGCCCACAGAGACTACCTGCATCGGTCCAGTCCGTAACTCGGCGCACAACTCATTTGTTAAATTGCCCAGCACGGTACACGGTTGAACGAGCTTTGGAAATAATGTTTCCGGTATACCGAGACGCCCGATCAGATGGTAATTCCAACGCGCCTCGCCTGCATGCAACAGCCCACTGGTACTTGCAATCGTATACTCACAAGCCTGCTGACCAGATAGATAATAGTGAAATAAATCCGGCATAAATAACATGCGCACATCCGGACGCAAACCTTCGGCCTGCTCTCGTACACTGCCTAGCAGTTGAAATACTGTATTGATCTGCTGCGGCAAAACGCCGGACATGGCATACAGTTCTTCTTCTTTCACCATGTGCAGAACTTCTTCCATCCACTCTGCGTTGCGTGCTTCCCGATAGTGACGTGGGTTCGAGCACAACCTTCCGGCACCATCCACCAGTCCATAGTCCACTCCCCACGTATCCACTGCTATAGAACGGACCGATGGAGAGATGCCTTGCGTCCCTTTCACAATGCCTTGTTTTAATTCATGAAAAAGTCGCAAGAAATCCCAATACAATCCGTCCCCCAGCTGCACGGGTTCATTGTTGAATCGATGCACTTCTTGTAACGAGAGTCTGCTTCCATCAAAAGAACCCCGGACTACGCGTCCACTACCGGCGCCGTAATCGGCAGCAAGCACATGTGTTGCTTGATTGCCCATTCTTTCAAGCCTCCTTAACTCTACGCGATAAGCCGTATTCGAGTTCTGAACACAGCTTTCAAGAGAACGCCAGGTTACCTCATCTCACAAGGAACATGGCGTTTGACAGGAATGGAACTTTATTTTAACGATACAACGGGCCAAACACACTGCAAGCACGGTAGTCTGCACTCTCCGGCTCACTTGTGCCGAACAATCCCCATGCACGCGGACGGAAAATTTCCGTTTCAGGTACATTATGCATATTTACCGGAATGCGAAGCATGGAAGCGAGTGTAATCAGATCTGCACCAATATGTCCGTATGAGATGGACCCATGGTTCGCTCCCCATTGATTCATGACCTCGTATACGGAAGTAAACGCTCCCGATCCGGTTAGAACAGGTGCAAACCAGGTGGATGGCCAGGTTGGGTCTGTCCGCCGATCCAGCGTATCATGTACATCTTCAGGCAGATCGACCGTGTAACCCTGAGCAATTTGCAGCACCGGACCCAGTCCTTTGACCAGATTCAGACGTGTCATCGTTACAGGCATACCGCCTTTGGTCAAGAAATCCGCTGAATAGCCGCCCCCGCGGAAATACTCTACGGATGCCGGTCTCCACGATGTTGCTTTCAGGCAGTCCTGAACTTCCTCATCTGTAATTTCCCAGAAAGGCTTGAGCACAGGCTTGCCATCTCTGGACTGTTGTCCGGTGCCATCCAGGGCCGCGGAACCCGAGTTAATCAGATGCAGAATACCGTCCTTCGCGTTTCCTTCCAACTGGTGCCCTGTTACACGCTGTACCGAATCCGGACTCCAATACGTGCGCACATCAGCGAAGATCTGTGCCGTATGCGTGAGTAACGAGCCAAATAACATGGACACACCGTTCAAACTATCATTCTCCGTTGCAACGAGATAAGGCGCACGTTTGCCATTCCAGTCAAAGGAAGAATTGAGTATCGACTCTAGAAAATCTCCGTTAGGTGAATGGTCCGTCCATTGCCGTTGTCCCTGAAAGCCGGATACAATCGCGTGGTGACCCATCGATTCCTCTGTAAAACCAAGCTCTGCCAATCTTGGATTGCCAGCCATCAAGTCACGCACGATTTGGGTCATTTTCACAACGGTTTCCCATTCGTACTCTTTGCGTTTGCGATCCGTTTGCAGATGGGCAGCATTGTTGTCCGGACCTTCACTACAATTTTCCTTCACCCAGGCCAGTGCGAGCTTATACTCCTCAGGATCGTAGATTTCTTCTTCGATACGACGAGTGAGTTCGCTCATATCCACATATTCGTTGCGCATGCCCAGATATTCCTGAAAAAATGAATCGTTCACAATTGAGCCTGCAATCCCCATGGATACCGATCCAATGGACAGATAGGCTTGCCCTTTCAAGGTCGCGGCTGCAAGACCCGCACGGCTGAACCGGAGCAATTTCTCACGCACGTCATCGGGAATTGTTGTATCCCCTCCGTCCTGAACATCCTCTCCATAGATCCCAAAGGCCGGAATCCCCTTCTGTGCATGGGCAGAGAGAACTGCAGCCAGATATACAGCACCCGGACGTTCAGTTCCGTTAAAACCCCAGATAGCAGTAGGAATGGATGGCGACATATCCATCGTTTCCGTACCATAACACCAGCATGGTGTCACGGTGATCGTTACGCCCACGTTGGAACGGCTGAATAGTTCTGATGCTGCGGCCGCTTCGGCCACTCCGCCAATACAGGTCTCGGCCACAACACATTCCACCGCGGACCCGTCAGGATAACGCAATTCGGCTGCAAGCAGTTCCGCAACAGATGTCGCCATCCGCATCGTTTGTTCTTCCAGTGACTCCCGAACGCCTTTGCGTCTTCCATCAATCGTGGGACGAATACCAATCTTGGGAAAAGCCTGTTTATAACGATAATCCTGATGTGTCATACTGGAATGTCCTCCTTCAATTCGTTTCATAGAATTTGGGTTGAATCGAGAAACCTTCTGTCTGATCCATGTGCGTTGATTGGAATGAGATAATGACGGAGATACAACCGATACCCGAGTTGCACACAAGAGTTGCATACACAGATTATCAAGAGCCTTGCTTGAGTTTGAATGCGTTTACATATTTGAAAAAATACCAATAAACCATTTCATTAATCAGCCTTGTATGTAGTTCCTCTTTTCAAGAAAATGGAACGTGCATGAGCGAATTCAACGAAATGGTTTATGTAGTAAAGACGTTCAAAACCCCTTAGGGTTATCGGTAACCCTAACATAGCATGAGCCTATCTTGCTGTCAATTGGCATTATCCTATAGAATGGTAAGACTATGTTGCGGAAAGGTTAGATTCTAATGATTACCATTTATGATATTGCCAAAAAAGCTAACGTCTCCGCCATGACGGTCTCCAAGGTCATTAATCATACAGGCCGCATAAGCTCCGCGACACGCGAACGTGTACAACAGGTGATCGACGAACTGGGTTACATCCCGAACTCCAATGCACGCAGCCTTGTGCTTCAACGAACCCAGATGCTCTCCCTGCTTATTACGGATATTACCAACCCTTTTTATACAACACTGGCACGTGGTGCTGAAGATGCAGCCCATCTTCGTGGGTACCGTCTCTTATTCGGCAATAGTGACGAGGATTACAATAAGGAAAAGGATTACGTGGATGCGATTCTATCTACTCGTGTAGATGGTGTACTCTATGCCCCTGCGGGAGATCGTTCTCTTCCTCATCTGAAACAGTTGCAGGAACGTCACATTCCATTTGTCTTTCTGGACCGCACCGTACCTGGCATTACGTCAGATATTATTGCCGGAGATAGCCGGGAAGGCGCGATTGAACTGATCCGATATCTGGTGCAACTGGGGCACCGGCGCATTGCACTGGTCAATGGTTCTTCGGAGGTTTCTACCGCCAGACTGCGGGAGGAAGGTTATATAGCGGGTTTACGAGAGGCCGGAGCTGATATCGATCCCGAGCTTGTGCTTCGAACCGGGTACCGGGATTTCAGCGATGAAGAAGGACTGGATCAACTACTCTCTCAACCGGATCAACCAACAGCCATTTTTGCCGCCAACAACATGCTGGCGATTGGGGTCATTCGGCTTTTGCGCAAACGAGGACTGCGTGTACCAGAAGACATCTCTGTTGTGTGCTTCGACGATCTGGATCTGGCTTCTGCCTTTGACCCTTTTCTTACCGTAGCTGCACAGCCCGCATATGATTTTGGATTTCGAGGAGTACAGATGCTGATTGACCGAATTGAGGGCAAGGCCCCTTCCGAGGCCCAAACCGTTATTCTACCATCAGAACTGCGCATACGGGCTTCGGCTGCTGCTCCACGTGAGCAAAAATAGAGTTAAGCACGTGAGTTAACTAAATATTATCGTGTAAATGATTAGTCCCACTTATCTAGATTAGGTCCCGTTCAAATTCGAAAAATGTACAACATAAAAAGGGTGCACCGGAGATTACGCTCTGGTTGCACCCTTTTTGATATTCATTCGTTAGAATGACCCGTTCGTCCGAACCGGTTGGTTCGTCAGGTTCATTCAGGTTCGGCGTTTCATTCAGTTCCATACATGCCGATACTTCTACCGCTCCGACTGTAATGCAAGAGCGACCTCACGAACGAGCCCCGGGAACCAGTCCATCAGAGCTTCGAACGTATATCCCGCTTGTTCAGCTTTGGTCGTCTCCATCGTCCATGATTGCTCGATCCCGAAGGGTGACATGTCTTCTTTCACAGTTTCCTTAAGGATCTGGGACTGCATGCCCGTGACCGTCTCGATCAGATGTATCATGGCTGACAGCGTAATCGCACCCTTGGAAGCTGCATTCACCGGACCGGTAATGGACGAATGTCCAAGCCAAGCGAGAAATCTTGCCGCTTCTGTGGAATTGATGAATCCAATCTCTGCATCCGGATTTGGCATGCCGATCGGTTTTCCTTTTTGCACATGTTCAATATGAAAATGAAGTCTTCTCGTATAATCATCAATCCCGAGTACAATGGGAATACGCATCGCCACAACCGGGAAATCTGCTTCCTGGAAAAATACAGCCTCCGCAAGCCGTTTGCCTTCTCCATACGAAAAATCCTCCGCACTCCCATACTGTAATGGATATGTATACGGGTCAAAATCCGTTTCCTTAAATCCAGGTCGGGGATCACCGTATACCGAGAGTGTGGATGTCAGAACGTATCTTTTGGTGCGTCCTGCAAAAGCTTCACATGCCGCTTTCGCCGCATCTGGGGAATAACAGATATTATCGTACACAACATCCCACATGTCTGTCTGTGCAACCTCTGCCAGAGATTCCGGGTCTTCACGATCCATCTTGATTCGGTTGACTTCGGGTCCGAAGTCAACATCCGTTTTACCACGAGTTGCGACTGTGATCTGAGACTTCCCTTCCCACAGCAAGTGGTCCACCAGACGTTTACCGAAAAAACGTGTACCTCCAAGTATAAGAACTTTATTCATCCAAAAAACCTCCTATCTTGTTCGATTATGTTTAACAATTTGAAGCATCGTGTAACCGTTCCTTTGAAACTCATAAGCTGTTGGTTCTTCGGATACGATGCACCCACGCTCTTCGAGTATTAATTTTAATTCATCCATGTGTTTGTAACGTTCACCAGTCAGATCCACTGTTGGAAAAATGCGAACCTCTTGTTTGGTCACACGCAGCAGCTCCATTACGGTTGCAACATGAAAATCAACATCCAATCGATCCGCATACGTAAACAGGAAATGGGCGGATAACGTCAGATCGAATTGTTCATCCGCAAAGGGTAGATCCGGGAGCACAGACGCCACATAACGGTCAGGAAACATTCTCATATCTGCGATGCAATCTGTGATGGCACGAGTTCGTTCTTCCTCTAACCCCTGAATTGATCCAAATTGATCCCACACATATATGCCTTGCACCGGTTCCATCTGTTTCATCGTATGCTCAATGTCCTGAAATCCCTTTACCTCAAGCTCGTCGATCTCATATTTGTAGGCCATATCCACGGCCATGGGATCTGCACCCAACTTGCGCGCCTTGCTACTGAACGAACATGCTCCACCTGGACAATCCAAAATGGACTTGCCTGTAAGATCCTCCACGGTCAGGTTGAACATCTTCATATATTCCTCAAAGGTTCTTCCTATGAAAACAATCTGTGTCAGTTCCAAACCTCCAGAATCATTAGACCGGTTGCTCTGCTCATCTCTGCTCATCTCGTCTCAACTTCCTTTCCTGCGCTTGAATCAATCGTTAGGGAACACAAGCCCAATCTGCTTCCGAATCTGATCCATAACCTGCATCGTCACATAAGAGCGTTCATACGTGTTCATGTCAGACTCCTTTTGGCCCTGCTCAACCAGATTCACGAACTCCTCCACTTCATAATACATCGCCGGATGGTTTTGTTCGACTGTGAGCTGCTCCACCGTACCGTCATTGTAACGTATCTCTGCATGTTCCGGTGAACCAATCTTGTCAATGATAATGCTGCCCAGTTCCCCCATAATTTCGCTTGGTAGATGAGAATTGGAGATTTTGGAGTATGTAACAACCGCATCCATCCCATCATAATCCAGCAGCACACTGCCTTGTCCATCCACGCCAGATTCCAGCATCATTGCTTGGGATTGAACCCGGTTAGGTGCACCGAACAATGTAATCAATGGGTAGAGACAATACACACCGAGATCCATTAACGCACCATTGGCGAGTTCAGGCTTGAACGCATTCAGGACGATCCCCTCTTTGTACTTGTCGTAACGCGAAGAATACTGAGAGTATCCTGCTACATATTTGCGGACAGGACCGATTTTATGCAGGTTCTTCTGCACCATTTTGAACTGGGGAACAAGGGTAGATTTCATCGCTTCCATGAGCAGAACTTGATGTTCTCGTGCTGTATCAATCATACTCCGAACTTCCGCGCTATTTGCGGCTAAAGGTTTCTCGCACAATACATGTTTACCGTTTCTCAGAAAAAGCTCAGCCTGCTCCGCATGAACCGTATTCGGTGTTGCAATGTAGACTGCGTCGATTACATCACTTGCCGCCATGTCTTCCAGATCGGTGAAACGATGTTCAACCTCATATTTATCTGCAAATGCGTTAGCCTTATCTTCAGTTCTTGAATACACGGCGGCCAATTTGAATCCTTCAACCTGTGCTGCGGCTTCCAGAAGCCTTTCTGTAATCCAGTTGGTACCCACTACACCAAAACGAACCATGCTTACCTACCTCTTTCATCTATAAATTTCATTTGAGTTCTATCCTGTATACCATCTTCTATATTGTAGCTCATATTTCGTTCAGATTGAAGGAAGGTACTTTATCCAAGATATTGATATCTTGCTTTTTAAGTTGAAACTTCGTCAATCCTTTTGAATCAGGGGTATAATTAAAGATGAGGTGATCACCGTGGAAAGTCGAGATCAAGATCGCATACTGCCCAAATCTATAGAGGAAAAATACTGGCATGCCATCATCCACAACGATAATTCTTATGATGGAACGTTCTTTTACGGTGTGCAGACAACGGGTATCTTTTGCCGACCTTCCTGTAAGTCCAGAGCACCCAAAGCTGAAAATGTGCTGATATTTCACCATGTTGAAGAAGCGTTAGCACAAAAGTTCAGACCCTGCAAACGTTGCAAGCCCACAGGCGAGCGGGTACCTGATCAGGAGTGGATTTACGGGATCATGGATTACATCGAACATCATTACGCCGAACCTCTAACCTTGGATGTCCTTGCCACTGTAAGTCATGGTAGTCCTTATCATCTGCATCGTGTGTTCAAGCGGATTACAGGCCGCACACCGGTTCAATATATTCAGGAAAAAAGAATCACTGAAGCTCGGAAGTTGCTTGAACATACCGGACTTACCGTCACCGATATTGGACGCCATGTCGGTATACCTAACTCAGCTTATTTCATTACTGTATTTCGCAAACACACAGGTCTAACACCTGCACACTACCGCGAAAGGCATGAGAACTTATGAAGACGAATCTTACGTACAAAGTACCCAAAACGTTACTCAACAAGGGAACAGGGTTCCTTAATGGATATACACATACGCTGAATCCTTACACAGGCTGCGCCTTCGGTTGTTCCTATTGTTATGTCAGACAGATGCCTGTCTCCTTATTTCGCAAAGAGGTTTGGGGGAGCTGGGTGGATGTGAAACAACAGGCCTCCCGAGTATTCGCCAAAGAATTGCAACGTGCCCTGACCAAAGGCAAAGTCACTCTGTTCATGTCATCCAGTACCGACCCGTATCAACCCGCCGAGTACAAGGAGTGTATCACACGTTCATTACTTGAAACGATGGTACAGCATCCACCCGATTTTGTATTAGTCCAAACCCGCAGTCCACTCGTTACCCGGGATATAGATCTGTTACAACAGTTAGGTGACCGGGTTCGGGTCAGCATGACGGTGGAAACGGATCTGGACGATATGCGCAAGCATTTCAGCCCTTCCGCTCCCCCAATTGCAGGCCGATTACGCGCATTGGAACAGTTGAGGGATGCCGGAATACCGACACAGGTTGCGATTGCTCCCGTATTACCCAGCAGTGAACAGTTTGCAGCCATATTGAGACCTCTTGTTCAGCGTGTATGCATTGACGATTATTTCATGGGTGATGGCAGTGAGGGCAAGCGCACCCGGCGGCTCGGCATGGAGTCGCTCTATCAAGAAGTGGGGATGGAGCACTGGTATCATCCAGATGCATATCAAACTGTTGTTCAGCAGATGAAAAACGTTTTTTCAGAGGATGAGATCTGGATCAGTCAGGCGGGATTTGAGCCCTAAATGGCTATATACGTTGAACTAAAGAATATTTACACTGGTCACTCCGATGACAGAACAACCTTCCGATCGCTTTTATCCTCAGATTTTTTTGATTTAATAAAAAAAGCCCCTTTCTGGTCTTACCCCTGTCAAGTAGACAGATGGAAAAAAGCTATGCTGCCAGTGCGCATCGATATTCAATCGGTGCGCGCTGTTTGAGTTTGGCTTGAAAACGTCGGTAGTTGTAATGGTACATATAATCTTCCACGGCTTGTCGAATCTCTGCTTCTGAATTACACTGGTTAAGGTACAGCTTCTCTGTCTTGAGATGCGAAAAGAAGGATTCGATGCATGCGTTATCCAGGCAGGTTGCTTTGCGAGAGTGGCTGCCCTTCACGCCGAATGCTTCTAATCGTGTGTTGTACGCCTGAGACGTGTATTGGAAGCCTTGATCCGAATGGAGCACGGCTTCCGAAACGTCTCTTTTTTGTGTCCATTGTTCCACCGTATCCAATACGAGCTGAACATCGTTCCGTTTAGATAATTGCCAAGCTACAATTTCGTTGTTGAACAAGTCTTGAATGACAGACAGATAAACGAATGTGTTTCCATCCGAAATATAAGTAATATCCGTCACCATTTTTTGCTGGGGGGCTGTGGCATGAAATTTGCGCTTCAGGCG